>JBGTSH010000287.1:0-14062 GCA_041940405.1 Polyangiaceae bacterium
CTTCAAGAACACGGTGCTCATCCTCACGTCGAACGTCGGCTCGGCGCAGGCGGGTGCGATCGAAGAGGACCGGGGCCTCACCGAAGAGCAGAAGGGCGAGCGTGTCCGCGAAGCGGTGCTGAACGACGTGCGGATGCACTTCCGTCCCGAGTTCCTGAACCGGCTCGATGACATCGTCGTGTTCCGCCGCCTCGGCCGCGAGCAGATGAACAAGATCGTCGGCATCCAGGTCGAGCGGCTCAAGCAGCGCGTCGCCAGGCGCGGCATCGCCCTCGACTTCACGCCTGCCGCGCTGCAGTTCCTGGTCGAGGCAGGTTGGGATCCGCAATACGGCGCGCGTCCGCTCAAGCGGGCGATCCAGAAGCACGTCGAAGACGAGCTCGCCAAGGGCGTCCTCGGCGGCGAGTACGGCGCCGGCGATACGGTGAAGGTCGATCGCGCCGGCGACCGGCTCAAGTTCGAGAAGGTGGAGGTCGTGTGACGACCTAGCGGAGCGGCGGGCGCTGGCTCATCGGTGGCTCACCACCCACCGGGAGCCCGCTCGCCGTGCGTCGCAACAGATCCAGCGCGCTGTACGCGGCGTGGATCTGGATCTCGTTGCGGTCCCCGCGGAAGACGCGCTCTTGGACCAACGTGCCGCCGGGGTGGGAGACGGCCCAGTAGACGAGGCCGACAGGCTTCGACGAAGTGCCGCCCGCCGGACCGGCGATGCCGGTGACTCCGAGGCCGACGTCGACCTCACAGAGCCGTCGGGCGCCCTGCGCCATTTCGCCGGCGACCTCGGCGCTGACGGCGCCGTGGCCGCGGAGCGTGTCTTCGCTCACTCCGAGCATCCGGGTCTTGGCGCTGTTCGCGTAGACGACGGCCGATCCGATGAGAAAATCGCTCGCGCCCGGGTAGCTCGTCAGAAGGTGCGAGACCAAGCCGCCGGTGCACGATTCGGCCAGGGCGAGGCGCCAACCCCGAAGGCGGAGCGCGCGCCCGGTGATCGACGGGAGCGACTCGTCGCCTTCGCCGTAGACAACGTCGCCCAGCCGCTCTCGGACCACGTGGGCGGCTTGCGTCGCGAGCTCGCGCGCAGCCGCGAGGTTCGCGCCGCGCGCCTGGACCTTCACGTCGAGCTCGGGGAAGTGAACGCGGTACGCGAGCGAGATCGAGTCGAGCTCGATCCCTTCGAGGAGCTGCGCAGCGGTGGACTCGGGCAACCCGAAGGTCCGGAGCCGCACGACGTACGTGTCGTTCGGGGCCGTCGGACGGATCCTGGGAAGAACCTGCTCCTTGACCATGCGCTTCATCTCGCGCGGCACGCCGGGCAAAAAGAACATCGTCGCCGAGCCGATCGCCAGTGAGTATCCGGGGGCCGTGCCGTCGGCGTTGGGCAGGATCTCGGCGCCGCGCGGGATCTCGGCCTGCTTCTCGTGATGTTTGGTGACGACGCGGCCGCGCGACTCGACGCGGCGGCGGATCGAAGCGAGCGCGCCGTCGTCGAGGACGAGATCGACGTTCGCGGCGCGCGCGACGCAGGCAGACGTGAAATCGTCGCTCGTCGGACCCAGACCGCCGGAGACGACCACGATGCGTTGCTCTTCGCCGAGGCGCTTGAGGGTCGCGACGATGCGCTCGGGATCGTCGGGCACGACGATCGCACACGCGACCTCGAAGCCTTCTTCGGTAAGCGTCGCCGCGAGCCATGCGGCGTTGCTATCGACGATTTCTCCTCGCGTGAGCTCGGTGCCAATGGAGAGGAGGGCGACGGCCATTAGGGGGCCGATCAACATACAGGGAGCGCGGCGTAGCCCGCTACTTCGGGCGCCCTCCCTCGAACGAATAGGCGCACCGGAAGCCGACGTCCTCGGCGGGCTCCCCGTTCGAGGGGGTAAGGCTCCATGTCCGGAGGGCAGCTGCGCTTGTCGACTTGTACGATCCGCCACGAATCCAGGCCTTTCCGCTGGCATCGACGGTCCACTCGGCCACGTTTCCGGCAAGATCGTGAACGCCTGTTGGGGTAGCGCCATCGGGTCGCATGGCGACCGCATCGGGCCCCTTGGCCCCCTCCGCACACGGACCGCTCTCGAGCCCGAACGCCGCTCGCCTGCAGACAGCGCCGGTGTTGCCCCAGGGGTACCGCCATCCTTCTGCGCTCGCTCCGGCGAACGCATGCTGCTCGGGGGTCGGCAGGTGGCCCCCGACGAATCTGCAGAAGCCTTCGGCGGCGGCGACGGAGACGTTGCGGACAGGGAGCAATCGCTCGTCGCTCGAAGGAAGATCGGGGCACATCCGACCCCTTGCGCAACCTGCCCACCTTGCCTCGGTCACCTCGTACTTGTCGATGAGGAACGTCTCCACGCGTCCGCGCGGAGGCTCGGTGCGGCCCGCTGCCTCCCAATCGACCATCGCCGTTTGGAGGCTCCCGCCGTCGACACGAATGCGACCGGTGGAGTCGGTCCCGCAGTCGACGTCACCCGCGTGCCGCCTCATGTGTTCGGGACAGCGCACAGGCTTGCCGGTGCACACGCCACCATCGAGCGTCTGCCCTTCGAAACAGCATCGGGGTCCGATGGCAACGGCGCCATCGGGGCATCGAGACGAGGGCTCGACGCCGAACCTGGATGCAATCCAGACCGCTGCGACGGCCACGGCGACGACGCCAGCGCCGATCGCCCAGCGCCTCTTCTTCATGGTCGAGAGCGGTTCATGCGCCGACGGACACCGAGAGCACGCCGATCTCCGGCACCTCGATTTCGAGCGTGTCGCCGTCGGCGAGCGGCCCGACGCCTTCTGGCGTGCCGGTCAGGACGAGATCCCCCGGCTCGAGCGTGATGGTCTCGCTCACGTAGGAGAGGACGCGGGCGACGGAGAAGATCATGTCGCTGGTCTTGCCCGACTGGCGCGTCTCGCCGCGCACTCGGCAGCTGATCGACAGCGCATGGGGATCGAGGCCGGTGACGACCACCGGACCGACCGGGCAGAAGGTGTCCATGCCCTTCGCGCGCCACCACTGGCCGTCCTTCTTCTGGAGGTCGCGCGCCGTGACGTCGCAAGCGAGCGTCAGGCCGAAGATCGCAGCGCGCGCCTCGTCCTCGCCCGCGCGGCGGAGGCGATTTCCGATCACCAGCGCGAGCTCGGCCTCGTGCTCGACGCGCGACGAGATCGACGCCGGCGGGAGCATGACAGTACCGCCAGGATCGAGCAGCGCGGTCGTGGGCTTGTAGAACAGCATCGGCTCCGCCGGCACTTCGTTGCCGAGCTCCTTGGCGTGGGCCTTGTAGTTGCGCCCGACACAAAGGATCTTTCGCGGCTCGACCGGCGCGAGGCGCGGCCGCTCACCGCGCCCGGCGTCGTCGTAGCCCTGGAGGATCTCGCCCGTCGGCGCTCCGCCGAGCCACGGCGCGCGGCTGAGGACGTGGGCCGATCCGGAGCTGAGCTCGACGTAGTTCGGATCGGGGAACGCGAGACGCGCATAGCGGCGGGAGGTCATGCGTCTTGCTCTCCTTCATCCCGCTTCTTGGCCGGTTTGTCGGCGCCCTCGGTCGATGCAGGCCGCTTCTTCTTCTTGAGCCTCGGCTTGGCGACGATCGCCTGCTTCTTCGTATCGTTCGCCGGGCCCTTGTCGTCCTGCGCCTCCCAGCCGAGATCGTCCGGGGTCTCGTCCTTCGGCTTCGCGCCGAGTGCGGGCGCGGGCTTCGGCGCGCCGGTCACCGGCGAAGGGGCCGGGCTGCCCTCGAGCTGGTCGACGATGCGCGCGAGCGCGTCGAGCATCGCCCGCCTCACTCGTTCGTAGGCGCGCGGACCTACCTCACCGCGGGCATGAGCGCGCTCGAGCGCGACGATCTCCTCGAGCATCGCCTCTTTCGCCTCGAGCAGATCCTCACGCGATTCGTTGGTGAGCGCCGCCGGCTTGTTCCGCCGCGACCAGGCGTAGCCCACGGCGCCCACCGCCGCTGCGCCCGCGAGACTCGCCGCCACCCAGGGAAAGATCCCGCGCGTGGGCAGGCCCGTGAGCTTGATGTTCACCTTGGCGATGAAGTTCTTTCCATCGCGCGGCGTCCACTGCTTCTCGAGCTTGAGCATGGTGCGGCCGCGGTCGCGAACCCGCTCCGCCTCTTTCGGGAAGCCGTCCGCGGTGAGGCCCATCTTCTTCGATGCTTCGGCGGCGATGAGGACGCGGGTCGTGTTCGGCGGGAGCGCGATTGGAATGGCGATGTCGCTGTCGTTGTGATGCGGCACGTGGAACCGAAACCGAATCACCGCTCCGCCCGGCGGTACCGTCCCCTTGATCGTGACCGAGTGCTCACCCGCGATCGTCGCCGGTGCGGCGTCATCCTCACCCGTGAAGGCTTTGTACTCGGGCGGCATGACGATCGGGTGGTCGGCGATCCAAGCCACGGGGCTGGGGTTCGCGATCAACGCCTCGTACTGCACGACGATCACGTCATCCTTGAGCGACAGGAAGACGCGAGCGTCGGGCGTGAAGATCAGGGAGTCGTCCATGTTCGCCGACGCCTCGAACACGTGGAGGACCACCGCGACACCCGAACCTTCTCGGTTCAGACCGAACGGCGTGCTCTGAAACGTCGCGCCCTGGTTTGCGGCTTTGACTTTGTAGACGTGGCCGGAGCCGACCCTGAGGCCGTCGAACTGAACGAAGCCGTCATCGTTCGTGGTGCCCGACTTCGACTCCCTCGTGTCACCGAGGGCCACGCTCTGGTGCAGGATTTCGAGCGTTACGTCGGTGCTCGGGAGCGGCTTGTCCTCTGCGTCGAGGATGCGAACGACGATCGTTCCCGCGGGAATCTCGGGGCTCGGCGCGACGACGTCCTCGGGTGGCTCGTAGCCGCCCTGGCCACGCGGCCTTCCGCCTCCTCCGTGGGGGTTCTGCGGCTGCTGCGCGAGCGCGATCGTTGGCGCCGCCACCGAAGCGGCGAGGGTCGCGCAGAGGAAGGCGCGTCTATGCACCGTCGTCGCCCTTCGCCTTGTCTTCTGCTTTGTCGTCGGCCTTGTCTTCTTCGGTCTTCGCTTCCTCGACCTTGTCTTCTTCGGCCTTTTCTTCCTCGGCCTTCGCCTCTTCTGCTTTGGCTTCTTCGGTCTTGTCTTCTTCGGCCTTTTCTTCTTCGACCGCGACGTTCTCGGCCGGAGGCTCGACCTCGGAAGCATCGGGCATCGGAGCGCGGCGCTCGACCCGGAGCTCGGCGAGGCGAGCGCTCACGATCGCTTCGGCGCGTGCGCGCTGCTCGACAGACGCTTCATCGAGGAGGCGGAGCAGGCGCTTTGCCTCTCTGCGGTACCCGGCGACGAGGATCTTGTAGTCCTCTTCGCTGATCTTTCCGACCGAGCGCTCGAACTCGAGATCCTTGAGCGCTCGGAGCACGGCGCGCTTCTGTTCCTCTTCTACGCGGGGCGCGCCGAGCGCGTACGCGTCGGCGCCGCTCAGCTTGGTCTCGCCGAGGAGCGTACGGAGACTCCCCCAAAAAGCGGCGATGGCCGCGATGATCGCGAGCGCCGTGTAGCCGAGCACGACGCCCGGGGCGCCGAACCGGTAGCCCGCGTAGCCGAGGCCGATGGCGGCGAGCGCGAGGACGCCGATCCACCTCGTGAAGCGCGAGCCGCCGCTGTCCTCGGACGTGGCCATCGTCACTCCTTGTCCAGGTCGCGAAGCTCGTCGTCGAGCCGCTTGTCGTACGCCTCTTCCTCGGCCTGGGTCGTGGGACGCCCGGCAGGCTTCGGCTCGGCCCCGGTAGCGGACCAGCGACGGAGAAGACGCACGACGCCGAACGCGCCGGCGATCAGCGCGACCAGCGGCACGATCCACATCAGCGGGTTGGCGCCGCGGTTGGGCGGTACGGCGAGCGCCTGCGTGCCGAACTTCTTCTCGTAGGCCTTCTGGATCGCGTCGATCCCCATGCCCTGCTCGAGCATCTCGCGGAGCTCGCTCCGGCGCTCGCCCGAGTAGTCGCAGGTGCACGTCCCGAGCGTCTCGCGCGGGCAGCCGCACATGCAGATGAGCGAAAAGAACAGGTTTCGCTCGGTCTCGTTCTGGATACCGACGGTGCCGCCCTTGTCGACGTGCGCCTGACCGACCGCTTCGCGCAAGAAGATGGCGGGCGTCGCGAGGACCGCGGCGACGACGAAGAGGGCGATTCTGAACCAGGCTCGGGCGCGGAGCGTCATGGGGAGGCATCCGACAGCCATGCGGCGTCGGTGACGTGCGGCTCGGCTGGGCCTTGCCGCGCGGTGCGCGCACGGTACGCCAGCGACGCCGTGGACGCGAGCATGACCGAGAACATCAGCATCGTCGCCACACCGGCCGCGGCCCGCACATAGCTGAAGGCCCTGACCTCTTGCTCTTGGAGATCCGGCCAGAGCGAGATCACCGCACCGAGGATCAGGATGATGAAGCCGATCCAGATGTAGATGACGAGCGGGTTGACGTGCAGGCGGAAGGTCCCCGTCTTGTTCTGCGGGTTGGCCGAGGTCAAGGTCGCATAGAGATCGTCGCGCGGCGTGATGTGGAGAGCGATCTCCGTCGAGGGCTGACCGGGCATCGACTTGTAGATGAACTTCGAGGGCGTGAGCGTGCCCGTGTGCTTCCCGTATTCGTAGATGTCGACCGTCGCGATGATCGCCATCTTCTCGGGATCGCTCTCGCGACGGATGCCTTGGTAGACCACCTCGTAGGCCTCATCGACGCGCACCGACTCACCGGGCACGAGCGTGGCCTCTTTGTCGGTGGCCCACGATCGACCCGAGAAGCCGAGGTACATGCAGATGATGCCGACGTGGACGATGTACCCGCCGTAGCGGCGGCGCGACTTCGCCACGAGGAGGTAGAGCGAGGTGAGGAGGCTCTCGCGCTCTTTGCGCTCTTCGGCCGAGCGCTGCCTGGCGCGGACGCCACGCGCGAACTCTTGAACGATGACCGCGAGGTTGAAGGCGCAGAGACCCGAGACGACCAGCGGCAAGACGCCGTTGATCTTCGCGACCCCTGCTCCCACCCAGTAGGTGATCCAGCTCGGCAAGGTAGCGAGCGAGAGCTCGACTGCCGGCCGACCGTAGAGGTTCGCGATCTCGACAACCGGCGGAAATCGGAGCGGCCCGTCGGCGACGCCCCTCGAGAGCGGCAGGACGTACTCGATGCCGACGTGCAGGGCGACCATCACCAAGAACGCTGCGATCGGTGCGCGGAAGCCTTTGCGGAGGAGCTCCGGAGACGTCTTGCGCCAACCGACCAGCGGCGCGACGCCCATGAGCAAGAACAAGAGGACGCCGGGGATGGGCAGCCAGAAGTTGTAGAACGTCGGGCCGACGGCGGCCTTCTGATCGAGCAGCCACTCGCTGAGCAGCGGCCAAGTCGTGGCCACGAGGATGAACGCGCACATCCCGAGGAGCGCCCAGTTGTTGAGCACGAAGGCTGCTTCGCGAGAGAGCGGGCTCTCGAGCGACCCTTCTGCGCGGAGGCGCGGTAGCCGCCAGACGATGAGCGCGACGCTCCCCGCCAGGATGAGGCCCATGTACCACGCGAAGTAGGCTCCGATGCCGCTCTGCGCAAAGCTGTGGACGCTCGCGATGAGCCCGCTGCGTGTGAGGAACGTTCCGAAGATCGTGAGGAAGTACGTCGCGCAGATGAGAACGACGTTCCAGACCTTCAGCATGCCGCGGCGCTCTTGGATCATCGTCGAGTGCACGTACGCGCTCGCGGTGAACCAGGGCAGACACGCAGCGTTCTCGACCGGGTCCCACGCCCAGTAGCCGCCCCAACCGAGCTCCTCGTAGGCCCAGAGCATCCCCAGGCCGTTTCCGATCGAGAGGAACAGCCAGGAGAAGAGCATCCACTTGCGCGTCGCGTTGATCCACTCGGCGTCGAGGCGGCCGGTGATGAGCGCCGCGATGACGAACGCGAACGGCACCGTCGCCGAGGTGAACCCGATGTACAGGCTCGGCGGGTGGATGATCATGTAGAAGTTGCGGAGCTGGTAGTTCAGCCCTTGCCCGTCCATCGGGGCGCCGCCCAGGTTCACGGCGAACGGGTTCACCGCGAAGATCATCAGGACCGCGTAGAACATCAGCGCGCCCATCAAGGAGGCGATGACGTAGGGCTGAAGCTCCAGGTACCGCCGGCCGAGCCAGCGAACGCAGATCCCCGAGAAGATCGACGTCAGGAACAGCCACCACAACATCGATCCGTCTTGGCCGCCCCAGAGCGCCACGATCTGGAAGACCGTGCTCATCGACCGGTCGCTGTACCGGGACACGTACGAGAGCCGGTAATCGTGGCTCACGAACGCGTAGCAGAGGGTGAGGACGGCGACGCCGACGAGGGCGATCGTGCCGTAGGCCCCCAACCTCGCGGATTGGAGGACACGCGGACGGCCGCTCGCGGCGATGACCGAGAGGGCGAACGAGTACCCGGCGGCGACGAGGATGGCGTAGAGGACGGCTGTGCCGAACTCGGGAAGGGACTGCCACATAGGGACCTCCCAAGACTAGACCCAGCACCCAGCGGGGTCGAAGAGATAGCTGCGCGGTCGTTGGTTACAGGGACCGGATCGATTGCACCGGACGCGGCGGCGTCCAGTCAGAAGGGGTATACTGAGTCATGTCCTCTGAAGGCGAGACGCGCAGCCAAGAGCTGATCTACGACTGGAACGAGATCGGACGAAAGGGCCGGCTCATTCCCGAGGGCGTGACGTTTTTCGACGAAACGCTTCGCGACGGCCTCCAGAACCCGAGCGTCACGGACCCGGGCATCGAGCACAAGCTGAAGCTTCTCCACCTGATGGAGAAGATCGGCATCCATGTAGCGGACATTGGCCTGCCCGGCAGCTCGAAGCGAGCGTTCGACGACGTGCTCAGGATGTGCCGCGAGATCACCGACAACAAGCTCAAGCTTGGGGTCGCCTGCGCCGGCCGCACAGTGGTCAGCGACATCACGCCCATGATCGAGATCTCGCAGCGCGCAGGGATCCCGGTCGAGGTCTACGCGTTCATCGGCTCGAGCCCCATCCGCCAGCTTGCAGAGGACTGGGACGTCGATCTGATCGCCAAGCGATCTGCCGAGGCGATCGACGTCGCCGTCAAAGCGGGGCTGCCGGTCGCGTACGTGACCGAGGACACGACGCGCACGCGCCCCGAAGCGCTCGCGACGCTCTTCAAGGTGGCGATCGATCACGGCGCCTCGCGCCTCTGCGTCTGCGACACCGTCGGTCACGCGACGCCCGACGGCGTGCGCAACCTGCTCAACTTCACGCGCAGCGTCTGCGCCGGCATGGGAGCCAAGGTCGGCGTCGACTGGCACGGCCACAACGACCGCGGCCTCGCGCTCGTCAACGCCGTGTGGGCGCTCGAGTGGGGCGCCGATCGCGTGCATGGCACCGCGCTCGGCATCGGCGAGCGCGTGGGCAACGCCCCTATGGAGCTCATCCTCCTGAACCTCAAGCTCCTCGGCATGCTCGAGCAGCAGGACCTCACGCACCTCCTCGAGTACTGCAACGTCGCGGCAGAGGCCGTCGGATGGGACGTCGCGATCAACTATCCGCTCGTCGGGCGCGACGCGTTCAGGACCGCCACCGGCGTGCACGCCGCGGCGATCATCAAGGCGCAGCAGAAGGGCGACGCCTGGCTCGCCGACCGCATCTACTCGGGCGTCCCCGCCGGCATGTTCGGGCGCCAGCAAGAGATCTGCATCGGCTTCATGTCCGGCGCCTCGAACGTCAACTACTGGCTCCGCCAGCGAAAGATCGAGCCGTCGAAGGAGCTCGTCGACGCCATTTTGGCAAAAGCCAAGACGATGCCGCGAAACCTCACCGATGAAGAGGTGCTCGCGATCGTCGAGGGCCGTTCGAGCTAGTTTCTTCGCCCTGCGCGCGACAACTTGTCTGGCCGGCGCCCTCGCGCGCGCGGTAGCGCTGAGGTAGATCGCTACTCGTCGTGCTCGTGCCGTCGCAGCGCATCGTCGCGCTCTTTCGCGCGCTCTTCGCCTCGAAGGCTCCGGCGGGGCCACCGGAGGGGACGCCGGCGACGCGCCACGGAACGATCGACCGCGCGATCGCGATCGTAGCGGCCGCGATCTGTCTGCTCTTCGCCGCCTCGCTTCGCGATACGCCGGCGCGATATCCGTCGGCACCACCGGCGGTGACCGCGCCTCCGGCGCCGTCGGGCAGCGCGGCGCTGGTCGTGCGGGTCGTCGGAGCCGAAGGTGGCGCCTACACCGGCGCCGTCGTCCGCGTGTTTTGGGTGGGCGAAGGCGGTCGCGTGTTCTTCGCCGGGGAGAAGTTCCATGACGCGGGCGAGGTGCGCTTCGACTCGCTGCCGGCGGGCGAAGCGTGGGTCGTGGCCTACGGAGCGCAGCAGACACGCGCGTCGACCCGGACGTTGCTCGCCGCCGACACCGAGCGAGAGGTCACCCTCGCGCTGCGTCCCGCGAGCGCGCTCGCCGTTCGCGTGGTCGACGACGCGGGCGCGCCGATCCCGAGCGCCGAAGTCGCGGTGGTCACGACCGACCCGCTCCCCCACCTCGCGCGGACCGATGCTGACGGTCGCGTCAACTTCGACAGGTTGGGCCCGCCTCCGTGGAACGTCACCGCCGTCGCCGAGGGCTACGATCCCGTCGCGCGCTCCGGGATCTACCCCGGGGGAGCGCTCGAGATCCGCCTCGAGCGGCTCGGCGGCTTCCTGGTCAAGGTGCTCGACACCGACGGCGAGCCCGCGCCATACGCCGACATCTGGGTCTCCGGCCCGGGCATTTGGCCGGCGCGGACCACCCAGGCGGACGCCGCCGGCGAAGCGAACATCGTCGGCCTCTACACCGGCGTCTACGATCTCAAGGCGCGCCTCGGGGACAAGGTCTCGAAGACGGATCTGTCAGTACCGCTGTCGCGCGGCCAGGTGGTCGAGCGAACCCTGCAGCTCGAAGACGGCCGCTTCGTCACGGTGAAGGTGACCGACGGACCGCCCCGCGAGGACCGGCCCGAGCCGCCTCCTGTCGAGGGCGCCGACGTGGTGCTCGTCGAAGAAGGGCTGAGCTCGTTCCCGCTCGAGGGAAGGACGACCAAGGGCGGGATGGTCGTGCTCGGTCCGATCAGCGAGGGCGTCGCGACGGTGACCGCGCGTGCCGAGGGGTTCGTGCCGCGTGTCGCCGCCGGCGAGGATCTCGAGGACGACAGCGTCACGATCCCCCTCTTGCGTGGCGGAGCGATCGTGGGCGACGTGAAGGACGATCGCGGCTTTCCTGTCGACGGCGCGACGATCGAGCTCATCGGCACGGATCTCGACGGCATGCCGATCCACGAGACGACCGACCGCTCCGGGCTCCGCGACGCGCTCTTCGCGTACAGCCTCGCGGGGCCGCAGCCGCTGGTTCCCCGCGGGGAGCTCGGCGTGATGCCGGGACCGATCCCGCCCATCCCGCGCGCAGGCGACGTCGTCTCGGCACCCGACGCCGGGGGCGAGCCGTGGGTCAGCCGCCAGGACGGTACGTTCCGCGTGAGCCCTGCGACACCCGGTCGCGTGCAGCTCCTCGTCCGTCATCCCGAGTTCGTCGAGACACTGAGCGACGTCTTCAAGGTGGGGCCGGGGCAAGAGGTCGAGGTCCACATCGTCCTTCAGCGCGGCGGCCGGCTCGAGGGGCGTGTGGTCGAAGAGGATCGCACGCCGGTCTCCGGCGCTCGCGTCGAGATCGCCGCCCTGGAAGGCACGTTCGAAACGCTCTCGTACACCGCGGACGACGGCACCTTCGCCGCGGCGAGCGTGCCGAAAGAGATTTCGATATCGGTCTCACGCGCCGAGTCGCCGGGCGAGATCGCGGCGCGTCTCGTGGTCGAGGTCGAGCCCGGGCCGCGCGCGACGCGCATCGAGATCGTCCTCGAGAAGGCGCGCGAGCCGACCACCCTCCGCGTGGTCGATCGCGCCGACTTTCCCCTCTCCGGTGTCGAGGTGCGGGTTCAATCGCTCGACGTCGGAGCGTCCCTCGCGCGGACGTTCTTCTCGAACGACGACGGTGAGGTCGAGGTGTCGGGCGCACGCGGGCTGCCGCTCCGCGTGGTGCTCGAGAAGCCGGGAAAGGCTTCGGCCGCCCACACGGTCGACTCCGCCGAGCGCGAGCACAAGCTCACCATGCTCGACGGGAGCGTCCTCCGCGGGACGGTGACCGGACGCGAGGGGCGCGAGAAGCTCGAGGGCGCGGACGTAACCCTCCACACGGTCGCCGGCGCGCTCCACGCGCGGACAGACGAGTACGGTAGCTTCGAGATCCCGGATCTGGGAGACGGACGCCTCCGCATCGTGGCGCGACACCAGGGGTACGCGAGCGCCGAGCGCGTCTTCGCGTTCACCGGCGATGCGCGCCGCGCGACCGAGATCGAGGCGATCGATCTGGCACCCGCGGGGATCGCCGAGGGCCACGTGCTCGACGATCGCGACGAGCCCGTCGTCGGAGCGCGTGTCGGGCTCGACGCGGTACCGACGTTCCTTCCGGTCGGCAGGCTTCCCTCGCGCCTCGCGATCACCGACGCCGACGGGCGGTTCAAGCTCGCCGGCCTCCCCGAAGGAAACGTGACCCTCGAGGCGTACAGTCCGGAGCTCGGTCGCGGCCGAACCGAAGGGGTCGCGATTCGCGCCGATCGCACCACGGACCGGGTGGAGATCCGCATCCCCGATCAGGGCTACGACCCGAAGAAGCTCCGCGGCGCAGGCTCGGTGGCGCTCACCCTCGCCGAACGGTCCGGCACCGTCGTGGTGCTCGACGTCCCCGAGGGCGGTGAAGCCGAGCACGCCGGCATCGAGCCCGAAGACATCCTCGTCTCGCTCACGGGCCGGCAAGTGACGACGCTCGAGCAGGCACGCGATCGTCTCAGCGGACCGCTCGGCGAGGACGTGATCGTCGAGCTCTCGCGTCCGATGCCCAGCGGTGCGCCCGACCGGATCAAGCTCCGCGTGCGTCGCGAGGTCGTCCGGAGATAAGGCGCGCGTCCGCGCTCCTCAGGCCTTGTTGCGCCACGCCCGGAGGCGCTCGCCGATCATCTTCTCGTACCCGCGCTCGGTGGGCTCGTAGAAGCTCTGGCCGACGAGCTGCTCCGGGAGGTACGTCTCGCCGGTGGCGTAGCCGCCCTCTTCGTCGTGCGCGTACCTATATCCCTCGCCGTAGCCTTCCTTCTTCATCAGGCCGGTCACCGCGTTTCGAAGCTTCATCGGGACCTCGAGCGCCCCTCCGCTCTTGACGGCGTCGCGGGCCGCGTAAAAGGCGCGTGTGCACGCGTTCGACTTCGGCGCCGTCGCCAGGAAGATGCACGCGTGGGCCATCGCGTAGAGGCCCTCGGGCATGCCGAGACGACGAAACGCTGCGTCGGCGGCGACGGCGAGCTCGAGCCCGCGCGGATCTGCATTTCCCACATCTTCGGAGGCGAAGATGATCATGCGTCGCAAGATGAAGAGCGGGTCGTCGCCCGACTCGACCATGCGCATCATCCAGTAGATCGCCGCGTCGGGATCGTTCCCCCGCATCGACTTGATGAAGGCGCTGACCACGTTGTAGTGCTCCTCGCCCGACTTGTCGTAGAGCAGCGTCTTGTGCTCGCTCTGCGCGGCGACGTCGCCGACGCGCACCGCCGGATCGCCGCGAGCGATCGCCTCGTCGGCGGCGACCTCGAGCGAGGTGAGCGCGCGTCGAGCGTCGCCCTGCGCGAGGCGCGCCAGCGCGCGCACCGCCTCTTCTTCGACGGTCACCGCGCCGTCGAGCCCTTCGGGGCTGGCGATCGCCCGCTCGACGATGCGCGCGATCGCATCCTCACCGAGCGTCCGAAGGCGGTAGACCTTGCAGCGCGAGAGGAGCGGCGCGTTCACCGAGAACGAGGGATTCTCGGTCGTGGCGCCGATCAGCGTGAACGTGCCGTCCTCCACGTGGGGCAAGAGCGCGTCCTGCTGCGACTTGTTGAAGCGGTGGATCTCGTCGATGAAGAGGATCGTCCGCTTGCCCTCGTACCGGCGTGCCTCGCGGGCGGCGTCGACCGCCTGCCGGACGTCGGCCACGCCCGAGAGGACCGCGTTCATCGCGACGAAGCGAGCCTTGGTG
>JBGTSH010000288.1:0-14025 GCA_041940405.1 Polyangiaceae bacterium
GGGAGGATGACCCGCTCGACCGACGAATGCGAGATGTCGCGCTCGTGCCACAGCGCTACGTCCTCGAGCGCGGGGACGACCGCTGCGCGCACGATTCGCGCGAGCCCGCAGAGGTTCTCGCTGAGGATCGGGTTGCGCTTGTGAGGCATCGCGCTCGAGCCCTTCTGCCCCTTGGTGAATTTCTCTTCGGCCTCACCCACCTCATTGCGTTGCCAGTGGCGGACGTTGGTCGCGAGGCGCTCGATCGCCGCGGCGAGGAGCGCAAAGCTGGAAAAGAGCGCCGCGTGCCGATCGCGCGCGACGACCTGGGTGCTCACCGTCTCGGGCACGAGGCCCAGGCTCGCCAGCGCGGTGCGCTCGATCTCCGGCGAGACGTGAGCGTACGTTCCAACCGCGCCGGCAATCTTGCCGACCGCAATCTCTTCGCGTGCCGCGCGCACGCGCGCGCGCCCGCGCTTGGCCTCGGCCAGGTGACCGGCGAGCACCACGCCGAAGGTCACCGGCTCGGCATGGATGCCGTGGCTGCGTCCGATCATCGGCGTAGCGACGTGCTCGCGAACCCGCGCCTCGAGCGCGACGACGTACTCGTCGGTCCGCTGGAGGATCTTGTCGGTCGCCCGCGCGAGGAGCACCGCGAGGCTGGAATCGAGCACGTCGCTCGAGGTCATGCCGAGGTGGAGCCAGCGCGCCGGCGGCCCCGCGAGCTCTTCGACGTGGGTGAGGAACGCGATGACGTCGTGCTTGGTCGTCTTCTCGATCTCTTCGATGCGCGCCGGATCGAGGGCGAGCTTCTTGTCGCGGATCGATTGCGCCGTTCCCTTGGGAACGCGGCCGTCGGCTTCCATCGCTTCGCACGCGGCGAGCTCGACCTCGAGCCATGTGGCGTAGCGCGCCGAAGCCGACCAGAGCTCTGCCAGATCGGCAGGCGTGTAACGCGGAATCATCGCGCGTGGTTCTACTTCTTCGGCTTCGCCGCACCAAGTGCGATCCCGCCCTCACGACGATCGGCAAACCCGTAGGCCGTGCCGGTCTTTTCGTCGATCAGGATCGCTTTGACGTCGCCCAGCGGGATGTAGCTCGGCGTGACGGTGTGCCCCATTTCGCCGAGGGCCTTCTTGACCGCGTCCGGCGGCTCGCTACCTGTCTCGGTGCGGATCGCGTCGGGCGCGAGCTGGTGGTGCACGCGGCCCCGTTTGACTGCAGCGTCGACCGTCATTCGATAGTCGATGAGGTTACGGAGCACTTGCGACACGACGTTCGGGATCGTGTCACCGCCCGGCGAGCCGATGACGATGAGCGTCTTTCCGTCGCGGCTCACGATCGTCGGGCTCATCGAGCTCGCCATTCGCTTGCCGGGCGCCGCGTCGTTCGGCCCCGTGGGAGAGAATGCACCGACCGCGTTCGACAGAAGCACGCCCGTCCCGGGGACGATCACCTTCGCGCCGAAGCTCGCCGAGAGCGTGACCGTGCACGAGACGGCGTTTCCGTCCTTGTCGACGACCGAGAGGTGCGTGGTCTCGGGCGACTCTTTCTTCATCTCGACGAGCTCGGGCGCGAGATCTTTGATCGCCGTCGCGCGCTTGTCGTCCAGCGGGCGCGAGAGCAGGTGGCTTCCCGAGAGCAGCGCGAGGGGCGCGCCGGCTGCTACCCGATCGCCGTAGAAGTCCGGATCGGCGCCGACGTTGCGCCGATCCGCGTAGGCCCGCTTCGCCGACTCGACGAAGAGGTGATACGCGCGCGCCGAGTCCGCGGGCGCGTCGTGCGCTCCGAGCCGTTCCATCAGGAGCAAGGTCTCGGCGATCGCGATCCCACCCATCGACGGCGGCGGCATCGTCTCGATGGTGAAGCCGCGGTACGGAAACGCGAGCGGCTCGCGAAGCTTCGCGCGGTACGCGGCGAGATCTGCCTTGGTGACGTCGCCGCCGTTCTTCTTCATCGCGGCTTCGAACGCGTCGGCGACCCAGCCCTTGTAGAAGCCGGCGTCTCCGTCCTTGGCGATCGCTTCGAGCGTCTTGGCGAGATCCCTCTGGACGAGGCGATCGCCCGCCTCGAGCGGCTCTTTGCCCTTGGTCTTGCCGAAGATCGCGCGCGCGGTCCTGTCGCCCTTGAGCTTGGACCATTGTCCTTTGAGCGAGAGCGCAGCGCGCGGGCTCAGATCGTGGCCCTTCTTGGCCAGCTTGATGGCGGGCTTGAGCAGGTCGGCGAGCGGCTTCGTGCCGAAGCGATCGCGCGCGAGATCGAGACCGGCGACGGTGCCGGGAACGGCGGTCGATGCCCAACCCATGCCGCCCGCCGCGACCTCGGCGAGGACCTTCTCGGTCGTCACGCCCGTCGGGCCTGTCTCACGGAAGTCGATCGCGACGGTGTCCTGACCCTTCATGCGAACGAGCATGAAGCCGCCGCCGCCGATGTTTCCGGCGCTCGGGTGTGTGACTGCGAGGGCGTACGCGGTGGCGACCGCTGCGTCGACGGCGTTGCCGCCGGACTCGAGCACGAGAATGCCTGCTTTCGTTGCGTTGACCTCGACGCTCGTGACAATACCGTTATCACTCTTGACCGCTTCGGCCCCGCCGCTCGCGAGCACGATGGGTGGGTTGGGCGGAGGCGGAGGCGGCGTCTCGACGATCGCCGATGCTGTCGCGCCTGCGCTCGATCCTGTGGCGCTCGCCGCCGCGCTCGCCGCAGGCGCAGGCGATTCCCCCGGCGCAATCGCCGGCCCCGGCCCCGGATCCGTACAGCCCACGATCCCGGCCAAGACTGCAGCCGCGTACGCGCGGAAGGACCGCGTCATTCGCCCCTTTCTAGCACGCGAAGTGGAACGCCGCCGGCATCCCTTCGCCTTCCACGAGCGGCGTCGAGAAAACGTCGACCCCCCTCACGAAGTGAGGGGGGCCAGGGGAGTGAAACTACAGCGGGGAGACGGCTACTTGCGACGAGCGACGCGGCGCGCACCGGCGAGGCCGGCCACGGCCATACCGAGCGCCAGGAAGCCCAGGCTGAAGTCGGTGTCGGAGTTGCCACCAGGCGCAGAGCACGAGCAGCCAGCCTCGGCCTTGCAGGTGTTGCCCGAGCACTCGGCGTCCCCGTAAACCTCGACCTCGATGTTGAACGCAGCTTCGATCGCAGCGACGCAGTCGTCGACGTTGGTCGCCTGCGCGTACTGGCCGTCGCAGAACACCGCGCCGTCACCCGAGTCGCACTGCGCTTCGCAACCGCCCTGCAGCTCCGCCTTGCAGTCGACGTAGCCTTCGGCCTGGCAGCCGACCTGGCAGTCCATGTTCACCTCGGCCTTGCACTGGCCTTGGCAGCTCGCCTGGCACTTGCCCTCGCAGCTGGGCGGGTTGACGTTGCAGCTCGCGCTGCACTCTGCCTGGCAGCTCGCCTCACACGACGCGCGGCACTCGCCCTTGTTGGCGGCAGCCGAGCACGACGCGTCGCAGTCGGCGGTACAGCCGCCTTCGCAATGCGCCTGACAATCGAACTCGCCGCCGCTGCACTCGGCGGAGCAGGATGCTTCACAGCTTCCAGTGCACTCGACATCCGCCTGAAGGTTGCACTCTGCTTTGCAATCGACCTGCAGCTCGGCGGCACACTCGGCCTCGAAGCTGACCGGTTCGCAGTGAGCCTTGCACTCCGGCGGGTCGACGTAGACTTCGCAGCTGACGCTTCCCTCGGCCTCGAAGTAGAGGTTGCCGCACTCGCTGAGGCCCCTCGCCTGAGCTTGGGAAGCAAAACCGAACGAAGCAGCGAGGCCTGCGGCCCCCAAGAGCAAGGGTGCGATACGCATAGAAGAAATCTCCTTGGTCGATGCGGCGGTAGACACCGCATCGTAAGCAAGACGGTAGCCACTGTCCCGGATTCAACGAAGAGCGCTGTTTTGACGGCACTTCGTGAAGGTTTGTTCACACCAGAACGCACTCGATGCCACGGTGCTGAGGCGGCGGAGCGTCACTCGATGACACTCGTGACGGTCCCCGGCCCGTAACGCGTTACGATCCCGTTACGCTCCACCCCCGGCTGAGGCTTGAGGACGAATCCCCCGCCAACCGCCCAGAGAGCGCCCGTTTCGTCGCGCCAAACCGAGTGCAGATCGCCGTATGGCGGGACGCTGAACTCATCGGCCCAGGTCGTCCCGTCGAACCGTTGTTTCAGCCCACCCATACCCACAAGGGAGACGGTTTCTTCCCCGCAGAAGACGCCGTTCACGTCGCTCGTCAGCGGTCGGTCGAGCTTGGTCCACGCGGCGCCGTCGTAGCGGAGCACGTTGCGGGTCCCGACCGCGTACACCTCCGAAGCTGAGCAGCCGTGCACCGTCGTGAGGGTGCCCGTCGCGAGCGGCGGGTCCGACGCGAAGACCCACTCGGCGCCCTTCTTCTGCCAGATGATTCCCGCTTCGCCGACGACGAAGAGATCGTCTGAGCTCGTTCCCCACACCTTGAAGAGCGCGCGGTTCTTCGGTGCACCGGGAAGGGAGACCGGCGACCACGACGCGCCGTCGAAGTGCAAGACGACGTCGTTCGGATCCTGCGCGGTCGCGCCGACGGTGCCGCCGACGGCCCAGACGTCGGAGCTCGAGAACGCCATCACGCCCCAGAGCGTCGCGGTCGTTCCCGATGCGTGCTCGACGAACGCGCTGCCGTCGTAGTGCGTGATGCGACCCGACTCACCGACGAACCACACGTCGTTGTCGCTCGTGCCGTGCACCCACCAGAACGACGCCGTTCCGCCCGGCTTCAGGTCTCGCCAGCGCTCGCCGTCGAAGCGCATCACGAGCGCATCGAAGCCGCTGTTGCCGAGCGGACCGCCCGCGACGTAGACGCTCTTCGAGCTCGTTCCCCAAACAGAGAGAAGCGCCCGGTCGAGCGCACCCTCGTCGAAGATGACTTGCCACGCCGGCGCCGAGGGCACGTCGCCCCCCGCACCGCCGCTCCCGTCCGTCTCGCCGGGGCAGCCGAGAAGAAGGGCGCTCGCGACGAGCGCGATCGACAGGCCAGCGAGCGATCTCATCCGCCTCCTCCACCGCCCGGGCCGCCGCCACCGCACGCGTCACCGAGCTGGTAGCCGCCCTCGCAGATGCATAGGCACTGCGCTTCGTTCGCCGGCTCGGCGCATCGCGGAACCACTTGCAGCGACTCCTCTACCTCTTTGCCGTGACGATCCTTGAGCGTCACCTCGAGCGTGAAAGGTTCGCCATAGATGTTTCGATCGGTCCACGTGTTGTGGCAAACCGGGATGTTCGAGTACGCGGCGATGTCGCCCGGAGCGCTCCGCCCGTAGCCGTTGCCCTCGTCACGGAGGTTGAGCGTGCGTGTATCGAAGCGGATCGCGGTGCTCGACAGATCGCGGAGCGTACCCGTCAGCGTGACGGCGCACGGATCGATGTTCGTCGCGCGAACCCCGACGAAGAGGACCCGCCCGCCCTGCGGCGGCTCGATGATGTCGATCGGGCCGCCCGGCTCACAGGCGTGATCCTGGGTGTCGGCGCCTTGAAAGAAGACCTCGATCTCCGGCTCCTTCGTCGGGTCGCCGAGGAACGGGAGCGTACACTCGTACCCTCCCGTCGAGGATGAGGATGACGAAGCTGTCGTCGTCGATCCGTCGTCGTCCTGACAAGCGCCGGCCAGCGAGAAGAGAATGAGCCCGACGAGACTCGATCGAGACATCAGTTGCAGTTGACGTCGCCCTCGGCCGACTTCGGGTAGTAGTAGACGAAGATGTTGCAGTGCTCGTTCTTGTCGACGACCGGCCCGAACGTGTAGCAGCAATCGAGGTTCTCTTCCGCCGTGCCTTTGACGGTGCGATCGAACTCGTCGAGCGCCGCGCACCCGAGCTCGGCCGGCGGCTCCTGCCACTGGTACGAACAGTTGTAGAACACGCCGCCGCCCGCCGGGATCTGCGCGAGGCTGTCGCCGCGCTCCATCGGCGGCTCATCCCACGCCTGCGACGTGTAGAACGGCGCGGTCGGCGGTTGCGTCGGCTCGAGGCCGTCCCACGCGTACATCTGGAAGTCTTTGCCGCGCGAGTGAAAGTGCGCGTTGGCGCCGACGACGGTGACCGTTTGCCCGCTGTCGGGCTTGGTGAGCTGGCAGCTGCCCGAGAACGTCGGGTTCGGGTTGCTCTGGCAGACGCGGATCGACTGCTTCGTCGCGAAGAGCGTCCCCATCTCGTGCACGACCTCGTTGTCGGGAAGGTGCCAGAAGTTGATGAACACCTGACCCGAGCCCTCGGGCGTGGTCTGCGTGGTGGCGTTGACGAAGTGCGACTGGAGCATGATCCACTCTTCGGGATCGAGCTTGTTCGCGACGCCGTCGGGGAAGGTCCAATCGAGCTGGCCGTCGATCTGCGTGTTCGCGATGAGCGGCCAGTCGGCCCAGTTCGTCGACTTGAAGCACGGACCGGTGCCGTTCTTGTCGAGGTACTCCTTCGCCTTGTTCGGATCGAGCCCGTCTTCTGCGGTGTTGATGGTCCGCACCCGGAAGAGGTTCATGTGGTGCGAGCCCTCGTTCTGGTGAATCTGGACTTGGTGCAGATTCAGCGGTTTGGTGGGATCGAGGCCGCCTTCTTTCAGGAGGTCTTTGACCTGGAAGAAGTAGCAGTTCTGCACTTCTTCTCCGGGGCCCACGGCCTGTTCACCGGTCCCGAACTGAAAGCCCTCGCCCTTTGGAGGCGGAGCGAGCACGCCCTCTTCGGGCGGGGGGACGGTCTCTTCAGGACAACCGGCGACGAGGAAAATAAGCGGAAGCGCGGCGGGTACGCAGAGCCAGGAAGTCTTCATGTGGGTCCCCAGAGGTAAGTGCGGCCGCTGTAGCAAGAAGCGCGCGCAGCGCCGCCGGCAGAGAAACTCCGGGAGATTCGTGTCCGGCTCCCGGCCGGCCCGTTGCGTTGACACAGATCGGGCCGGCCTTGGTCTGACAGCGGTGCCCTAGCGGGAAGAGACCCGAACCCGACGCCGGCGGGCGCCGAGGGCGAGCACGAGCAGGCCTAGTGCAGCTGCGCTCGTCGGGCGCGACGGCGAGCCGACGACGCCGCAGTCGCACGCCTTGCCTTCGATGTCGCCCCCGTCGGTCCCGCCGTCTTCGAAGAAGCCAGCCCCGGTGCTGTCGGTTCCGCTGCTCGGATCATCGGGGCCGGGCGTCACCTTGGTGCCGTACTCGTACGCCCCGACGTCCGGGGTTCCGTCGGCCGGGCGCGGGATCGCGGTCAGGTCGGCCATGACGGTACGGGGCGGCGGAACGAAGGTCGGCAGCTCGAGCGCGCCGGGCACTTCATAGCCCGACGGTCCCGAGCCGGGCATGCCGGCGTCGCGCAGCGGGCTGCCATCGAGGGGAACGAGGTTGCCGCCGGTCAGGTCGACGAACATCGGATCCGGGCCGCTGATCGTTTCGGTGAAGAACGAGGGCGCCTCGAGCCCACTCTGGAGGAAGTTGCGCTGCCCGGACCACTGGGCCGAGCCGCTCGTCCAGGCGGCGTCGTCGGTGAGCATCGCCGGCGTGCCTTGGGCCAGAAAGACGTTGTCGTGGACGGCGAGGCTCTCGATGCCGTCGCGGATCCAGAACGCGGTGGCGTCCGGACCCATGATGACAGTGTTGTAAGCGAATCGGTACCTGCCGCCGGTCTCGCCGGTCCCGTCGCCGCCGAAGCGCCCGATGTTCCACTCGGTCTCTTGGATGAGGACGTTGCCGACGATGTCGCTGTCCTCGCGTGCGAGGCCCGGGTCCTGACCGTCGGGCCCGATGAGGTCGAGGACGTGAAACATCGGGCCTTCGATCCAGTTGAAGTAGATCTCGTTGCGCTCGGCCCGGCTCTTCACGGCGTTCCCGCCGTTGGCGTCGTGGATGTACGAATGCTGGAGGCGGAAGACCGAGCCCGGATACATCGACTCGTCGGTCGCGATGTAGACCTGATGCTCGTAGAGGTCGTTGCCGCAGCGAGCGACCTCGACGAACTCCATCGTCAGGCTCCCGGACTCGCTGTCGGTGCCGAGGACCCCGTGGTTGGGGCAGTCGTGGACGAAGACGTCGCGAATGGTGACGTCATCGGCTTTGTGCACGACGCAGAAGTTGCTCGCGCCGGTGACCTCGAAGCCCTCGAAGACGAAGTGCGATCCGTGAAGGACGATGCCCCACTCGGCGCCGCCCTCGATCACCGGGCGCTTGCCGTTCTTTCGGATGCCGCGAAGGGTGATCTTCTGGTCCGGGGTCCCGGAGCTGTCGGGCCGGACGTGGATGTCGCCCGAATAGGTGGCGTCACCGTCGACCTCGACGATGTCGCCCGGCTCGAGGTCACTCACGATCTCGTCGATGCTCTTGTACGGCTTATCGGGGCCGACCTGATAGGTGGCGGCCGCTGCGACGGTGGGCACAAGGAACACCGGCAAACCCGCCAAAACGAAGAACAAGCGCATAGGGAAGGCTCTGCGAAACCGAAGACCAACGAGAAGTCGAACGCCGTGAGGTAGCAGATGGCCGGCGGCCGTGCACACCTACGGCGACGGGTCGGGCATCTTCCCCGGCACGACCGGCAGAACGTTGCGCAAATCGGTGGGCACGGCGAGCGCGTCGTCGACGAGACGGGCGAGCGGGACGCCGTCGAGCGAGACATCCTCGCGCAGGCGTCGCGCCTCGAGGTACAGGCGCACGAGCCCAGGGCTGCCGCTGTCTCCGACGAACCCGACGGTTTGCCCTTCATTCAGCTCGGCGCCGGCCTTGATGTCCGCGCCGGCCGCATCCAGCCGGCCGAACACGAGGAGGTAGGTGCGCGGTCGATCGCCCTCTTTGACGTCGTGTCGCGTGATCACCGTGTTGCCGAAGAGCCGACCGCTGTCGACGACGCGCGACTTACCCTCTTGGCCCGAGAGCACGATGCTGAGGACCGGCGTTCCTCGCTCTGCGGCGAGCTCGACCGAGACCGGGCTCAGCTCCGCGCCGCCGCTCGCCGCCGGTGGGGGCGTCGCCATGTCGTCGAACCCGCGGAGGATGAGCGGCGGTGAAGGGATCGGATAGTTGAAGGCGCGCGGATCCTCGGGCCGGTCCGGCCTGCGAGGCAGGACGTCGAACGCCTTTCCTCTCGATCGTCGCTCGCGCATCACGCCGCTCTCGCGCGAGAGCGGCTCGTCGGGCGCGAGGAGCGGAACGCACACGTCACCTTCCGGCAGGTGGCGCGGGGGACACGGCATCTCTTGAAGGACCGGGGCGGCCGTGCTCGCGGTGGGCGCAGCCTTGTTGGGCGACGCGGGCGCGGCGACCTGAGAGCCGATCGCGGCGAGCGCTGCACAAAACGAGGCGCCCTTCACGAGAGGATGCACACCCCCGGCTTAGCACACGCCACTCCCCCCTCGCGAGCGAGGGGGGTCGGGGGGGTGAAATGGGAGGACCCGCATTATCGAGCGGCTCGAGGTCGCTTTCTTCAGCATACTGCTACCGCTCTGAAACGCCTCCTCGCCCTCGGCAGCCTCTTGCTCGCGACCGCCTGCTCGACGGGTGGGTCGCCGACAACACAAGTCTCCAGCGCGCCTGTCGAGAGCACCGCGCCCGCAGCGAGCGCGGCCGGACCGGCCGCGGCGAGCGCCAGCGCGGTCACGCCGGCGGCCGCATCCGCTTCGGGCCGGCCGCCCGACGATCTTTCGGCAAAGACGATCTTCAAGGACGCCGAGTTCCTCGCGGCCGCCGACTTCCGTGGCCGCGGCTCCGGCACCGAGGACGAGACGCGCGCCGGCGCTTGGCTTGCCAAGCAGCTCGATGCCGCCGGCATTCCCGAGGCGTTCGGACCGCGCACGGTTCCGTTCAAGTACAGCCGCGGCAACAGCGCCAACGTCCTCGGCCTCATTGCGCCGAAGAAGAGCGAAAAGCAGGGCTTCATCGTCCTCGGCGCGCACTACGACCACGTCGGCGTCGACAGGAAGGGGAGCATCTACTTCGGCGCCGAGGACAACGCGTCGGGTACCGCGGTGGTGCTCGGCGTCGCGCGCGCCTTGATCAAGCGGAAGGAAGAGCTTGACAGACCTGTCATCGTAGCCTTCTTCGGTGCGGAGGAGCACGGCCTCCACGGGAGCAAGGCCTTCGTTGCAGCGTGGCCGCTCGCCGAGCGACCGATCAGCATGATGGTGAACGTCGACATGATCGGGCGAACGCTCGTCGATCAGCCTCTCCTCTGGATCGGCGCGCGCGCCGCCGGCATCCTGGCCGACGTCGACCCCGAGACGGCCGTGGGCGCCCTCGTTCCGGACAAGGACCCGTCGATCGCGGCCCGCGTGAAGGAGGCGTGCCAGGCAGAGGGCGTCCGCGCCGTCGTCCCCGCGGACCTGCCCAAGGAGATCCGCGGTCAGGTCGAGGGCATGAGCAAGGGCCGCGGCGACCACTACCCGTTCGAGCTCAAAGGCGTGCCCTTCGTCTTCTTCAGCTCCGGCGAATCGAGCGACTATCACCAGCCGACCGACACCGCCGACCGGCTCGAGCCCGAAGTCCTCGAGAGCCGCGCGCGGGCCATTCTCAGGTTCGTCGTCGCGGAGTCTCGAAGGTGAGGCGGCCGCGGCTGCCATCGTGGCAGTTGCGGCACCGGCAGAGAGGCGATACCGAGCGCCATGGCAAGCGCGGGCGACCTCGATCGCACCCTCTCGAACCTCTTCGAAGCCGAGCGGCGCGTCCGCGGTTTGCATGACGAGCTCTCGGACGCGGACCCGGCTGCGGCGCTCGCGGCCATCGAGCGGGCGATCCCGCTGGCCCTGAAAGAGGCCGACGAGACCGAGGCTTCTTTGCGGCTCGAACGGTTGGCCTTGCTCCTCGGCGAGATGGAGGGGCCGCGTCCTGTCGATCTCCTGATCGACATCATCGCCTCCGACTTCCCCGAGGCGCGCTCCGCCGCCGGCGAGCAGCTCGAGGGTCTCGCGTTCGACCGCTTCAAGGAGGTCGCTCGTGGCATCGAGCGCGCGCTCAAGCGCCTCCCCGCCGGATCGCCCGCCTTGCCCGAGCTCCCGTACGTCATCGCCGAGGTGCCCGAGCCCGGCGTGGGCAAGCTCCTCGAGCAGTTCCTCAAGCACGAGGACCCCGACGCCGTCGCCGCCTCGATCGAGGTCGGCGTCGAGATCGGCGACCCGGCGTTCGCCAAGCACCTCGAAGCGCTCAAAGACGATCCGCGCACCGTCGAAATGGCCGACGACAACGACGAGCCGGCCGAGGTCACGATCGGCGAGCTCGCCACCGACGCGCTCGACATTTTCGCCGGCGCGGACGAAGAGTTCGACGACGCTCCCGCGGACAAGCGCTCCTGAAGGCGACCATGGCGGGGGCAATCGGGCCGGCGTACTCGGAGAGCGAGCTCGGCGCCCTCGAGGCCCAGGTCCTGCCCAAGTACCTCTCGATCTTTCACTCGCTCGCGCTCGACAAACTGAGGTTTTCGTCCAAGGCAAAGGTTCTGACCCTGGGCCTCCTTGCCTCGAGCCTAGAGACGTCGATCGCCGCGCGCGAGCCCTCGGCCCAGGTCGACTCCTCGAGCGCGATCCCGATCCCGCATGGCGACAAGGCGTTCTCCCACGCCGTCGCCGTTCACCCGCTGACGCCGCCGTCGGAGCGGCAGCGGCTGTTCCGTGAGCTGTTTCGCGTGCTCGGCGCGGACGGTCAGCTCGCGCTCGCCATTCCGCTCCGCGGCTCCTACCCCGAGATCAGCGACATGCTGCGCGAGTACGCGCTCAAGAGCGACTCGCCCCGCGTCGCCGAAGCCGTCGAGATCGCCGGCCAGAGCCGCCCCACGCCGGAGACGCTCACCGAAGAGCTCGAGGGTGTCGGGTTCGATGACGTATCTGTCAGTCTCGAGCTCTTGAGCGTCCCGTTCGACAGCGGCAAGGACTTCGTGAGCCACCCGCTCCTCTCGTTGGTCGTCGGGCGCGACGTCGCCGCCGCGCTGGGCCTTCCTCGAGATGCGGTCGACCCCGCGCTCGCTTACGTCGAGGACGCGATCGGCAAGTACTGGTCCGAGGGCCCGTTCGAGCTCGCGGTGAACCTCGGGTGCGTCTCGGCCACCAAGCGCTGATCGCCCAGAGCGCTCTCTTCTAGCGACGCTTCGACTTCGGCGGCGCGTACGCGCGCAGGAACACGCGCACGGCGCTCGTCACGTTCCGGTGGACGAGGTCGTCTGCGGGATGCGGCAGGATGCCGATGAGCGCCCGGAACCACAGATCGCCCTGGCAGAGCATCGAGAACTGGATCGCGGCGTCGCGCGAGTCGTCGAGCGCGAGCGCTCCCTTCTCTTCCCAGCGCTCGAGGTGCGCGGCGAGCGCGGGGTACACGGCGCCCGCGCCGCGGTCGTAGAGCATCTGGCCGACCTCTGGAAAGCGCGCGCACTCGGTCGAGGTGTGCCGATACAGGGCGACGATGCCCGGCGAGAGCGACAGGGCCATGAGCTTCTCGCCGATCCGCTGCAGCGTCTCCTCGATCGGGCCCGACGTGTCCTCCATGCAGGCGATGAAGCCCGCCCTCATCTGGTCGGTCTCGTCTGCAAAGGTCGCCAGAAAAAGCGCGCTCTTGTCGGCGAAGTGGCTGTAAACGGTGGCCTTCGAGACGCAGGCCCGCGCGGCGATGACATCGACGCAGGCGCGCTCGTACCCCACTTCGGAGAAGACCTCGCGAGCCCCTGCGAGGATCGCCTTGCGCTTGGGGGAGGTCCGCTCGACCTGCGGAACGGGACTTGGAGTTGTTGGCGTCATCGGAGCACTAAACTGGACGGTTCAGTCTTGACCGTCAATCCTTCGCGGGGCACACCTTCAAAGCCGGACAGCCTAGCACGGGCGCGCTCGCACCCGGCTCGCGGCCGCCGCCCTCCGCCCGATGAACATCCCGCGCTGTGCCCGGTTTGTGGCTCTCCTACCCCTGGCTTTCCCGTGGGCGCTCGCCGGCTGCAGCCCGGAGAAGTCGGCGGCGGCGACTGCAGCCCCGGGTCCCGTCGAGGTCGGGGTGGTCACCCTGAAGGAGGAGCCGGTCACCCTCGCGACCGAGCTGCCCGGTCGCCTCTCGGCGCTGAGGGTCGCCGAGATCCGGGCACGCGTGAACGGCATCGTCCAGAAGCGGCTCTTCGAGGAGGGCTCCGAGGTGAAGGCCGGCGATGACTTGTTTGTCATCGATCCGGCGCCGTACAAGGCTGCGCACGAGTCCGCGCTCGCCGCGTACGCGAAGGCCGACGCGAACCTAAAGAACGCGCGCGTGCAGTCGGAGCGCGTCACCCAGCTGAACAAAGAAGGGCTCGCGAGCAAGCAAGAGCTCGACAACGCCGTCGCGCAGGTGCGCGTCGCCGAAGCCGATGTCGCGGCCGCGGCGGCTGCGGTGAAGACCGCGAAGATCAACCTCGACTACACGAAGGTCGAGGCGCCCGTCTCGGGTCGCATCGGCCGCGCCGAGGTGACCGAAGGCGCGTACGTCCAGCAGTCGACGGCGACGCTGATGGCGGTCGTGCAGCAGATGGACTCGATGTACGTCGACATCACCTGGTCGAGCGCCGACGTCCTCCGCCTCAAGCGCGATCTCGAGAGCGGCAAGCTCGAGAACGGCGGCGGCCAAGCGGACGTGAAGATCATCCTCGAAGACGGCCGCGTCTACCCCGAAGCCGGCAAGCTCCAGTTCGCGGACGTGACCGTCGACCAGAGCACCGGATCGATCTCGCTTCGCGCCGTGGTGCCGAACCCGCGCGGCGAGCTCCTCCCCGGGATGTTCGTGCGCGCCCGCCTCGAAGAGGGGACGGCGCCCGCAGCGATCTTGGTCCCGCAGCGCGGCGTGACGCGGGACCCGAGCGGTCGCGCGACTGCGCTCGTCGTCACCGCCGAGAAGAAGGTCGAGCGGCGAACGCTCACGACGACGCGCGAGGTGGGCGACGCGTGGCTCGTCGAAGGCGGCGTCAAAGCCGGCGATCAGGTCATCGTCGAAGGCTTGCAGAAGGTACGGCCGGGCGCCGACGTCTCGCCCGTCCCGGCGAAGGAGAACAAGGACGCGAAGGACGCGCCGGTGATAGGGATCGGACTCGGCGGCGAGAATGCGCGTATAG
>JBGTSH010000289.1:0-14017 GCA_041940405.1 Polyangiaceae bacterium
CCAGCATGCGGCCGATCACGGCCATGCCGAAGCTGGGGTGGTCCACATAGGCGTCGCCGGTGACCAGGATGATGTCGCAGCTGTCCCAGCCGAGCGCGTCCATCTCGGCGCGGCTCATCGGCAGGAAAGGCGCGGAGCCGAAACGCTTGGCCCAGAAAGGCTTGTAACTCGACAACGGCTTGGCGACGGGCAGCGCCGGCGGCACGAAGTCCTTCGTGGCGGGCGCGACCAGTTCGTCGCTGTCGTGGGAATGGGTGGAGGCAGGCGGCAGGGCAGACATGGAGCGGACGCCGGGGGCAGGCATCGAGGGCAACCCGTGATTGTCGCTCGGTGGCCGAATTCGTGCCAGCGCCCCCGCGGCCTGCCCTGTGCCGGCAAGGGGTGAGGCCGGGCGGCTGGATGCGCCGCAGGCGGGGGGCGATCATCGTCTGCATCGGCGCGACGGTGCCCGGGTATTGCAAATGGATGTAAAGCCAGGTGTCGGCCGTGGAATGTGGGGCCTGCAGGCGCCATCATCCGATGGACGACGCATTCGGTCGGGATTTGGCTGCCCGGGAGGTCGTCGCTGTTTGACACGATGAGGATGAGGAGCACAGACATGAACTGGATCAAGACCCTGCGTCACGGCTTCACGGCCGTGCTGGTCGCGGTGGCCGGCGCCGGTGTGGCCATCGCGCCGCTGGAGGCCGAGGCCAAGCGCCTCGGGGGCGGGCGTCCGGCCGGCATGCAGCGGCAGATGCCGCCCAAGCAGCCCGCCGCCACGCCGGATCAAGCCGGCAAGCCCGCGCAGCAGCAGGGTGCCCAGCCGCAGAACGCCGCTGCGCCGCAACCCGGTGCCGCCCAGCAGGCGGCGGGGCAGGCAGGTCGACGTTCGTGGATGGGTCCGGTGGCCGGGTTGGCTGCGGGCCTGGGCATTGCCGCCCTGGCCAGCCACTTCGGTTTCGGTGAAGAACTGGCCAACTTCATGACGATGGCACTGCTGGCCGTGGTCGCCATGGTGGTCATCGGCTGGCTGGTTCGTCGCTTTGGCGGCGCGCGCAAGGCCCAGGGGCCGCAATTGGCGGGGGCCGGAGCACCATTCGGTGGTCAGAACATGGCCCGTCAGGTCGATCCGACCCGCGCTGCCGCGCCGACGTTCGCCGGCGGAGCTGCGGGCCTGGCTGCCGGTTCGGGCGCATCGGCCGCCGCGTTGTCCGCCTTGCCGGCCGACTTCGATGTGGCGGGGTTCGAGCGCATCGCCAAGATGATCTTCATCCGCATGCAGGCTGCGAACGATGCCGCCAACCTGGATGACCTGCGCAAGTTCACCACGCCCGAACTGTTCGCCTCACTGCGCCTGGATCTGCAGGACCGTGGCGCGGCCGCGCAGCAGACGGACGTCATGCAGCTGCAGGCCGAGGTGGTGGAGTGCGGCGCGACGCTGGAGCAGCTGCTGGACCTCGGGCATCGCGCACGGCGACAGACAGGGCATCGGCGGCGGCTTCTTCGCGTTCGACAAGATCTTCTGCCACTCCTGGTTGCCCTGCGGGCTGTACGCCTCGGCGGTTGCGGTGAGGTGCGTCTCGACCTCCATCATCAGCGCGTCGATGTATCGGCGGTGTGCGGCCGCGCGCTGGGTGAGCGTCGCGGTCTGGCCTTGCGCGCCGCCGCAGCCCCCGAAACCACCGGGGCCCATCCGCAGCTCGTCGAACATCGCCTTCGCGCGCTCGCCTGTCTCGCGCCACGTCGGCCTGCAGTCCGGATCGGCGGCGTCGCATCCCGGGGTCTTCTCCCAGACCGCTTTGATCACGTCGTAGTCGCCGGTCAGCGCCTGCTCTTGGTACTCGAACATCTGTCGCTCCGCCGCGGTCGCGTTCGGCGGGATGCCGCGCGGCGGCGCCTTGGCGAGCACGTCGCTCCACGGCCGCAGCGGCGGAGGGAGCTTGCCCTGCGGTTTCGCGGTTGCATCGGCGGTCGCCACCGTCGCCGCGGTCGTCGCCACGCCGGTTCCGCTCGGCTCGGTCGTCGGATCGCGCGGGCTCGAGCACGCGAAGGCTGCGAGGGCCGTCGACAGGAGCGCTGCTCTTCTCGCGAGGATCGCCTCGCGATCGCCTGCGTCGTCGTGGTGGGTCACCGCCCGACGCTACACCGTTTCTGCGGGGTACCGGTACACGGCGGTGGGCCTTTTCTCCATGCTCTCGAGATCGAACGAGACGGGAACGTCATACCGCGCAAGGCACTCGAGGCCGGGCGGCAAATAGGCGCGGTTCGCGTCTCCGGCCAGGATCTCGCGACGCGCTGCGGCGAGGTCTCTGAACCACCTGTCGAACCGCTCGGCCGGACCGCGCTCGTAGAACATGTCGCCGACGAGGACGACATCGAACCCGTCGAGCGGATCGCCGACCCAATCGCGCTCGGAGACTTCCAAGGTCACGCCCGCGCTTTCCATGTTGAGCCGCGCCGCCGTGCACGCAAACGGATCGATATCCGCGGCCAGCACCTTGCTCGCGCCGGCTCGGCGTGCGGCGATCGCGATCATTCCGCTCCCGGTCGCGAAGTCGAAGACCCGCCGCCCGCGCACGGTCTCGGGGTGGTCGAGCACGAAGCGCGCCAGCGCTTGCCCGCCCGCCCACGGAAACGCCCAATACGGAGGCTCGAGATCGTTCAGGTCGAGCGTCGTCTGGGTGGCGGTCCAGATCGGCGTCAGCTCGCCGGCTGCATGGATGCTGATTTCCGGCACGAGCGGAATGGGGGTGAGGCGGGTCTGCGCCCGAATGAAGCTCGCCCTTTCTTGCTCGTCGCGCATTTGGAGATCGGCCGAGGGCGGCTGCAGCATACACTTTGCGAAGCGCAGCGGGAGCGAGCCGTGTGGCGCGAGTCGAACGTTCCGGACACACGAAGCACCTCACTGCCGGACACCCAAGGGGCGGCGCACCAACCCAGACGCGGACTGTCATGACCTACTCTTCTCTTTCGACCCTCGGGCTTCGCGCTCTGCTCGCTGCCGGCGCGATCGCGCTCGGCGTGGGCTGCGGCGACGATTCGGACAAGGACCCGCCGGGCCCGGATCCGGATCCCCAGCCTTCCGACATCAACCCCGCCCCCGGCGGCATCCGCCGCCTCACGTCGGACCAATATGTCGGTACCGTCAGGATGCTCCTCGGCGACGCGGCCGCCGACGCGGCGACGCCGCCCGATGATGCGTCGGCCCTCGGTCTCAAGGTCATCGCTGCGGCCGACCTGCCGATGGCGCCCACCGATGTCGAAGCGTACGAGCTCTCTGCTCGCAGGGTCGCCGACGCGGCGCTCAACGATCCGGCGACCTACGCAAAGGTCGTCACCTGCACGCCGAGCGGGACCGCCGACCAAGCCTGCTTCTCGCAGATCGCATCCACCTTCGGCCACACCGCTTGGCGCCGGCCTCTCGATTCGGCCGAGGTGGCGACGCTCGTGAACGCCGCGGTCGTCGCCGCCAACGAGTACGGCACCTTCGACGGCGGCGCTGCTTCGCTCCTGAGCGCGATCCTTCAGGCTCCCGACTTCCTCTACCAGATCGAGATCGGCGAGCCCGATCCCACCGCGCCCGCAGGGATCGTTCGCCGCAAGCTGACGCAGAGCGAGCTCGCGTCACGCATGTCGTTCTTCCTCGTCGGCCGCGCGCCGGACGCCGCGCTCATCGCACGCGCAGAGGGCGGCGGTCTCGGCGACGACGCGGCAATTCGTCAGGTCGCGACAGAGCTCATCGCGCAGCCCGAAGCGCGCGAGACGCTCTCGCGCTTTTACGCCGAGCTCTACGATTTCGACGACACATCGAGCATCCAGAAGGACCCGGCGCGCTTCCCCCTCTTCACCGACGCGACCCGCGCAGCGATCGCCGAAGAGACGCGGCTCTTTCTCGAAGACATCGTCTGGACCCGCAACGCCGACGCACGCGAGATCTACGACGCCTCGTTCACCTTCGTGAACCAGGACAACGCGTGGATCTACGGGCTCGCGATCGGCGGCCCGGCCTTCCAGCGCGTCGACATCGCGAACCGGCGCGGCATCCTGACGCAGCCGAGCTTCCTCGCACGAAAGGCCCATCCGGGCATGACGTCGCCGACGCGACGCGGGCTCTTCATCATCACGGCGCTGCTCTGCGGCTCGGTGCCGCCGCCACCTCCGGACGTCACGCCGACATTCCCACCGGATGACGGAACGCCGAAGACGATGAAGCAGCGACTCGCGATGCATGCCTCGTCGGAGTCGTGCACGCCTTGCCACGGCCGCACCGATCCCTCGGGCCTCTCGATGGAGCACTTCGACGCCGTCGGCGCGTGGCGCGACACCGATCAGGGAATGGCGATCGACACCGCGGGACAGACGACCGAGATCGGGCAGTTCTCGTCGGTCGCCGACATCGGCCCGCTCCTTCGAGAGAACGAGCAGGCGAACATCTGCATGGCGCGCTTCCTCTTCCGCCAATCCACCGGCCACATCGAGGCCGCGGGTGAGGACCCGGCCCTCGTCGCGATCGACGAGGCGTTCGCAGCCGGTGGTTACAGAGTCCAACAGCTCATGGCTGAAATCGCGGTTAGCCCCGCGTTCCGCCTCGTGGGAGAGCCCAAGTGAAGCGCTACAATACCGTTCAACGGCGGGTTCCGGGACGATGGGCTCTCAACCGCCGCGCGATGCTCCGCGGCATGATGGGTGGCGTCGGCGTCGCCGTGGGTCTTCCGATCCTCGAGTCGATGCTCAACTCGCACGGCACCGCGCTCGCAGGCGGCGGCACGATCCCCGTCCGCATGATCACCTGGTTCTTCGGCAACGGCGTCAACAAGAAGCGCTGGATCCCCGGCGGCATGACCACGCCGATCCAAGGCCCCGAGTATCCGATCTCCGAAGCGCTCGAGCCGCTCGCCGCGCTCAAGGACTACGTCAGCGTTCCGACCGGCTTCGCGAATCGCTGCGGGCAGCAGATCACGCATCACGAGGGCATGACGCTGTTCAACGGCTTCACCTTCAGCCAGACCTGCCTGCACGGCCCCGAGTGCAACATGGGGTTTTACTCGAACGCCGGCGGGCCCACGATCGATCAGATCGCCGCAGGGATCATCGGCTCGCAGACGCCGGTGCCGAGCATCCAGGTCGGCATCTCCAAGCGCATCAGCGGCGCCGACTTCGGCACCACGATGCACGCGCTGTCGCACAAGAGCACGAGCGAGCCGCTCTTTCCCGAGCGCAACCCGCAAGACGTCTTCTACACGCTCTTCGGCAGCTTCATGCCGCCCGACGATCCGGCCAAGCCGAGCCGGATCGCGGTTCTCAACGCGGTGAAAGAGCAAGCTGGGCGCTTGAACCAGCGGCTCGGCGTGAAGGACCGGCAGCGCCTCGACGCGCACCTGCAAGGGATCAGCGAGCTCGAAGCGAAGATCAACTCGCTCCCGCCTGCTTGCGTCGCTCCCGGCCAACCCAGCGAGACGAATACCGACGTCGGCGGCGTCGAGCCGCTCGAGGCGGTGAACGTCGCGATGAGCGATCTGATCGCCTACGCGTTTTCTTGCGACGTCACGCGAATCGCCAGCGTCCTCTTCCACGAGGGCGCGAGCGATACCGTCTTCCCCGGCACGAGCACGCAAGGCCACCACGGTGCGTCGCACGGGTTCGACGTGAGCGCGACCGGCGTCGAGACCGACTTCGGCGGCCTCAACGATTTCAACATCGGTCTCAACTTCACGATGACCCAATTCGCGTACCTGCTCACCAAGCTGCAGGAGACGCCGGACGGGACGGGCACGCTGCTCGACAACTGCGCAATCCTCGCGGGGAGCGATTGCATGGACGGGTGGAGCCACGATTTCGATCAGTGGCGCCACCTCGCGTGCCTCGTTGCCGGCGGCGGCGGCGGCCGGCTCGTGCACCCGGGCATTCACACGGTCCAAGAAGGGCGCAACATCAGCGATGTCGCGCTCACCGTCCTGCAGGCCGTGGTGCCCGACGTCACGTCGATCGGAAACGTAGGATCGGATCCCGCAGCCTCGTCGACGCCCGTCGCCGAGCTCATGGGCGGCTGAGCAGCCATCTCTCAGCGGCCGAGAGGCGTTGCTCAGCGATTCGCACCCTGACGGGTGCGAATCGGCAGCCTGCGTCCGCGCTCCGCGAGCCACTCCTTCATTCGCGAGAAGCCCCAGAGCGGCTTGCGCTGGCGCCAGTGGCCGTGGACCTCGTGCGGCTCTTCGGGAAGGTAGAGGTTGCCGGTCGACGGGCCTCGGGGCCGGTCGCCGAGGTGCTCGCGCTCGATGAGCTTCGGCTGGACCTTCTCGTACGTCGAGGTTCCGCTCATCGCGGAGAGGACGCGAGGCGTCGCGCCGACGAGCACCTCGCGCCTCGGAAAGAGGGCGCAATCGACGATCGCCTCGGCCACGCGCTCCGCCGGGTAGTACGGCCGCATCGCCTCGATCGTTCGACCCGTGAAGTTCGCTGCGTGATCGAACAGGGGCGTATCGACGGTCGCGGGGACGATGAGGCACGCCTGGATGGGCGTCGTCGCGAGCTCCTGCCGCAGCGCCTCGGTGAAGCCGTGGACCGCGTGCTTGGTCGCGCAGTATGCGCTCGCGAGCGCATAGGGCGCTTTACCGGCCACCGATCCGATGTTGATGATGACGCCTTTGTTGCGTTGTTTGAAGTGGATGAGCGCAGCCCGCGATCCGTGAACGACGCCGAGCACGTTCACTTCGAAGAGGCGCTTCACCGCGTCGCCGGGGACGGCGTCGACGCGGCCCATCATGTAGGAGGCCGCGTCGTTCACCCAGACGTCGATCGTGCCGAACTTGGCGATCGCTGCGTCGCGGAGCGCGTCGACCTCGGACTCTTGCGAGACGTCGGTGGGAACGGCGAACGCTTCCGCTCCTCGCTCCTTGCAAGCTTGAACGACGTCTGAGAGCGCGTCCTCGTCGCGTGCCGCGAGGACGAGCCGCGCGCCGCGCTTCGCCATCTGAAGCGCGGTCTCGCGTCCGATGCCGCTCGACGCGCCGGTAATTACAACCACCGATCCATGGAGAGAGCTGGTCATTGTGGTTCTGACGGCAAAGCCCGAGCCAACTGGCTCGCCGTCGCTCACGAGACCTTGGTCGGGCTCGGTCCGGCCTGCGTCCCGCCGGTGGTTCCCGTCTGGCCGGTGCTGATCGGGATCGTCCGACCGCGCGGCTTCTTCTGCGCGATCGGCGCTTCGACCTCGAGCACGCCGTTTTCGAAGCGCGCCTTGACTTCCTCCGCGTTGGTGCCTTCGGGTAGGCGAACGCTACGGCGGAAGTAGCCGTACGTCCGCTCGGACTCGTAGTAACCCTCGCGCTCCGTCTCGTAGTCGCTCTTGCGCTCGCCCGAGACGGTGAGGACGTCGGCCTCGACCTCGATCTTCACGTCCTCGGGCTTCATGCCGGGTAGATCGGCGCGAAGGACCATCTTGCCGTCCTTCTCGAAGACCTCGAGGTCCGGACGGAAGAGGCTCGCGAGGTCCTGCCGGCCGGTCGTGCGTCCGAGGCCTCGCTCGGACTCGAGGCCGAACGCTCGGTCCAAATCTTCGAACATCCTGCCGATCAGACCGAACGGACCCCACGAGCGCTCGCCGCCGCCGCCGCGACCTCTCCATAGATCACGCGGCCGCTCACGACGCTCGATCCCTCGTCCGCCCTGCGCGGGTGCATTCTGCCCCGTTGTCGCCTGACCGCTCTGTCCCTTCGCAGGGATGCTGCTCTGATCCTGGTTCCCGTTGGTGCGCATGACGCGCCTCCTTCCATCTGGGTTGTTCGAAAGGAGGTGCCGCAAGCGAGGTGCCAACGCTCGGCATCACCCACCACGAAACTCGTACTTTCCTTTGAAGCCGATCTGCACGACCGGCACGCGATGATCGCGCTCGAACGCGTCGAGACCTTCGGCGAGGTTCTCCCAGAATGCATGGTGCTCCGCGTGCTCGCCGCCTTCGAGGAGGCCGCGCATGTCGCGCGTCGGAAAGATGTGAATGCTGACGGGCTCGCCTTTGAAATAGACGCTCGTTCCCATCACGTAGAGCTCCTCCATCCTTTCGTCGCTCATCGAGATGCACCCGATCGACGCGCACCCGCCGTGGAGCATGATATCCCCGCCGGGCGCCGGACCGCCGAGCTGACGGTCGAGGCCGTTGGGGTAGCTGACCTTGCCCGCCAAGTAGAAGGCGCTGTCGGGCCAGAAGTACTCGATGCGGTAGAAGCCTTCGGGCACCTGCATGTCGCCCTCGCGTCGCTTCGGGCCGATGTCGCCGCTCATCTTGCAGACCTGGTAGGTCGCGATGCGCTTCATCTCGCCGCCCTTCTCGGACGCCGCCCACGCTTCGAGCTCGCCTTCTTTCTTGAAGACGCGAAGGAAGATCTGCGCAGGCGGAAACGTAACGCCCGCCTCGTCGAACAACGCTTCGACGACTGCCTTGCGGTTCTCGAGCGCCACTTCGGCGCGCCGCACGCCGGGCACCGAGTCATCGCCCTGCCAATCGGTGGGCTTCCGAATCGAGCGCTCTTCTTCCGCGCTCGGGGCTGCCGCTGCGGGAGCGGACGGCACCTCGGGGATCGAGGAGATCGCTTCGGCGCGGGGTATCTCGATCGCGCGCGGCAACGCCTCCGAAGAGAACGGCGGCGGCGGCTCCGGAGGCTCGAGATCGTGACAAGCGGTCGAGAGGACGAAGCACGATAGAAGCAGGGCTCGCATTCGTTTCTTGTTTCGACATCACGCGAGCCTCCCGAAGTGTGACGCGGGCCGAGCACGGAGAGCACCGAGCTGCCCGAACCATTACGTGGTACCTCGTCGGACATGATCCGCCCGACGTCGCTCGTGCTCCCGGCGCTGCTCCTCCTCGCGTGCACCACGGTCCCGGCGCCCGAGCCGCCGCCGCCGGCGAAAGCCCACGACGAGCCGCCGCCCGCGAAAGTGGCGGCAGGGCCGGCCTGCGGAGATCCGGCGGCCTGCTTCGAGGAAGGAAAGAAGGCCGAGGCAGCCAAGGACAGCCCCAGAGCGCGGGAAAAGTTTCAGGCTGCGTGCGACGGAAAGCACGGCGAGGCGTGCAGCCACCTCGGATCGATCATCAAGGAGGTCGACAAAGACGACGTCGGTGCGGAGGAGGCATGGAAGAAGGGTTGCGGTTTCGGCGACGCACGCGGCTGCTTCAACGCGGCGGAGAGCCTTCGCAAGGTCAAGCCGAAGGACGCGACCGCCCTCTACGCGAAGGCCTGCAAAGGCGCTGGCAAAGATCAGATGCTCGTCACGCTTGCCTGCGGTCGAGGCGGCGTGCACGCGTACGAGTCCGGTGACGATGCGACCTCGGCGGAGCTCGCACGCGCCTCGTGTACCGAAGAGCAAGTCGGCGGGTGCAACTTGCTCGGCGTGCTGACGCTCGAAGGAAAGGGCGGCATCAGCGCCGACCCCGAGCAGGCGAAGAAGCTGTTCCAGCGCGCGTGCAAAGAGGGCGACGCGAGCGCCTGCAACAACGAGAAGAAGCTCGCCGGCGGGCTCGACGTGCCCGGCGCAAACCTGACGATGGGCTCGGTCACCGCCGACGGCTTCACGCTCACCGACTTCAAGTGCAAGACGAGCGACGGGCTCGCAGGCATCCTGCTCGGTCCCGCGGCGGCAGGCGTCATCGGAAAGAAAAAGGGAGCCCTCGATGCGTGCGCACCAAAGGGTGCGGACGTCCGGGTTCGGTGGACCACGGCAGGCAGAAAGGTCACGACCGCCGAGGCGAAGGCCGGCGATCCCAAGATCGAGGCCTGCGTCGTGAGGGTGCTGAAGAGCGTTCCCGGTGTCCTCGAGGGCACTTGCGCGGCGACGATCCACGTCGGCAAGTGACGGGTTGAGCGGGAGCGATGTGGCGCTGCGTAGGTAGGGGCGTCAGCGACGGTGTGCGTGTTGCGGTGGTGACGGAAAAATCCAATAGCCGGGCCTAACCAAACCGCTAGGATCTTGGGAGCTTCGTCTTGCTCCGGAGGGATCCATGACTCGCTCGCTGCGCCGTGTTGCTTCACTCACGTTGCCTCTCTTCGTGCTGCTCGGCGTCGCGTCGTGCGGTGACGACAACGAGACCTCTCCGAGCGGCGGATCCGGCGGCGGCGAATCCCCGACGAGCGATCGCGACGGAGACACGATCTCCGACGCCGACGAAGGGTCCGACGACGCCGATGGCGACGGCAAGGCGAACCTCGAAGACACCGATTCGGACGACGACGGGATCGAGGACAAGATCGAAGCCGGTGACGCCGATCTCGCAACGCCTCCGAAAGACGCGGACAACGACGGCACGCCGAACTACTTGGATCTCGACTCGGACAACAACGGCATCCCCGATGCGCAGGACTCGCTCGAGGACAGCGACGCCGACGGGAACTTGAACTTCGCCGACATCGACGACGACGGCGACACCATCAGCGACGCCGACGAGATCGCCGGTCAGGGCAGCGACTGCGACGGCGACGGCGTCGTCGATGCGCTCGCGACGGCGGCCGCGCCCAAGGACTGCGACGCCGACGGTATCCTCGACTACCTCGACCTCGACTCTGACGGCGACACGATCAGCGACTTCCAGGAAGGCCAGACCGACACCGACGGCGACAACATTCGCGATCGGTACGAGCAGGACAGCGACGGCGACGGCCTGTTCGACGCCGTCGAAGCCGGCGACGCCGATCTCTCTACGCCGCCCATCGACTCCGACATGGACGGGCTGCCGAACTACCGCGACCTCGACTCCGATGACGACGGTCTCTCCGATGCGGACGAGGTGGCCGCGGGCACGGATCCCACGAACATCGACACCGACGGCGACGGCGTCAGCGATCTCGTCGAGGACGCAGCGGGCACCGACCCGACCGACCCGGCGGACAACCCGCAGGCGAACGGCGACTTCGTTTTCGTGATCCCCTACCAGGAGGCGACGACGCCTCCGGAGGACACGCTCGAGTTCCGGACCAGCGTGCAGTTCGCGGACGTGTACTTCAGCTTCGACATCACCGGCTCGATGAGCGCCGAGCTCTCCGCGATGGCGACCAGCGTGCCCGAGATCGTCGATGAGCTCAGCTGCAAGCCCGACGCGAACAACACCGCGTGCACGATCGATCCCGATTGTCCCACCAACTACATCTGCTTCCAGAACCTGTGCGTCGACGATCCGCTCGTCGCCAACGCAGGTGCGGGCTGCATCCCGGACATGTGGACCGGCGTCGGGACGTTCAACAACTGCAACACCTACGTCAACCTGGTGAGCCTGCAGTCGAACCCGCAGACGACTGCGAACGCGATCCCGGGCACCGGCGGCGGCAGCTCCGAGGCGGTGGTTCAGGCCGCGATGTGCGTCGCCGACGAGACGAAGTGCACGAACAACAACCAGTGCGGCGCCGACCCGAACAACCTGAACCCTGTCGGTTGCCCCGGCTTCCGCGGTGACGCCGTGCGCGTTCTCATGCAGATCACCGACGCCGACAACCAGGGCGGCACCTGCGGCGGCGGCCCGAACGGCTCCACCGTAGCGGCGGCTGGCGCGGCGCTCTCGTCGCTCGAGATCAAGTTCGCGAGCCTCTGGGGCACGGGCGATGACGGCAGCGGAACCGAGTGCACGACGCCGGAGCAGTGCGCGGACGCGATCGGCGTCGCGTCGGGCACGGTGGACATGAACAACCAGCCGTTTACGTACCCGGCGCTCGACGCAGCGGTCGTCGATCAGGCAAAGGCCGGCATCCTCGAGATCGTTCGAGGCGTGCCGCTCTACACCACGATCCTGGCGGCCGACGACACGACCGATGCGGTCGACGCGACGCAGTTCATCGACCACCTCGTCATCAACGGCTCGGGCGCCCCTTGCAACGACGTCAACCCGAAGGACGACGTCGACATGAACACCTACGACGAGACGTTCCCGACGCTCTACCCGGGTACCGGCGTCTGCTGGGATCTCGTCGCGGTTCCGGTGAACAACACCGTGCCGGCGACCGACGAGCCGCAGCTCTACAAGGCGATCCTCACGGTGACCGGCGACGGATCCCCGCTCGATTCGCGCAACGTCTACTTCTTGATCCCGCCCGCGGGCGCGGTCATCCAAGTTCCGCAGTGATTCGAGCCTGAGCCGTCAGGCCTGCGCGAGGCGAGCCTTCGCCTCGCGCACGAGCTGGACGGCTGCGTCGGGCGTGTCCGCGGTCGCGCTGAGGTGTCCCATCTTGCGGCCCGGACGCGCCCCCGCCTTGCCGTAGAGGTGCAGGCGAACGCCCGGAAGCTCGAGCGCGCGCTCGAACGCGGGGGCCGTGGGCGTCCAGATGTCGCCGAGGAGGTTCGCGATCGCGGCCGGCCGAACGGTCGCCGTCGATCCGAGGGGAAGATCGCACACCGCGCGAACGTGCTGCTCGAACTGGCTCGTGGCAGAGGCGACGACGCTGGCGTGGTAGCTGTTGTGCGGCCGCGGAGCGAGCTCGTTCACGAGGAGCTCGCCTTCGATCTCGAAGATCTCGACGCAGAGCAGGCCCTCGATGGCGAGCGCCTCGGCCACGCCGCGCGCGAGCTCTTCGGCGCGGCGAGCGAGCGACGGCGAGATGCGTGCGGGCAGCACGGACCACGCGAGGATGCGCGACTCGTGGTGGTTCTCTGCCGGTGGGTAGACCGCCACCTGTCCGCTCGGGCTTCGCGCGACGAGCACCGAGATCTCGCGATCGATCGGGAGCGCGCGCTCGATGACGCACGACTCGCCGCCCAGTCCCTTGAACGCCGCGGGCGCATCGGCAGCGCTCTCGGCCTCGAACTGGCCTCGGCCGTCGTACCCGCCGCGCGCCGCTTTCACGAACGAGCGCCCGAACGCGACGAGCGCTGCGGCGATCTCGCCTTCGGTGGTGCCGACCTTGTACGCGCCGACGGGGAAGCCCGTTCTGTCGAGCCACGTCTTTTGCGCGACGCGATCCTGGATGACCTCGAGCACCGCGGCGTCGGGACGAACCGGGACGAGCTCGGCCGCAGCGCGGAGACCGGCGGTCCCGATCTTCTCGATCTCGAGCGTGAGCACGTCGCACGAGCTCGCGAGGCGACGAGCCGCCTGCGCATCGTCGAAGCTGGCGACGATCTGCTCGTCGACCAAGAAGCGCGCGGCGCAGGCAGGATCGGGATCGAGGACGCGAAGGCGGAACCCCATCTCGCGCGCGGCCATGGCGGTCATGCGACCCAGCTGCCCGCCGCCGAGGATGCCGATGGTCGCGCCCGGGGCGATCGCCACCTCAGCCCTCCACCTGGCGGTTCTGGAGGACCTCATCGCGGCGGCTCTCGCGCCATGCTCGCAGGCGCTCGCGCAGCTCGGAAAGCGCGGGGATCCACGGGCGAGGCTCCATCCGGATGCCGCTCCACGAGTAGGCCATGCCCGGCTCGGCGAACCACTGGTGGAGCCGCGGTATGGGGTGGGCCCGACCGAAGATGCGCACGGTATCCTGACGCCACTCAATGCGCTCGCGCAGCGACTCGAACAGCCGTAGCGCTGCCTCGTCGGCGAGGAAGGGCTCGAGGCTGACGTCGGCGTCGGGGAGGGCGTACACCCGCGCCGCGGTGTTTGGCGCCGTGAGCAGATCTAGCTGGGACATCGCGACGCCACCTCATCTCGTTTGATAGCACGACCCGAAGAGCGAACGAGTGCCACGTGGGTCTGCCTGCGCTCGACATCGCAGCGTGCCCGCCAGCCGCTGTCGACTACCCGGCCTTGTTCGGCTTGCGGGGCCTCGCGCTCGACTGGGGTCTGCCGCCGACAGGCGCGGATCGCGCCGCCGCGGTACGCGCTCGGATCCGGCGGCAGCGGGAAGGCGAAAGGCACCTCCGCCACCTCCTGAGGCAGCGGGCCGGGAATCACAACCTTGATCTCCGTGAACTCGGCCGGCACGAAATCGATGACGCTGATCGGTCCGGTTGGCACAGCGCCGAACACCAATCCCTCGATGATCACATCCTGCACCACCGTCAACGTCGCGTACGCTGCCGCATCGGTGGGCACGCTCGTCGGTGACATCCACATCACATCATC
>JBGTSH010000290.1:0-13908 GCA_041940405.1 Polyangiaceae bacterium
GCGCCGAAGGCGACGAGGAACAGCGTCGTCTCGGGGTCGAGATGCTTGACGGTCTCGGCGAGGTGGGTGCCATCGACGTTGGAGACGAAGTGCACCGCGGGCGCGCTCTCTTGGTACGGTTTGAGCGCTTCGGTGACCATCAGCGGTCCGAGGTCGCTGCCTCCTATCCCGATGTTGACGACGTCGGTGATGCGCTTGCCGGTGTAGCCGCGATGGGCGCCGGACCTGACAGCGTCGCTCGCGCGCTTCATGTGGGCGAGCGCGTCGCGGACGAGCGGCATCACGTCGGCGCCGTCGACCTGGACTTCTCTGTCCGAGCGGTTGCGGAGGGCGACGTGCAACACGGAGCGGTTCTCGGTGGTGTTGATCTTGTCGCCGGCGAACATCGCGCGGATGCGATCTTCGAGGCCGCGCTCTCGTGCGAGCGCGACGAGGAGGGCGATCGTCTCGGTCGTCGCGCGCTGCTTCGAGTAGTCGACGAGCATCTCGCCGCTCGCTCCGAGCGAGAGGCGCTTCGAGAGCGCGGCGAAGCGACCGGGATCCTCCTCGAAGAGCCGGCGCATCGGCCTTTCGGTCATGGCATCACGGTGCGCGGCGAGCTTCGTCCACGAGGCGAGCGCGGTCAGGTGCATTGCGGAAGGTTAGCCGCATAGATGGCCAGCGGAAGAGCGAGTGCGAACCGCCCTTCGCACGGTTTCGCGACATGCGGTGAACACCCGTGTGCGAAGGCTTTTTCGCGTCGTCGCGATGATGTTCGAAGCTTGGGCGCACGTCGAAGTCGTTGTTACAGTCATGAGTAGGTACATGCCAGGGCGACTGACGTTTCCGTTTCCTACGAAGCGCCTTCGAATTCGGGATGGGGAGGTGGCGTACTTCGATCACGGCGAAGGGCAGCCCCTCCTGTTCGTGCATGGGCTGGTCGGCGACTTCACGCACTTCGAGCACGTCGCCGATCGCCTCGTGGCTCTGGGCTACCGTGTCATCGGGATCGATCTGCCTGGCTGCGGCTCGTCGCACAAGAAGCGCTCCAAGTACGATCTCGAGAGCTACGCCCTCGACGTTCTCGACGTGCTCGACGTCCTCGGTCTAGAGAGCGTGACGCTCGGCGGGCACTCTGCCGGCGGCGCGGTCGTGGCCGAGGCCGCGCTGCGAGCCCCTCATCGCGTCGACGGTCTCGTCCTCCTCAGCTCGGCAGGCCTTCGGGCCTACGGGCCGGGCACCGAGACCGCGGCGCGTGCGCTGCTCCGTCCCTGGCTCTTGGAACGATCGCTCGAGCACCTGGCGATGCCGCTCCTCGACATGGTGCTCGTCGAGAAGAACGCGTACACCGAAAAGTTCGTGCGCGACTCGCTCGACAGGCCGAAGTTTCCGACCCTGCGCGAGATGGCGCGGGTGATGAGCGACTTCGTCCCGGATCTCGTACGGCCGACAATCCTCGATCGCGCCGAGCGCTTCTCGATGCCGGTGCTCGTCCTCTGGGGTGACGCCGATCGACTGGTCCCGGCAGAGAGCGCAGCCGCCCTTTCGGCACGATTGCCTCACGCGAGCTTGCGCCTGTTGTCCTGCTGTGGACACATGCCGATGATTGAACGACCCGAAACCGTCGCTCGAGAGATCGCCGCGTTCCTCGGTGGCCCACGCATTGCGTCTGCAAGGCCGCGTGCACCGGCCCGCCCTTCGCACGCAGCCTGACGCGGCCCCGCCCCCCGTTCGGCCGCCCCTTGCTAGAGTGCCGGAACCTTCGAGGTCCGGACCGATGGCGGAGCTGCCCAGCGTGATGATGGACACCGTGCGCAAGTCGCACGCGTTCTTCTCGCCCGTGGTGCGGCGGTACTTCCGGAGCGAGGTGAGGGGCCTCGGACGCATCCCGAGCGAGCAGTGCCTTCTCGTCACACACCATGACGGGGGCGTCTTGCCCATCAACGGCATCTGCTTCGGCGTCGCGTGGTACGAGCATTTTGCGTTCGAGCGGCCGCTCTATGTCCTCGCGCACGACCTCATCCACGCCACGTTCAAGCCGTTCACCGATCTGTTGCCCCGGTCCGGACTCGTCCCCGCCGACCGACACGTGATGGATCGCGTCGTCGAGTCCGGGCACTCGCTCATGGTCTTCCCCGGCGCAGCGCGGGAGAGCTTCCGCCCCTTCTCGGAGCGGAGCCGGATCGATCTCGGCGGCCGGACCGGCTTCGTCCGTCAGGCGATGCGGCATCGAATCCCGATCGTTCCGTTCGTCAGCGCCGGAGCCCACGAGACCTTCTTCGTCGTCCGCCGCGGGGCGAGGCTCGCAAAGTGGCTCGGCCTTCGAAAGCTCGTCCGCAGCGCCGACGTGCTTCCGCTCTTGGTGGGCTTGCCGTGGGGGCTGTGGCTCCTCCCGGCGCTGCCTCAGATCCCGCTTCCGGCGAAGATTACGACCCAGGTGCTGGAGCCGATCACGCTCGAGGGTGATCCGAATGATGAGGGGGCGGTGAGGAAGGGGTTCGAGACGGTGTTGGGGAAGATGCAGTCCGAGATCGACGCCCTCTACGCGGAGAGGAAGTATCCGATCATCGGGTAGGTGACGGCCCGGACGGTAGACGGGCGAGTTGGCCGCTGTAGCTGTCGGTCCAAGGCGGATGCGTCCGGTCTGCCGGACAGGTTGGGGCGGATTTCGTGGCGTTCTGTTCCGGCACGGGCGCTGCAATTCGCCTCGGGCATGTTGGACATCTTTCGTGAGGGTGGGATGGGAACGATTCCGACGGCGCTCTTCGGGGTGCTGTTGATCGCTGCGGCAGTCCGCTACTCGATGAATCCGGAAAGGCGGCATGTGGCGCTGCAGGTGAGCCTCGCGGCGGCGACGTTGGCTTGCGGCGGGCTGGGCTTCGTTACCGGGGTGAGAAAATCGATCGAGGCTGCGAGCCAGGCGAAGCTCGACGACCGGTGGATCGTCGCGATCGGCGTGAGCGAGTCGCTTCAGAACCTCGTCCTTGCGTTCGGGCTCGTTGCGTTGGGAGCGATCGCGGCTTCGGTGGGCGCGGCTCGCGTCGCTCGGTCGGCGGCGTAGGCAAGGCGCTCAAGGAGCGGCGGTGGCTACGCGAACCGGGCTCTCGCCGCCTTGTGCGCGACGGATCAGCTCCTCGGCGACCACGGCGTAAGGCGCCTCTGCCGAGGATCGAACGCCGTCGTCGGAGAGCACGATGGGGAGCGCGACGAAGTCGCTGGCGAGGACCCAGCTCGCTTCGGCGGGCGCGCCTTCGGGGAGCTCGAGCGCCGGCCCGCGCGTGAGGAGGAGCTGGACGTTCTGTGCTCCGGCCCGGTGCGCGACGGCGAGCAGGCTCGCCGCGGTGGACCAAGGCACCGCGCGATCGATCGAGACGGCGAGCGTTCCATCCGAGGCGCCGGCTGCGGCGCGCACCGCGAGCGCCTGGCTGATGGCGCGCCCTACGTTGCTCTCTCCCTCGGCGAACCGGACGGCGGCGATCGGCGCGACGGGGCTGCTATCGACGGCGACGACGGTGCGCGCGACTTGGAGAGCGGTGGCGGGCCGCGCGGCGTGGGCGACGGGATCGAGCCCGCCGGCGGCGGGCGGCTCGAGGTTTGCGAAGAGCGAGAACTGCGCGTCGAGCTCGCGATGCAGCGCCGTCGTCGCCTGATCGAGCTGCGTTCGGAGCGCCAGATCGCCCGCCCCCAGAGCGACGGCAAAGGCGGCGAGCACGATGCCCGCGGGCGTCGGTCTGCCGAGGCGCGCGCCGCGCTTCGCCCGAACGAGGCGGAGGATCTCGGCGGTCATGACGACGGCGATGCACCCGATGCCGATGACGAGGGTTCGTCCGGACTCGCTGCGCGCCGCGATGATCTCGGCCGCGCGAGCCGCGCGGGTCGGTTGCTCCTGCCAGAGGGCGGCCTCGCGGCCTTCGACGCGGGCCATCGCGGTCACGAACGTGAAGAGGACCGCGAGGATCGCTGCGGCGGTGCGCTCGGGGCTGGGCATCGATCGGCGATCGACGAGAGGCATCGCGCTGACGGCGGCGGCGATCGCCGCAACCAGCGCAGCCGAGCGCACGTCGGCAAAGAGCGTCACGGCGGCGACCAGCGCGAGGGTGGTGGTCGCAGTCATCGCGAGACGGTCCCGCTCGGGCGGCGCCGCATCGGGAGAGCGAAGGCGATCATCCACGCCGGCCGTGAACACGATGCCGACGAGGACCAGGGCCGCCAGGTAGAAGCCGAGATAGCGCGAGAGCAAGAGCTCGAGCATGCCCGTGTGCATCACCTCGAAGCGAACCGGGGCGCGCATCTTGGCTACGCCACCCTGCACCTTGGACCAGCCGACGTGGGTGCCCAGCATCCCGAACGCGGCGGTGACGAGCGCCGCCGAGAGCGGCAAAAGCGAGCGCTTGCCTGTCTGCACCCGGCGACGAGCCGCCCACGCCGTCAGCGCGATGCCAAGGGTCCATCCTCCGAGGACGAAGAAGAAGGGCGGACCGGTGGATCTGACGATGTCGAAGGCGTCGTGCGCGCCGCGGCCCGCGTAGCCGATCGCGAAGAGGAGCGCGGGGCCAAGGAGAGAAACGAGGGCGAGCGCGACGTACCGAGGCCGGAGCGCCGCGCTCGGATCGGTGCCCGCGGGCCTCTCGGCGATCGCGGTGGGCGCCAGCGCGTCGCGGCGGCCGAACGCGCGGTCACCCGCGTCGACGAGATCGCGCATCGACGCGAAGCGCTCTTCGGGCGCCTTGGCGAGCGCTCGACGCACGAGCGCTTCGATGCCGGGTGCGACGACGCAGCCGGCCCCTTCGAGCGGAGGCGGGTCGTCGTGCAGGTGCTTCTGCGCCAGCTCGACGAACTGCTCGGACTGAAAAGGCGGACGGCCCGCGAGCATCTCGTAGAGCGTCACGCCGAGCGCGTATTGATCGGCGCGCGCGTCGATCGCGCCGCCCCACCATTGCTCCGGCGCCATGTAGAGCGGGGTCCCCATCGGGACGCCGGTCTTCGTCAGCTTCATCGGGGCCGTGTCGGGCTCGCTCGCGTCGTGCGTCTCGAGGAGCTTCACGAGGCCGAGATCGAGGAGCCTGACCCGCGTCGTTCCGTCGCCGCATCGCTCGAGGAACACGTTCTCCGGCTTGAGATCGCGGTGCACGACGCCTCGATCGTGTGCAGCCGCGAGCGCGTCGGCGATCTGGCGTGCGACACGCCACGCCTCTTCGGGCGGGAGGGCGCCGCGCTCGGCGATCTCTTCGCCGAGGTGGCGTCCCTCGAGGAGCGACATGACCAGGTACGGACGTCCGTCATCGAGTGCGCCGAAAGCGAGCACGTCGACGATCCCCGGGTGGCAAACTTCGTTCGCTACCTTCGCTTCGCGCTCGAAGCGCGCGACCATGTCCGGATCGCCCGCGAGGTCGCGCTTCAGGATCTTGATCGCGACGCGCTTGCCGATCCGGGGCTCTTCGGCAGCGTAGACGGCGCCCATGCCGCCGGCGCCCACGCGATGGGTGACCCGATACCCCGCGATACTCGTCCCGGGTTCGAGCACGTCGCTGGCCGGCATCGGGGCCAGCCTACGGGAAAAGCGCAGATGATGATGAAGCTCGCGCAGCTCCGATCAGATGCGCGATTGAAGAATGTCGGCGGGGTGGACGGGACTTGAACCCGCGGCCTCCGGCGTGACAGGCCGGCGTTATAACCGACTTAACTACCACCCCAACGGGGGGCTCCCTCTCGGGAGCTATTCGTTCCCTTCTCCTCGAGAGGAGCCCGCGTGCTCTTTTCGTCAGGAAGAGCGTGGGCGGGACAGGGATCGAACCTGCGACCAACGGCGTGTAAAGCCGCCGCTCTACCGCTGAGCTACCCGCCCGGGCGAAAGAGCCCGCGTACTCTATCCAAGCACGATCGATCGTCAAGCGGTTTCTTCGGACCATCGTTTTCGTGTGGACGCGCAGGCGCGAGGCTTTTGCTTGTCGCGCACGGTAGATGGTCGGCGATCATACGAACCGTGCTTCGCACTCTCGCGCTGCTCTTTGCGCTGCTGATGTTTTCGCTCGCGCTGCCGTCTTCCGCTCTCGCTCAGGCAGACGACGCCGCAAAGCTGAAGGCGGAGGGCGACGCGCTGATGGGCGACATCAAGTACCAGCAAGCGCTCGAGAAGTACGAGGCTGCGTACAAGCTGAGCGCCGACCCCGCGCTTCTCTACAACCAGGGGCGCGCGCTCGAGGCGCTGAGCCGCTACCCCGAAGCGCTCGAGAAGCTCCGCGCGTTCGACGCGAAGGCGACGCCGGAGCTGCACGCCAAGGTCCCGAACCTCAAGAAGCTCATCGACGACATCGCCAGCCGCACGACGTTGCTCACGGTCGAGGTATCGCAGCCCGGGGCCACGATCCGGATCGGCAACACGGTGCTCGGTACGAGCCCGCTGATGGAGACGCGGGTCAACTCCGGCGACGTGAAGCTCGAGGTCTCGCTCGAGGGTTTCGACACGATCTCGCGTGAGGTCAAGCTCCGCGGCGGAGCGCGTCATGCGGAGTCGTTCGTCCTCGTCTCGCGGGACAAGATGGCGACCCTGATGGTCGATTCGCCGGTCAAAGGAGCGACGGTGCGGATCGACGGCGGGCCCGGCACCCAGGTCCCGACAGAGGTGAAGCTCGCCCCGGGCAAGCATACGGTCGAGCTCAGCGCGGCCGGCTACAATGACAATACTGTCGAGGTCGTCCTCAAGCCCACCGAGAGGCGAGTGCTCTCGATCGAGCCGGGCGAGACCCCGGTGTACGAGAAATGGTGGTTTTGGACGATCGGCGGCGCCGTCCTTGCCGGAGCGGGCGCCTCGGTTCTTACCTACGCGCTTCTCACCGAAGGGGATCCCGACGAAGGGTCGATTCCACCTTGCCAGCTGACCGTGAGCGCCGAGGGCTCCTCCGACTGCAACCCCACCGTGACCGAGGGCCTGCGACATCGGAAGGGCGGGTGGGGTGGTGGGGTTGGTGGGAGGCCGAACGGCCCGTCGATTCCCCGCGGCTTCACGATCGGTCCGATCCCCGTCGTAACCGTGCGCTTCTGAGGACGATCCGCTAGCATACCTGTCGACGTGGCCTTCCAACCGGGCGCGGTCATCGCCGGCAAGTACGAGGTCGCCCGCGTCCTTGGGGAGGGCGGGATGGGCGTCGTGTATCAAGCGCGCCACATCGAACTCGGCATCTTCGTCGCCATCAAGGTGATGCGCGACGAGGTCATGCAGGACGCCGAAGCGGTTCGCCGGTTCTCGCGTGAGGCGCAGGCGGTCGCGATGCTCAACGGCGAGCACGTCGCCAGGGTCCTCGACGTCGGCAAGCTCGACGGCGGTCGGCCCTACATGGTGATGGAGTACCTCGTCGGCTCCGACCTCGGCGTGATCCTCGATCAGCGCCAGAGGATCGGGGTCGGCGAAGCGATCGACTACGTCATCCAGGCGTGCGAGGCGCTCGCTGAAGCGCACCGCGCCGGCGTCGTGCACCGCGATCTGAAGCCGGCGAACCTGTTCGTCGTCGACGTGGCGGGCAGGCGCATCGTCAAGCTCGTCGACTTCGGCATCTCGCGCTTCGAGAAGCCCGACGAGGTGCGCGTCACCCAGACGCAGACGGCGTTCGGCACGCCGCTCTACATGTCGCCCGAGGCCGTCCGGAGCGCCAAGCACGCCGACGCGCGGAGTGACATCTGGGCGCTCGGCGTGATCCTGTACGAGCTCATCGCGGGCATTCCGCCGTTCGTGGGCGACACGCCGACGAGCGTCGCGGTGTCGATCACGATCGACAAGCAGCGCCCGCTCTACCCGCATTTCCCGGAAGTCCCGCCGGAGCTCGACGCGGTCATCGCATGGACGCTCGAGAAGGACCCGGCCCGGCGGCCGCAGTCGGCGGTCGAGCTCGCCGACGCGCTCCGGCCCTTCCGCGACCAGGCCCGCTTCTCGAAGGCGTCGCTCCCGGGCGCCATGCCGGTCGGCGATCCTACCGCGACGACGGCGAGAAGCATGACGCCGGGCTTGGCGCGCACCGATCAGACGACGCGGACGGGCGACCCGCTCTCGAGCGACATCCGTCGAGAGAAGAAGAGCCGCGCCGCGATAGTTGCCGCGATCGCGGTCGCGGCGTGCGCGGCCACCGTTTCGGTAGCCGTGCTCCTCCGCGGAACTGCGGGTGGCGAAGGAGATCCAGCCGCGCGCCCCGTGGCCGAAACCGCGGAGACCGCTGCACCGGCGAAGGCGCCGGAGATTGCGCCGCAAGCTCCGAGCGACAGCGCCGAGCCGACGCGCGTCGAGACGGCGAGCACGAGCGAGCCCGCGGCGAGCGCCTCGGCCCAGCCGGAAGCGTCGTCCTCGACCCAGTCGGGCAGCTCCCAGCAGACCGGTGGTGGAAAGCCCGCCGCGACCGCGAAGCCGAGCGCCGACAGCTCGAAGGACAAGCCGCCCAAGGACAAGCCGCCGGCGGACAAGCCTCCGAAGAAGCCGCAGACGGCGCCCGAGGCGCCCGGCGGCAACCCGCTCATCCTGTGACGCTCTGCTCGCCGGCGCCTCGCAGCTCTGCGCCTGCGACGCTCCGTAGTCGGGCCTGGCCCTCGATCCTCTTTGCTTGATACGCTTTCAGCGGATGCCTTTCTTCGGGCGAAAGACCGTGGTCTCGGTTGCCCTGGCCGCCTTGGCCGGGATCGCCTCGTGCCGTGAGCCGACGCAGATCACCCTGACGGTGACGACCGACGCCCAGTGCCCCGGCGAGCCGCCCGCCGCGCCGACGCTCGTCGACACCTTCATCGCCGCCGGGACCGATCTGACGCCTGCCGAGCTCGTGGGAGCGAACATCACCAGCCAGTGCACGCCGAAGGACGGCGACAACCTCGTCGGGACGCTGGTGCTCATTCCCGGCGACGGCGACGGGCGCACCGTCGAGGTCGTGGTCATCGGCGGCGTCGACAGCAACACGACGGATCCCCAAGCGGCGACGCCGCGCCTCGGAGCGGACGACTGCCGCGCGCTCGTCGAGGGCATGCAGTCGGTCCAAGGCCAGCCGTGCATCGTCGCGCGCCGGCGCCTCGGCTTCGTCGACCACAAGAAGCTCTCGCTCCCGATCAAGCTCGACAAGCGGTGCATCGGCGTCGAATGCAGCGAGGACAAGACGTGTTTCGGCGGGACGTGCGTCGACGCGTCCGTGACCTGCGACGACGAGGGCAACTGCGCCGATCCGAGCGGTGAGGGCGGCGGCGGTACGGGTGGAGCCGGCGGGGGCGGCGGCGGCGGCGGCTGCGATCCGATCACCTGCACCGACGACTGCGAGAACAGCGCGGCGAACGGCGAGTGCGGTCCGATGGGCTGCGAGTGTTCCGGCTGCAGCGTCGATGGCTGCAACGACTTCTGCGCGTCCGTAGGCGGCAACCTCACCGGCTCGTGCCAGGGCGACAGCTGCTTCTGCGTGGCTCCGTGCGAACAGACGCAATGCGAAATGAGCTGCTCTCCCCCGACCGCAGGGGAGTGCAACTCGGTGACGAACATCTGCGAGTGCCTCTGCGATCCGGGGCAGTGCGCGACCGCGTGCAGCAACCTCGGCGGCGGGATGTGCGACGGCAACGCGTGTGTCTGCGCGGGGACGTGCAGCGGACCGGCGGACTGCAGTGCGCTCCAATGCGGCATGACGTCGGTCCCGGACTGCGTGAACGGCTCATGCACCTGCGCGTGCCATGACGGCATGTGCGACAGCTTCTGTCCGAACGGCGGCATGTGCTCGAACGGCGCCTGCCAGTGCGACAACTGCGATCCGGTGACGTGTGGGATGTCGCCGTGCAACGGCCAGTGCACCGCGGGGGGCTGCGACTGCGCGACGTGCGATCCGGCGACGTGTCCCGCGTGCGGCGGATTGGGTCAGGTCCCGTACTGCCAGGACCCGGATACCTGCGGCTGCCAGTGCCAGCAGACCGAATGCACCAACGATTGCGTGGCGCTCGGCATGGGCAACGTCGGCGGGTTCTGTAACGCCAGCAACCAGTGCATGTGCGTGAACGGCACCAGCTCCTCCAGCGGACCGACCACCGTCGCAGCGACCACCTCGGTGAACAGCTCGAGCTCGACGGGTGGTTGCGCCCTCAGCTTCGCCCAGTGCACGAGCATGTGCGAGCAGATGGGGGACGGCATGGTCTGCGATCTGGCGGAGTGCGGCTGCGACTGCACCGACCAGGAGTGCGCCGACGACTGCTTCCCGGACGGCGGTAACTGCTCGAGCTTCGAGTTCGGCCCATGCATCTGCTACGGGACGTCGACGTCGAGCGCGTCGACCACCGGCTCGACGTCCTCGTCATCGAGCAACTCGAGCTCCGCCTCGACCGGCACCGTCATCATGATGTCGACCGGCTCCTTCCAGGGCGTGGCCGGCGGCACCCTCGACTGACGCGCTGCCTCATCCTGCTTTCCGGCTGATTCCGACGAGGCCGCTTTCCCCACTGCCGGCTTTGGAGTACACGCGCGCTCGGCATGGTTAAGCGGATCGGTCTCTTGGTGGGCTGGGAAGACTCCTTCCCGAACGCGTTCTTGGCGAAGTGCAACCAGGCTGCCGGCATCGAAGCCGAGCTCGCCAAGATCGGCGGCACCGCCGACAAGCACACGCCCCGGTACAGGGTCATCATCGACCGCATCAGCCAGGAGGTGAAGCACTACCGCTTCCACCTGAAGTGCGCTGCGCTCGCGGGTACGTACGTCGTCAACGATCCGTTCTGGTGGAGCGCCGACGACAAGTTCTTCGGCTACTCGCTCGTCGAGCGCGCCGGCGTCGCGGTTCCGCGCACGGTGATGCTTCCGCAAAAGGACTACATCCCGGCGATCGACAAGCGGCGCAGCCTGCGGAACCTCGAGTACCCGCTCGATTGGGACCGCATCGTCGACTACGTCGGCTTCCCCGCGATCCTCAAGCCTGCCGACGGCGGCGGCTGGCGTGACGTCACCGTCGTGAAAAGCCCGGCAGAGCTGCTCCGCGCGTACGACGCATCGGGCACGAACGTCATGACCCTGCAGCAGTTCATCGACTTCGAGGACTACGTCCGCTGTATCTGCGTCGGCAAAGACCGCATCTTGCCCATCCAGTACAGCCCGTCGAGGCGAGCGTACGTCCTGAACGACGACGACGGCTGGATCGACCGCGGCCTCCTCGACCGAATCATCAAGGACTCGCAAACCATCAATCGGTTGCTGGGCTACGACATGAACTCGGTGGAGTTCGCGATCAAGGACGGCATCCCGTACGCGATCGACTTCACCAACCCCGCTCCGGACATGGACATCTGGAGCATTCACGAAAAGTACTTCCACATCGTGGTCGACTGGATGGCCGACATGGCCATTCGGATGGCGCGTGACGAGTCGAATACGATGACGAGCGGCTACCGCTGGCACGACCTCGTGGGCCCGAAAGAGGATCCGCTGTCCAAGGGCTGAAGATGAAGAAGAGAGGGGAGTCATGACCGACGTCTCAGGTCTGCTCGACACGCAGTTCACGCTCGGGATCGAAGAAGAGTTCCAGATCGTCCACCAGGAGACGCGCGAGCTGCACTCGTACGTCAGCCAGCTCCTCGAAGAGGGGACGACCGAGGGCAGCATCCTGCGCGAGCGCGTCCGGCCGGAGATGCACCAGTCGGTCGTCGAGACGGGCACCGGCATCTGTCGTGACATCAGGCAGGCTCGCGCAGAGATTCAGGAGCTGCGCGGGGGCCTCTCGGCGCTCGCCAAGAAGGGCGGCATGCACATCATCGCCGCCGGGACGCACCCCTTCAGCGACTGGAAGACGCAAGAGATCACGAAGGGCGATCGCTACACCGGCATCGTCGAGGATCTCCAGGACATCGCCCGCGCAAACCTCATCTTTGGTCTGCACGTCCACGTCGGCATCAAGGAGAAAGAGGTCGCGATGGCCCTGGCCAACCAGGTCCGCTACTTCCTCCCTCACATCCTCGCGCTCTCGACGAGCTCGCCGTTTTGGATCGGGCGGCCCACCGGCCTGAAGAGCACCCGGACCGAGATCTTCAAGCGCTTCCCGCGAACCGGCATCCCCGGCAAGTTCGAATCCTGGCGGAGCTTCGAGTCCTTCGTCGAGCTCCTCATCAAGACGGGCTGCATCGACAACGCCAAGAAGATCTGGTGGGACGTCCGCTGCCATCCGTTCTTCGACACCGTCGAGGTTCGGATCTGCGACATGACGACCCGCGTCGACGACACGCTGGCGATCGCCGCGCTCATCCAGGCCGTGATGGGCAAGCTCTACCTCCTTTACCGCCGGAACCAGGCCTGGCGCGACTACAGCCACATGCTCATCGAAGAGAACAAGTGGCGCGCGGTCCGTTACGGGCTCGACGGGCAGCTCATCGACTTCGGTAAGCGCGAGCAGGTCCCGATCCGGGTCCTCATCGAAGAGCTGTTGGATTTCGTCGCCGAAGCGGCCGACATCTTCCACACCCAGGACGAGCTCGACCGGATCCGGACGCTCTGCCAAGAGGGAACCAGCGCCGACCGGCAGATTCGGGTCTTCAAGGAGACCGGCAGCCTGAAGGCCGTCGTCGACGACCTGGCCCAACAAACGCTCATGGGCTGTTAGCCCATTTTTGGCCGCATCCTCGGCTTTTGCTACCGTGGATCCGTGGCCTCTCCGAAGCGCACCGTCCGCATCAATCTCGGAACCGGCTTGGCCCTCGGGGCGCTCGGGGCCTCATCGCTCGTCTTGTCGACCCTCGCGGGTTGCTCGTCGACCGAGTTCCACAACGAGGGACCAGGGCAGCCGTACGACCGCGCGAGCGGCGCCGTGCCGATTGGAACCGTCGGCGTGTGCAAGCGCCCGTTCACGCGCCGCCCGCCGCTCGTGAACCCCGTGCTCTGGGAGCACGCCAAGGTCTGCAAGACCGACACGCCGAAGAGCTTCGTGCGGCTCGGTTACGGGCACGAGAGCAATCCCGAGGCGACGCGGAAGATCGAAAAAATGATGGAGGTCCTCCGCGAGGGCCCCAAAGAGGACGGCGGCAACACGACCGTCCTCGCCATGCTCCGCCAGATTCGGGCCGAGGGTGAGAACGACAAGTGGCTGCGCGACCGCATCCAGCGCGAGTCGACGCGCACCGCGCCGTGCGACTTCACTTACCTCATGAACACGATGGAGGGGCAGGCGCAGCGCCTGAAGAACGGCGATCGCTGCGCTACCTACGCCTACGATCAGGTCGACAAACAAGAGGTCTGCTTGTTCGACACCAAGGTCGAGGAGGCGGTGTGGCTGACGAGCACATGGGCTTGCACGACGCAGTCCGGCGCCATCGGCAAGGGCGAGAGCTGCCACAAGCTCTGCGCGTTCGACGACTACTGCACGAGCCAAGCGAGCTGCGCGGCGCCGGACATCGACCTGACCCTGTGCGCGCTCGGCGTGTGCGTTCCCACGCGGGAACCCATCTGACCGGCCCGTATCGGCCCTTGCGCGACCGCGGACACTGTCGGACGATGGCCCCGACGGTACTCGCGTGACCCCGCAGCCAATCCCCAAGCCGCTCCCGGACGATGACGAAGACGTCCATTGGGCGCTCTCGACGGCGACCGCGCTGTGGGCGAGGGGAGAGGCGCAAGAGGCGCTGAAGTGGCTGCGCCGCGCCGCCGAGACCGCTTCGGACGCGAACAACGACGAGCGCGCGCTCACGCTGTTCAAGGCGGCCGCGGACTGTACGGCGCTCCTCACGGCGCGCGGACCGGGCGTCTCGCCGGCGGCCGCTTCCGCGCCGGCCGTCTCCAGCGAGTCGCAGCGGCCCAGCCAAGCCGCTGTAACGCCGCGCTCGTCGGTCCCGCCGCCTCTGCCGCCGAACCGGCGGGGAGGGGACCGCGCGTCGATTCCCGGACCGGTGTCGGCGATGGCGCCGACCGCCGCGGCACCTCCGATGCACCCCCAGCCGCCGTCGGGGAGACCCTCC
>JBGTSH010000291.1:0-13863 GCA_041940405.1 Polyangiaceae bacterium
CCGCAGCTTCGATGGTCGCCGCCCTACTCGAGATCGTCGGCAGAGATCGGGCGGAAGAAGAAGTCGTCGCATCCGAGCGTGCCGTCATCGTGGGCGATGCAGCTCTGCTGGATCGACGCGCCCCACTCGTCGCAAACGGGTGAGCTTCCGACGTTGAGACACTCGAGGTCGAGGTCGTAGCCCTCATCGGGATCGCCCGAACGGGTCCCGTCGTACTGGCCCTCTGTCGCTCCGTTCAGCTCCGTCTTCACGTCGATCAGGACGGTGTCCTGATCGGGCCAGGTGTAGAGGATGAAGTGCTGATCGAGTCGCTCGGCGGCGAAGATGTGCATGTCGTCATCGAGATCGACGGGACCGTCATTATCGCTATCGCCATCATCGCCACCATCGCCCGAACCGCCCCCGCAGCCCGCGAGCTGCAAGATGACCGATGCCACCATCGCGTGTCTCAGCATGCGACGGCATGTCGCTTGGAGCTGTGAGCCCGTCAACGCTCAGTTCGTGCTTCATCGGGCGCCAATGCCGCATCGGCATGCAGCGGGAGTGTCGAAACGGCCGACGCTCGCCGCCAACTTGCGCGAACTTTGCGCAAGCTGGCAGGCCGCCAACGAGACTTCGCGGCTGCAGCAAGCGTGGCACGCCCGTCGCAGTGCGGCGGCCCATGCTCAAGACCACCGCGATCGCGACCCTGCTTCTCGTGGGCTCCAGCTTGATCGTCGGATGCAGCGACGACGGCGCAGAAGACGGCGAGGGTGGTGGCGGGTCCGCACCGTCGGTTGGTGACGTCGGCGGCGCCGGACCGACGAGCGCGGCGAGCTACGCCACTGCCGGCACCGGCGACACGTCCGGTACGGGGGCGAGCGGAGGCGGCGCTCCCGAGTGCGCGCCGGAGACCATCTTCGACGGAAAGCCGCTCGAGGGCGACGCAGGATCGTGGACTTGGGTCGACGTGCCCGACGCGCTGTGCCGCGACGGCTCTCCGACCGGGTTCGGTGTGCGTCTCAACCCGGACTCCGACAAGCTCTTTCTCTACTTCGAGGGCGGCGGCGCTTGCTTCAACGCGCTGTCGTGCAGTCTGAACCCGTCGTCGTATGGCGCGGCGAGCTTCGCGGGCTTTTCGGTCGGCGGCGGCCAGGCGGGGATCTTCGATGCCTCGAACGAGGACAACCCGCTTCGAGATTGGAACGCCGTCTACATTCCATACTGCACCGGCGACGTGCATGCGGGTGACGCGACCGATGCCGACGTCCCTGGCCTGACGGCACCGAAGGGGCAGTCGTTCGTCGGCTATCGCAATGTGGGGCTCTACCTCGAGCGGATCGTGCCGACGTTCCGGAACGTGTCGAAGGTGCTGGTGACCGGCTCGAGCGCGGGGGGCTTCGGTGCGACGTACAACTTCGATCGGATCGCCCAAGCGTTCTGTCCGACGCCTGCGGTCCTGATCGACGACTCGGGACCGGCGATGTCGGATGCGTATCTCGCGCCGTGCCTGCAGACGCGGTGGCGTGAGGTGTGGGGCCTCGACTCGACGTTGCCGTCCGGCTGCTCTGAGTGCACCGGTCCCGACGGCGGAGGCATCGTCAACTACGTCACCTACCTCGGCAATCGATATCCTGAATCACGCATGGGTCTGCTCTCCAGCGAAGAGGACAGCACCATTCGGCTGTTCTACGGATTCGGGGAGAACGAGTGCGCGAACATCGACGGCGCCGTGCCCTCGATGTCGGGCGACAAGTTCGCCGAAGGTCTCGCCGATCTTCGCACCACCTATCTCTCCACGTCGCCCGCCTGGGGTACGTACTTCGTCGAAGGCGGGAGCCACACGTTCCTCGGCGGCTCGGCCTACGGGTCGACCACGGTCGATGGCGTTCCACTCACCGCATGGCTCGCGAACGTCGTCTCCGGAGGGAGCTCGGTTCACGTGGGGCCGTGACGCTGCAGCTACCTCGATCGTTTCGCATCGAGCACCGACGGGTGGCCATCGCTGCGTGGCGATCGCTTGGGCGCGTCCGCGACGAGATCGAAGAGCTCTTTGACGGTGGTGGCACCGCTGCCGCCTGCGAAGCCTGCGATGACGTCGATGAAGGTCTCGCGGATCTGGAGGGCGTGGCGGACCGCTTTGGTCGAGTCGGGGTACGCGCGGTACGCGAAGAGCGTGGAGAGCTCGCGCTCTTCGAAGAACCGCGCGGCCCGGTTGGGGCGAAGCCAGTCCTTCCAACCGGCCAGCGGCCAATCCTGGCAGTGGATGAAGGGAAGACCGCCGGCTTGCTTGGCCAGAAGCTCGAAGAACGCTCTTCGCTCGCCATCGAACCAGCACGCGAAGAAGAGGCACGCGTCGGCCCCGGGAGCGAGTGCTTCATCGACCGGCTGGGGTGGACCAGCGTCCTCGGTCGGTGGAAAGCTTCGCAGCTTGTCGACGATGCTGAACCGGGCGTGATGGATCAGCGGCGCGCCATCTGCGCGGACGGCGTTGAACGCTTTGTCGAGCGCTTTGCGGTTGCCGAGCATCGCCTCGACCTCTCGCCGGCGGCCCGTGGCAATGGGTGAGAGGAACGCGAAGACACCTTCTTCTGCTTTGGACGTTGCGGATGAGCCCAAGCGCGGAACGAGCGAGAGAAGACCAGGTCGACGCTCGGTCGTCAGGCTGAGATCGATCGCCTGGTGGCTGACGAGCCTGCGCAGAGAACCTGGAGCGAGGGCGCGCCGTGCCTGGGGGTTCTGGATGAAGTCACGGATTGCCCCGGGTGACGTGGGTACACCTTCGGGGCGCGGCGATCCGACGGGCGTATCGCGAAGGAGCTCGAGCGCCACGAGGCCTGGAATGAAGAAGTACGCGCCGCCGCGTGTGATCGTGAAGAGCTCGATGTCGGGCAGGACGACGAGCGGCCGGCCGGGCACGACGAAGTCGCCGCGTCCCGAATGATTCGCGCCGGCGATCGGGTCGCGAAGTGTGAAGAGCCGTCCGGGGGCGCTCTCACCGCCGTTGAGCCAGCCGCCCTGCACCACCTCGAACTGGCGCCCAATCGACGCGTTGAAGCAGCCGAAGAGCATGCCGCGCGTGCGCTTGGGGCCCGCGGCCTTTGGCCACGCGCCCTCTGGCGCCTGAAGCCTGCGATGGCCGAAGGATTCCTCCTCGAGCTCGTAGCTGCCGTTCTCCTCTGCGTACATCAGCGTGCGTCGCATCATCCGGTGTCGCTCGGAGCGGTCGGAGATGCGCCCCGCCACGTCGCGAGGATTGGCCCGGCGGATGTGCGCGCCGAAGGGGCACCCAAAGCCGGTGTTGTCCTCGGCGTAGCGGAAGTCGTTCTGGTGCGCTCGGCCGCCGTTCAAGGGCAAGAGCGGATCGCCGTCGAGATGGCGGCCCATGATTCGCGAAGCCACCCAAGCCTTGGGGCTCGTGTCCTTCGCAGCTGCCTTGACGTCACCACGCTCGGCGAGCCTGTCGAGGTAGTCGTGGAATCTGTCGACGTCTTGCTCGAGCTTGCGAAGCACGAAGAACGTGCCGTTCTTGAGGAAGGCGGAACCGTCGAACGGCGCGTCCTCATCGTCGTAGCCGAGGATGATCTCGCCCGGCTGAATGCCGCGCCAGTTGCCGTCCTTGTCGACGGTCCCGTAGCCTGCGTCGTTCGCGTGCCTCTCACCCACGATCGCCGGTTGCGAGATCCCGTCGACGTAGCCGAAGTGCTCGCGCTGTCCTCGGAGCTCATTGCCCCAGTGGACCGTTGTCGTCGCGCCCGCGTTCTGGGCCGCCGCATCGAGGTAGCTCAGCCTTTGATGAACTTGGGTGCGGTCGGGACCGGCGATGATCACCATTGCATGGCCCGTCCTCCACGAGGCATCCCAGTGTTTCGGTGATGACGCGGCCGTGTCGCCCAAGACCTCACCCCGCTCCGCCATCGTCTCGGCCAGCTCGATGAACGGTGCGCCCACGGAGTCGAGCAGGGCGCGGACCTCTGCGATGTCTCCGAGCGCCGGATCGAGGAGAAACGCCATCCCCTCGAAGGTGAAGGCGAGGTTCAGCGATACGTCCTCGCGATTCCACGCCGCGGCGCAGGTGACGGGGATCGTGCCGAGAAAGTCGCGAGCCTCTTTGCGGCTCCGCTTGAACTCGAGCAGCAAGTAGGCGCCATGCTTGATCCCCTCGCCCTTCTCACTATGGAAGTTGCCGCAGAGGACTTCGCTTTGGATGAGAGCCCGCTCCAACACGCTCGCGTCGTCCGTCACAGCACCTCCACCGCGAGGGACTCGAGCATCCTCTTCGCTTCCTCTGGTTTTCGCAAAAGCGCCTCTTTGTCGGGGATGTTGATCAGGCGGCGGCGTAGCTCCATCGCCTTGGCGATCAGCGCCATCGGGGCGAGGCGCCGATCGACTGCGCTGCCGAGCGCCTCGTCATCGCCAGCCTGTTCTGCCTCGACCGGCGGGCCCGAGGTCTCTCGATCGACGCGGTAGCCGTGGTACTCGTACCGCGTCGCGCCGCCTTCCGTCTGCGGCTTCTCCTTGGTCATGGCGTGCTCGCCGAGCCAGTGCATGAAGCGGCCGAGGTCGCGGCCGCCCGGGTAACCCATGCATTTGCCCCACATCGAGTCGATGTAGTCCGGCACCAATGCGGAGAAATCGGCCAGGTACGCGTCTGCTGCGCCGTCGAACAAGCTGAAGAACAGCAGGTAGTGCCGTTCGAGCTTGGTTCGCCGACCGTTCTTGAAGACCGAGTCGATCAGCCCAAACGCTGCAAAGTGCAGGGTGCTGATGCGCTGAAGCGGAGCAAACTCTCGATTGCGTGTAGCGAGCCACATGACCGGCCGCAGGAACATGTAACCGGCGCGGACGAAGGGGGTGGCCATCGTGAAGCTGACGTCGCCGTAACCCATGGTGAACGCTCCTCAGCCGCTTTGGGAGGGCCGGTCGGTGGACGATGGAAGGGTGCCCGGTGGCATGGCGTCGTTGCCGCTGCGTTCCTGAACGCCGTTGGCCCGGAAGCGCATCTCTGCAAACTTGCGATAGACCGCTTTGCGCACCCGGTTGAGCCCACCGATGGGCTCGTGATCGTTCAGGCTGCGATCGGGGCTGAAGGCGATCAGCTCGGCGTGCCATTGCGCTTCGGGCGACGTGAACGACGGGTCCGATGAAGGAAGGATCGTGAGCGTGGCGACGTGGATCGGCGGGGCCTCTCGCTCGCTCCAGCGAAAGGACGAGTCCTCGATCGGCTGGCGAATGGGGTGCCGCTGTGGCTGCACGTAGAACTGAAACTGGATCTCGTTGCCGGGAAGATGTGCCTTGGCCAGGCGCTTCTCCATCTGCCAGCGCAGGTAGTTGGGCGAGTCCGGCAGGTCCTCTTGCTGGTGCCGATCGGGGGTGTTCGACGTGCGCCTGGCCGGACGGGCGATGTACTTGCACGCGCGCTTGGGACCGAGGCGGTAGGGCGTCTGGCTGAAATAGTGCGCCTCGAACAAGTCGAGCTGAGGCTGAAGCGCCGAGCTCAGAAAGAGCAGCGCCGCGCTCGCCGGATAGCGCGCGAAGTAGGCAAAGTGCCGCTCCGCCGCGTCCGCACGATAGAAGTAGAACGCGCGCTCTGCATTGGCCATGAAGTTGACCGGAAAGTCGGAGAGGATGAAGTCCTGATGGCGTCCGTCCTTCAGGATGACCTTGATCGCCATTCCGTGTTGATTGGGGAGGCGGTCGGAGCCGGGGTTGCGCGACCCATTGGAGAAGCGCACGACGGCGTCATACTCGACCGCCTCGCGAAAGATGCCGTAGCGCACCTCGGCCGGCAGGCCGTCCTCGATCTTGAACTTCGCAGCCAGGCAAGCGTGCGCCTTGCCGTGAAAGTCCCGAAGCATCGGCCGAACGCCCGGCGGATAGTCGCGCTGATGGCGTCGCTCGAGGATCTCGATCGTCTGCTTGATGAGCGCCTCTTCTTGCGGGGGGACGCTCTCCTCGCCGAGCTCCGAGATCGAGTCTTCGAAGCCGAACATCACGTTGAAGATGGTGTCTGATAGGTATCGGCGTGGGAATTCGGTCAGCGATTGAGACGCCAGACACAGCCAACGGAACGGCAAGCTGCTGTCCCACCCGGTCAGCTTTCGAAAGCGGTTCATCGTCCTCCCAGGCACGTCCCCTCCATGACGGATACGTTAGCCTAGGTCACCCGCAGCGCGAAGCCTTTCCGTTGCCGGCCCGGACGTAGAATGTCCGCTCTCTGCAGCTACGGACAGAGCCCGGCGACGCGCGCGAGCTCGTGCGCCGACTTGCACTGCCGCAGCTGATCGGGCGTCTTCTCGAAGCGCCGGATCGCGGCCGCCGAGCCGCCCATGACGGCTTCGTCACCCTTCAAGCGTGGCATCTGCTCGACGCATTGCGCATAGGCGTCGCATGCGTCGCCGGGCGCCCCTGACTTTGCGGGTGGGGGCGCGGCGCCGGGGCCCGGGGACGGCGACCAGTCCTTCTGCGCCGCAACCGGCGGGTCAGCCGGTCGCTTGCTCTCGGCGCCGACGCGCGTGAACGGCAGCCTGCGACCGCGGCTGTTCCGCATCTCCATGTGGTCATCGTCGAGGAAGATGACGTCGTAGTTGTCGTCGTTCTCGACCGCGATCCCGAGCACACCTTCTCGTTCCGACACCACACGGTACGGGTTCGACTGCGGCGGCGACTGGAACACGATCGTGGTCGGCGTGATCTCGATCGCCATCGCGTCGAGCGCCTCGAGCTTCTCGCGCACCTGCGCCAGGAGCGGAGAGCTCGGCTCCTCGGTCCGCAGCCGGATCAGGTTGTCGAAGTTCCTCACGTCCTCCGGCCCCGGGTTCGTCGCCTCGAACCCCTTCCTGTCCGGCGGGTCCGCCATCGCAAAGCGCGCGACCGCGATGGCGGCAACCTCCTTCGGAGGCAAGGTCACCGTCCAGCGACCCACGAAGTCGTCCCTTCGACTCTCGACAGCTGAGGGCTGACCATCCTGTCCACCCGGCTGCGGCGCGCTCGTGCTGGGCGTTTCGCCTGCGGGCTGGGAAGCGGAGGCGCAACCGGTCAGAGCAATCGCGAGAGCGAAGGGCAAGGATCGCATGACCGTTCTCTTACGCTGCTGAAGCGAAGTTCTCACGCGACGAGCAGCTTTTCTCTCTGTCGAGCCAGCTGGGCTCGCGCTCACGCCGCCCGCTCGATCAAGGCCTTGACGGCGGGGCGCACGACGACCTCGACCGTTTCACGCCAAATGACATCGTTTTGCTCCACGGAGCCGAGATCGCCAAGCGCCCCTACGATCTCTCGTCGTTCGTCCTCGGTCGCCGCCCGAAGCGCCCAGAGCACGATCTCGTAGGCAAGCCGCGCATGCCGAGCCTCATCGCGCGCGATGCGCTCGAGCGCCGCTCGGATGGTCGGATCGGACGCATGCTCCGCTGCGACCGCCGCCTCGACGCTCGCCAGCGACTCGCCGACGCAGCCATCTTCGATGGTGGCACGAACGAGCGAGACGAGATCGGCGTAGGGGCGCTGGTGCGTGTCGAGCGGACCCGGCCCCAACGGAGCGCCGGCGAGCGCGCTTGCAATGCCGAAGGCGATCTCGGCATGTGCGATCTCATCGAGGGCTGCTTCATGGGCTCCCCGAATCAAGGAAGCGGGCGCGCCGAAGGCGAGGAGCGACAGCGCCACGCGTGAGAACTCTGCAACGGATGCGTGCTCGAGCACGGCGGTGCGCGTCCATTCGTCGATGGCGCGCCGCCGGGCGCTTGGATCGACGTCGAGCTCCACCGACACGGGGGCGAGCCAGCCGGACCGCTCGATGACGAGCGCGACGATGGGTGTGCGGCCGGCATCGCCGGCACGCAGCGGCCGCCCGCGCTCCGGTCGGCTGAGCGTGTAGCAGCACGCGTCCTTTCGCGTTTCGCGCTCGCGCGCGGTGCCAGCCTCGTCGAAGTTGTAGCCGTGCATCCCCGAGGGTCGATCGATGTCGGCAAATCCGTCTTCGTCAGGCCACCTGCCGCATCGGTCACCGTCCGGCTTCGTTTTAGCGAGGGGGGAGCAGTAGAGCCCCGAAGCCGTCTTCCAACCCGTTGGCCCCGAAGCGGACGGCGCGGCCGTCGGTGCCGACGACTTCGCGGCGGACGTCGTGGGTAGAGCCGCGGTGCTGCCGTCTTTCGCCGCCGGCTGGCTGGTAGTCGGCTCGCCCGAGCACGCGATGAAGGGAAGACCGAGCGCCGCGGCGATCTCGAGACGAAGAGCGAGCGCGGCGCGCCGGGACGCGGCGGCGAGCGGGGTGGCGGGCACGGCGATCGGATCTTCGCTACGCTGTCTTTCGTGCACGCTTTCCTCCGTATCGCTTTGCCATCGCTGCTGACGGGAGCTCTCGGGTGCGGAGCGGCCGGGACCACGCCGGCTCCGGATGACGGCGATGAAGCTATCGCTACGAGCGCCGTGCAGTCGAGCGACGAGCCCACGGGGTCGTGCCGCGACGCCCCAGGCAAGCCGTGGGTCCTGCACCTCGACGCGGCTGTGCGGGCGGACATCGAGCAGGCGATGAAGAAGGGCATCGCGGTCGTCGCGTTCGACTGTGAGAACGTTCGCGTGCTCGAGTGTCAGGTCGACGGCAGCTACGGCTTCGTCGGTCGCGAGAAGCGAGAAGAGACCGTGCGTGAGGCCTCCAAGACCGAGACGTTCGAAGGCAAGCTCGTCACCATCGGCGAGCTTGCCACCCAACGAACGCAGGCCGCGCCCGGCGACCTGAAGGGTCAATGCGCGGAGGCGACGCACTTCGTACGCGCAGCCACGGTCGGAGCGTTCGCGGTGGACCTTAGGACGAAGACGCCGATCGGTGAGCGGGCAGCCGCCGTGCGCGACGGCGAGCTCGCCGCGTGCGATGGGGCGACCGCGGGAGCGAGCGCGGCCCCGGCGCAGTGCAGGGCGGTGGCCCGGCTGGAGCTCGTTCCGATTGCGCGCCAGTGAGTGAGCTGCGCGCTCACCTCGGCGTACCGACGAGATACGTGATCCCGATCGGCATCCGCGGAATGGGCAGCCGCCCGATGTCCCAATCGAAGGTCTCGTTTCCTTCGACGCTTGCGACGAGCTCTCGAAGCTCGTCCGGCAGGTAGATGCGAAGCATCGACACGGTGCCGTCGAAGAGGACGAGCGCTGGAATCAGGGGAAGCGCGTAGGTGAGAAGGATGCGTGACCAGCGAAAGGGGCGGACGAACGGTGTGAGCAAGAGGACCATTGCCGCTTGCAGGGGCATGCCTGCAATGGGGAGGGCCCGGCGATCGACGCCTTCGAAGATGGCGATCGCCCGGCGCTTGCGGACCGCATCGGCGAGGATGGCGCGGCCGAGCTCAGGCCGAAAATGGTGGAAGCAGTTGAACATGGTGCGCACGCCGTCGAGCTCTGCAGGGACGTCGGTGGCGTCGACGGGCTCTCGGCGAAAGCCGCAGCGTCCGTTGCTTCGATCGTGGAGGCTCTTCAGCGCTTCGATGTTGGGAAAGAGGTCCGAGAGCTCGACGTGTACCGGTCCGCTCGCGGCGAGGGCTCGTTCGAGCGTGAGCCACGGACCGCCTCCGCCCGAGCACAGGTCGACGATGTTCGTGGTGCGCGTTCGCTCCATCGCGCTGCGAAGCTTCGGCGCGACCACGTCGAACGCGCGCGTCAGGTTGGCCATGAAGCCCAGCCAGTCGGTGCCCCCGTCGCGAACGACGCGGGGGCACCACGGCTGGTCTTCGATCTCCAAGAGCTGCCGGCGGCGCATGAGTCGCACGATAAGGTCGCGTGAGCGGCCGCACCACCCCTCAAGGCGCCGCCTTGATCGACTGACAAAGCTTCACGTTCTTCTCCACGTCGGCCTGCTTCTTCACGCCGCCGTAGCAGTCGTAGCTGTGCCCGGCGGCCTTGAAGCGAACGGAGAACGAGTAGAGATCATAGTCCTTGCCCTGCATGTCGAGGCCGATGCCCAGCCAGGTGAGGACCCAGCCGTCGCCGGCTTTGTCGGACTTGATCCACTTCTTGAAGAACATCTCTTCGGTCGCCTTCTTGGCGGCCTCCATGTCCTGGGGATCCTTGTCGCCGACGTGCTTGACCATGACGGAGTAGCTCTCGTCTTTGGAGTGGAAGCCGGCGCCGTAATCGTTCTTCTCGAGGCCGTCGGGGAGCTTCTCGACGATCAGGGGCAAGCCTTCGAGCTGGGTGCCGCCGGCAGCGGCACCCGACTTGCCGTCGCCGCCGACCGAAGCCTTCTCTGGGGTGCCCGATGAGGCGTCGAGCTTCGCGAGGTCGGAGGCATCGCAACCGGTGAGGACGAAGGCGAGGGCGAGTGCGCAGCGAAAGGTGTTCATGGCGTTCTCCGTGTCGGGTTCTCGGCCGGCGCGACGGTCCAACGGGAGCGTCACCTTGCCGACTCGACCCGGTGCTACGGGGCCATGACCGGTCAAAGCCCATCAAACGCGGTCAAATCGCGGCTTGATACGCAGGGCTTGCGGGCGTGAGGGCGGCGAGCTCGTCGAGAAACGCCGCGACGCTCGGGTGGCGATCGGTGGCCAGCGGGGAGAGGGCCCTGCGGAGGATCGCGTCGAGGCGCTCCTCGATCTCGGGGCCGAGCGCGATGGGCTGGGCCCCGGACGCGTTCTTGATCGACGGCACGTGACCGGAGAGGAGCTTGGCGTACACGACCGCGATGCTGGGATCGAAGAAGGGCGGAACGCCGGTGACCATCTCGTAGGTGACGACGGCGAGCGCGTAGAGATCGGAGCGCGGATCGACGGCGTCGCCGCGCGCTTGCTCGGGCGACATGTAGAGCGGCGTGCCGACGGCTTGCCCGCGCGAGGTGATCTTGCTCGTGCCCCCGGGCATCGCCGGCTTGACGAGGCCGAAGTCGATCAGGGTGGCGTGGGGTGCGCCGGGCGAGCCCGCGACGAAGATGTTCGATGGCTTGACGTCGCGGTGAAGAAGGCCCGATGCGTGTGCGGCGTCGAGCGCCGAGCCGATCTGCTTGGCAATGCCGATCGCGTCGGCGAGCGAGAGCTTGCCGGTTCGCTGGAGGAGCGAGTCGAGCGTCTGGCCCTCGAGCAGATCCATCACGAGATAGACCGTGCCCTCGTCGGTGCGGTCGTAGTCGCGGAGCGCGACGATCGACGGGTGACGGAGCATCGAGAGCGCGTTGGCCTCACGATGGAACCTGCGAAACGCGTCTTCATCGACGCGGACGTCGGCCGATACGATCTTGATCGCAACCGGCTGTCCGGACCGCACGTCGCGCCCGCGAAAGACGGTGCCCATGCCTCCTGCACCGAGCGGCGCCTCGACCAGCCAGGTGCCCTTGAGCATGCGGCCCGGCCACGCCGTGGAAGGAACGGCAGCAGCAGCTGCGACGCTGGGGCCCGCGGGGACGATGGTCCGAATGAGGCCGAGACGTGCGGCCCCGTCGGGGCCGAGGACGCCGGCTTGATAAGCAACGAGCGCGAGCGCGCGCGTCCGATCGGGAGGAAGCTCGACGCGTGCCGCGAGCTCGGGCAGCCCCGAGATGGAAGGCGCGAGCAGCGCAATGCACAGGCGGCCGAGCCTCTCGCGCTCGCCGAGGCTCATGAACATGCTGCGAGCCAGCGCGATTCCGAAGAAGCTCGGACCCAAGCCGGCGATGATGAAGAGGCCGACGCCGATCGCCGCGTCGTTGCCGGCGATCGCTGCAATGGCGACCAACACCCAGAAGCTCGCGAACATGAACACGAAGAAGCTCCCGACGCCGGCTCGGCGTGCACGGCCGGCGAGCTTCTTTCGCAAGGCCTCGTAGCGTGCGAGGTCGCTGGCCGCGAAGGCTGGAGGCGGCGTCCAGGCGAGGCGCTGCGCCATTGCGAGCGGAGAAATGATCTCGGATGCGTCCTCGATCGAGCGGCCGAGGAACGGAGCGAGGTCGGCGGCCGAGATCGCGCCGCGCACGTCCGAGAGGAGCGCTGCGTACCGGAACCCCTGCGCCCTCCACCTGCGATCGAACGAGGCGCGGACCGCGAGGAAACCGGCGAGCGTCGGGCCGAGGCACGCGATCACCGAGAGGACGAGGCCTGCAGGTGCGTTCGAGAGGAGCAGGATGACGATGCCCCACAGGAACATGAAGATGCCGAGGACGAGGCTGAAGATCCCGCCAATCAGGAAGAGCGTCGCGCGTGAGCGATGCTCGGCCGCGAGCGACGCCGCCTTGTCGCGATCGATCGCGAGGGGAATCGCGAAGTGGGCGCTCACGGCGCTCATGCCGTGGCCTCGCTGGCCGTAACGACCTTCTGAGCCGGGTCGAGCACGTACCCCGTGGGTGTCGTCAGGAGCACCGACTTGAGACCGAGCTTGCGCAACGTCGAGAGCGCGACGCGCACGCGGTGAGCGCCTGCGTCGGGAAGCACGCGCTCGCCCGGCCAACCTGCCGAAAGGAGCTGCTCGACCGAAACCGACGAGCCGGGGCGCGCGAGACGCTCGGCGACCAGGAGCTTGAGCATGGCTGCGATCGGCCGGCGCTTCTCGAGCGTGACGGTGGGCTCGGCAGGCAGGCGAAACCATCGACCGTCGAGATCGAAGGTCGCGGCGTCCGGCGCAGCGTCGGTGCGGGCGGGCGCGCCGCTCTGCGCTCTCGTCGCGCGTGCAAAGAGCCGGGCGACGATTCGATCCTCGCCGTCGTCTGAAGGAGTCTCTCCGTATTGGTCGAAGGCGCCGGACTCGGCAGCTGCGACGAGAGCGCGTGCGTAGCGTGAACGACGAAGCGCCGGAGCCGCTCCGCGCCACGCGGGGTTCTTCAGCGCGTCGATCGCGAAGGCGAGCGCGCGCGCGAGCTCTGCGACGTGGCCGGCGATCCATCCGCGTCCTTCCACCTCGGCTGCGGCGCGAAGGCGCGCGAGCGCGTTGCCCCACGAACCGAGCTCGAGGGCCGCGAGCGCGTCGAAGAGGGCGACCTCGGCTTCGAGCGCGTGTGCAGCAGCCCGCCGCGCGAGCTCATCGGCCGCGGCGTAGCGCTCTCGTGCGGCCGTCGCCTCGCCTCGATCGTGGAGCGTCACGCCTTCGACCAGGAGCAGCGCAGCTTCTTGAATGGCCGACCGCCCAGGCTTTGCTCGCGCTCGTGAAATGGTGCCGTAGAGGGCCTTGTCATCGTTGATCTGGAGGAACAGACGCAGCGCTGCCGCGAGCACCTCCTCCGTTTGGTCCAGCGGGAGCGCTCGCTCGATCGCCGCACGCGCCTCGTCGACGTGGCCACGGCGCCGCTCGAGATCGCCCGCATGCGCTGCAGCGACGGCTTCGCGCGCCCGATCGCCCGCGTCGCGGTACGCGAGCGACGCGCGCCGTGCATGGTCGGTGGCTGCTTCGAGCTGGCCGCTTTCGGCCAAGAGGTGCGCGAGCTCGGCGGTCGCGGCTGCCTCGATGTCGCGGCGCCGCACCGACGTCGCGATCGGCAGCGCGCGAAGCAGATCGCGCGTCGCCCCCTTGTCATCGCCGTTCGCGCGCCGCACGCGAGCGCGCACGAGCAGCGCTTCGGCGACGAGCGACGGGTCGGCGCCGGAGTCCTTGGTTCGGTCGACGGCGGCGTCGATGATCGAGACGAACGCAGCGGGCGGCATGGCACCGGGAACGGCGTAGACCGAGACGAGCACGCGGAGCGCGCGCTGAACCGCACCGGCGTCGAGGACGCGCGACGCAACGATTCGCTCGAGAACGGCGACGAAGTTGTCACGATCGTCTTCGACGGCCCGGCGTGCGCCATCGGCGTCGCCTTGGGCCGCGCGGCGACGCAACGTCTCGGCAAGGTCGGCGTAGTAGGCCGCGTGACGCTCGACGCCTGCTTCGCGATCGCTCGGGCTCGCGCCGCGGACGACGACGTCGCGCACGCAGCGCAACATCGCGAGTCGCAACGTCGTCCCGCCCGGC
>JBGTSH010000292.1:0-13853 GCA_041940405.1 Polyangiaceae bacterium
TAGAACAAGACGGTTGGGTTAAGTCTCCGGCGCTTCTTGATTTACCTAAAAAAGACAACGCCGCTAAGATGGACGCTGACAACTTCGCGTCGCGCTCTGGCACCTGGCGCAGCATGACCTCCGCGAGCCGGATCGCCTCGGCGCACAGGTCGTCGCGCAGGACGTGCTCGCCCGAGCGCGGCTTGTGGCCCTCGGTGAACACGAGGTAGAGGACGCGCATCGCGGCGTCGAGGCGGACCTGCACTGCCTTTGCGTGAACGAGGACGTCACCCGCCGAGCGCGCCAGGGTCTCGGCCTCACGCGCGGCGATCTCCGCGGCGTCGAAGCGCCCGGCGTCGACGTCGACGCCGGCTTGGAACGACCGCGCCCGCGCGCGATCGCGATCGGTCACTGCCAGCTTCTCGAGCCGTTGCGCGAGCGCTTCGGCCTCGGGGCCGACGCGGCCGCGCACGAGCTGGAAAATCGCGTCGCATGCGCCGCTCTTGTCGCCCGCTACCTCGAACGCCTTGGCAGCGCGCTCGAAGAGGCGCGTCGCCTCGGACACGCGCGAGAGCGAGCGCGCCGTGTGCCCCGCGCGAAGAAGGAACGGCGCGGCCTCACCGATGCGCCCGCCGCTCTCGAAATGGTGCGCGACGAGGGCCGGATCCGCTTCGAGCGTCGCGAGGCGCTCGGCCGTCTTGGCGTGCACGTGCTCGCGCACCACGCGTGGCAGGTCCTCGCGGAGCACCTCACCGATCACGTCGTGCGCCAGCCTGCCCGCCGCGAGCACCTGCGCCGCCTCGAGCGCCGACCACGGCTCGGCGAGATCCATCGGATTGGATCCCAAGACGTGCGACGCCAGCGCCAGATCGAAGGCCGGTCCGGCGACCGCCGCCACCCGCGCCAGGCGCAGCGCAGCGTCGCCCAACCGATCGAGCCGCCGGCGAACCAAGGCTTTGACCCGATCCGGGATCGTGATCTTCGCGTCGTCGCTGCTCGAGTCGAGCGCCGCGCGCACGATCTCGAGAAGGAACAGCGGAACGCCGTGCGACGCCGCCGCGATCGACGCAACGCGATCTTCGAGCGCGTCGATCCCCAGCGAGCCCACGAGCGCGAGCGACTCGTCCGGCGTCAGCGGACCCAGATCGATCCGCGACGCGAGCCCCGCGGACACCGCGCGCTCGACGCGGGCCGCCGTCTCTTCCGGCAGCTCCTCGTCCCGATGCGCCAGGACGGCGAACGCCGCGAGCTCACCCGACCAGCACTGCTCCGCGATCCAGAAGAGCGCCTCGACGCTCGACGGATCGACCCACTGCAGATCGTCCACGATCAGGATCGAGAGCCCGCTCTCCAGCCCGAGGCGGAGCGCGTGCGCGAACGCCTCCAAGAAGCGCAGCTTGCTCCGCATCGAGGGCGCGCCGCTCGGATCGCTCGCAAGCTCGGGCACCACGCGCGCGAGCTCGAAGGCCGCCCACTCGGGCAGCGCGATCTTTCGATCCTTGAAGAGCGCGCGCAGCCCGCGCGCCAGCGTCGCGTACGGGATATCGCCGTCGCCCGGCCGACCCTCGACAACCAGCACCTGACCGCGCCGATCCGCGAACTCTCGCAAGAGGCGCGACTTGCCGACGCCCGGCGAGCCCGACACGACGACGCCGCGCTTCGCGTCCATCGCCCGCTCGAGCTCGGCCCACTCCTTGGCTCGACCCACCCACGGCGGCCGCAGCACCGCCGCCGGCAGCGCGACGGGCGCCGCCGCGCGACGCACCGCTGCCGGCGCCTTGCCCTCGCGGATCGCACGCAGCACCTCGATCATCGCCGGGCTCGGCTTCATCGCCAGCTCGCGTGCCAGCGTCTTGCGGCAGCGCTCGTACGCGTTCATCGCCGCGGGCGCGTCGCCCTTTGCCAGGAGCAGGCGCGTCACGCGCAGGTGCGCCGCCTCGCTCAGCGGATCGGCCGACACCAGCCGCTCCGCCAGACCTATCGCATCGTCGATGCGCCCCTCGTTCTCGGCGCGATCGATCTCCGCGTTCACCGCGCGGCTCCACGCCCGCGCCACGTGCCCGCGCGCACCCTTCAGCCACGGCTCCAGATCCGGAAACCCATCCAGATCGTACCCACCCAGAAGCTCTCCCCCGAGCTCGGCAGCTTCGGCGAACCGGCCCTCGTGCACCGAGATCAGCAGATCGCTCACGTCGGTCGTCGCGCCCTTCAGCTCGATCGACTCGTCGCCCTCGATCAAGCTCGCCCCCGACGCCGTCCGCAGCCGCCGGATCGCCTGCGCCAGGTTGTTGCGCGCCGTCGCCTCCTTCGACTCCGGCCACAGGAGCCCCGCGATGCGCGAGCGCGACGTCGTCCCCTCTACGGCGAGGTACGCCACGATCGCCGCCGTCTTCTTCTCCAGACGCGGGATCGGCTGCGGCCCCTCGAGGCGCGCGCCACCCAAAAGGTGCAGGCGGATCGCGGGGTTGCCAGGAGCTGACACAGAGGCGGTCATCGCCGAGCATCTCTCTACGAGGCGCGGGATCGGCCGTCAACCTGGTGACCGATCCCGCTCGTGTCGCGGATCGAAACGCGACGCGCGTAGGTGACGCTGCGTCAGGGCGGCGGCGCGAGCCGGAACGTTCCATCCACCGTCGTCGTGAAGTCGGGCGGGTTGCCCGGCATGTCGAGCGGCGCGCAGCGGAACTCACCCTCGAACTCGTTGGGCGCGACCTCGATTGCCGAGAGCACCTCGAGCTCGAGCCAGAACGGCTTCGCGTCCGGCGGCTGATCGCCGAAGAGGATCAGGCTCGCCTCGTTGCCAGCCTCACGCGTCACCGACGCCGGCCCGCCGACGAACGGCTCGAACGTGAACGCAACCTGTCCCTCTTCGACCAGCCGCACCAGCTCGCCGCTGAAGAACCCGGTGATGTCGTCGCCGTCGAGCACCAGATCGGTCATCAGCCCCGAGAGCCCGCACGTCACCGTCTGCGCGCCATCGGTCCCCATCGCCATGCCCGTCAACTCCAGCATGTCGGGAAGGGGAGGGGCGCCGCCCGTTCCCTCTCCACCACCGCCGCCCTGGCCGGTCGTCGCCGTCGTTGCCGCTGTGGTCACAGCGGCCGTCGTCGCGCTCGATGTCGAGCCGGCGTCGGTCCCGGTCGTCGCGCTCGACGACCCGCCTTCGTTCCCGTCGTTCTTCGCGTCGCCGTCGTCGCCGCAGCCGAGTGCAGCCAAGAGGACGACGCCGATCGCACGTCGAAAAAGTATGACAGACGACATGTTTTGGATGCTAGCAGCAGCAACGATTCGCTGGCCAGCGCCTGTTTCTCGCTACTCCATGCGCGGAATCCCTCAGCCGCGCCTTTCACGCTCGGCCAGCAGCTGCTGCCACCTGTCCCGCAGTCCCGGCTCGGAGCGAAAGCGATGGTTGAAGTGGACCAAGAGCGCGACCTCTTCACGCTCGGTAAGTCGGCCGTAGCGTGCTTCGATGAAGCTCGATGGCCGATTCCGGCGGTCGGCCACGAAGTCGGCGTATCGCTCGACCGTCCACGCCTCGAGCCGAGCTCGTTCGAAGGGTGTGCTGGGCGAGGCGACGAAGCCCACGGACAGAGCAGCCGTCTCACCCGATCGCTCCGGCAGGTGCGTCGACGGCGGAGCCGCGGTGCGGAGCCCACCCGCCTTCGCGAAGGGCAGCGTCCTCTCCCGGGAGCCTTCGGACGCAGGATCCTGCGTCGTCTCGAGAGCTGCTCGATCGTCCTGTGCGTCCGTACTGCGCGCGGCCGCACACCGAGCAGCGTGCGCGAGCGCCAGGGAGGAGTCGCCGGCTGCCAGCGCCGCAGCCATGGCGATCAGGTGGGCCGTCATGGCGCGCTCGTAGTCGAGCGGATCGAGGCCCTCGGCCTCGAGGCGGTCGAGGAGAGCGTCGCGGCCCTTGTCGCCGACAGCGGCCGCGATCGAGCTCCACCTCTCGAAGGAAATGCTGCCGGGGCTCATGGCTCCTCCTCCGCGATCGACGACCACGAGAACGGCTCGGGTAGGTCGAGGCTGTTGAGGCCGATCCGCTCGCCGTCGATTGCGATCTCGTCCCGTGCGCGGATCGCCATGCCCCCACCGCTCGACTGCATCTCGATTGTTTCCGCCTCGAGGCGCTCCGGCCCGCCCACGTGAGTGTGCCGCCCGGCGCCCGCCGAGGTGACCATTTGACCGTCGCACGCGATCTCGAGACGCCCCTTGGAACGCAACGAGATCTCGCTCCCGGCCAAAGACATTCGCCCCTCTGCGGCAATCTCGACGTCGACCGCCCGGAGGCGGAGCTGCGGGCCCGCTGCGGTCAGCGCGATTTCGATCGTGCCGGTCGCCGCACGCACCCGAACGATGTCGACGGGACCGTGCCGAACGAGGTCTACCGCACCGTGGCGAAGCGGAATCGGGGCCTCGCCTGGAGTGATCGAATCGAGAAGATCGACACCCTCTTCGATCCCTGGGCCGCAATGCGGCTCTTGTTCTACAGCATTCACTTCGGCTCTCCTTCCGTCAGCGCCTTCGAACCTCGAGGTCCACCCCGGCCAACTGCTCCTCGGGATAGGGAAGCGCGGTTTTCTGGAACCCGCCCCACACGAGCGCCACAGCTTCTCGATCGGCGTCGATCGAGACGCTCGTGAGCCTGAGCTCCACCGGGTACGACCCAGCAGAGGGGAACCGCAGCGCCGCACGCGGCGCGGTGGTGTCGACCTCCAGCTGCATCGCGCCTCCGCCCCATCGAAAGCCCTCGAGGGTGAAGCTGTGGACGCCCGACAGCGGAGGCAGCGCGAGCCCGGGCGATGCGGCCGAGAGCCATCGGGGGTCGGGGCCGCTAGCGCCCCCCTCCATGTCCTCGCCCCGGAGGAGACCCATTCCGATCTCGCGCGGCCGCGCACGTCCTTCCGGTGCAGCGCCAGGCATCAAGAAGTGCGAGCGCGGAAACCAGCCAAAGTCGACCGGACCGAAGCTCGCCGGAACGGGGGCCGAGATCCAATCGTGCCCGCCGGCTCGGGCGAGACGGTCCGGGGTGACGGGATCGTCAGGATCCTCTTGCGAAGGAGCAACCGCACCCTCGAGCGAGGATAGCTGCTCACGCGTCGTGAAGCCGCGACCCGCAGGGTTGCGAGGGTACTTCAAGCCGAGCTCTTCGTCCCGCGCTCGTCCCCAAGCGCGGCGCCTCTCCGCGACGGAGAGCGTTCCCCCGTAGGCGTGGGCATAGCTGAGCATGCTCTCGCCGAGGCCAGCCGCGTAGTCGAAATGAATCTTTCCGCCGGACAGAGAGATTCGCCGCTCTGCGTGGATTCGTATGCGCTTCGTGATCCCCGCCGCGCAGACGGACGCGATCGTGCTTCTCGCCGGGCCCCCCGCTCGTATCGTTCCGCGCACGAGGACGTCGGTGCAGGGCTTGTGCGGCGCCCAGAGGTCGCTGTCCTCTTCCAGGATGTCGCCCTCGTACCGGGGCTCGAGGACGATGGGGGCGTCGCTCGGCGTCCTGCCGTAGCTCAGCGTGCGCTTGACGACGACCCCGACCCCGTCATCGCCCGAGGGGCTGCGGCAAGCGCCGATGCGATGGTGAGTTTCGTGGACGATTGCGCGATTCATGGGCTGCCCTCCAGCGCTCGATCGACGGATTCCTGTACCCACTCCGAAATGGCCTTGCCGGGGTCCAGCAGCGTCTTCACCACCTCGTTCTCGGGACTCAAGATCTCCTTGTTTCGGCGGTTCACGTGTCGCCCAAGGCTGTCGAGAAGCCGCTGAACGAAGTCGCGCAGTACCTCGTCGGCGATTGGCAGCGCCAGCCTCTCGGCGGCGCGACGGACCACCTGGCCCACGGCCCAGCTCGTCACGGCCGTGAGACACATTCGGACGGCGGAGCCCAGATAATCGCCCCATGTCGGCTCGGTCACGACCGACGACAAGTTCACGACGACATTGCCGCTCACTCCGGCGATTGGCTGGGCACAATTGAGATTGGAGCTGAAGCACGACTTGAGACAGACGGCTGCAGGCTCGCCGTTGAGCTTCACGCCGTGCGCGCCCATCCATGCCTTCGAGCTCGAGTTTCCAACGATGAACAGCAGGGCGAGCAGCTCGAGCTCATGGGGAGGCGGCGTAGGGAGCATGGTGTGGGGGATGAGGTACCAATCCGCTATGATCTGGAACGATGCCGTGCCGTCGATGGTGATCCGCGCCTGGTCTTTGACGCGGGGCCGCTGATGGAAGGGGAAAGCGGCGACGTATCCATTGAGGGTCGGGATGGGCTCCCCCTTCGGACCCCGCATGATGTACTCGTGCAGATCGATGCCCGACATCGTGCCGTTGTCATTGTGGAAGCAGGAGCTCATCGAGGGCCCCCCCGTTCGGCGTACCGGAGGTACAGATCGGGCGTCTGCCCGGCGGCGCTGACGACGTGGTGCCAGATCGCGAATGCTCGCCGGGCTCGAGCATCGATATGCAATGCTCGGAGGCGCGTGCCGATGCGCGCCCCACGTGGCTTTCCTGTCGCACGCAGCTCGAGCCGTGACCGCGGGACGACGAAGTCGATGGTGGCGCCCAGTCCTGTTACGATGCAGCGTGTTTCGGCCGCTGCCGTCGGCATGATGAGGTACCAAGGCGCTACGTGATGCGCAGCGAGCAGCCGATGAGGCCGCCCGGCTCCGGGCGGTGAGCCGACGGTCATCGCAACGACGTCGTTGCAGGGGGCGAAGCAGCCCGGCGTTGGAGCGCCGTTGGACGAGAGGTGGCTCCACCGCGTGAGTTGCTCGCCCAAAAGCTCGATCCGGGGAAGCGACCGGCCGACGGCTGTCGCCATCGTGAAGGCGAAGCCTTTGCCTGACGGGTTCCTCGGGTCCGAGACGGTCACCTGCGGTGTCGGCAGTCCGCTCAGCGGATCGCGGCCGGCTTCCAGGGTGTCCGACCCGCCGAACGCTTCGGACCATTGCATTTCGAGCGGCGTCCAGGGCTCGGGTTGGCTGGGGATGAGGTCGCCTCCGCAGCGGACCCAATGCCGAGGGCCGCGGGCCACCAGGATCTGCTCGACGGCGCCGAGGCGAAGCGAAGCTCGGGCGGCGAGCAGGCCTCGCTCGGGCGGCGGAATTTCACCCGCGAGGGTGACACCGGTCCCGTCGAGGATGGTGGCTCGCATCACAGGCGCGAGGAACGGAGGGGCAGGGACGTCGGCCGGCTTCAGGTCGTCGCCCAACGCGAAACCTTCGCACGTGGCCACCGTCGTAATCGACCGAGCGGGGGTGCCGTTGGCCAGATCAATCGTCCCCCGCGTGCACACGGCCGGTGTCTCGGTGTGATTTCGCAGGAACATGGTGTCAGCCCTTGAGCCTGATTGTGCCGGCCGTAGCGTCGATGTCGCCGGTCATGACGAACGTTGCGCCGCCACCGGTCTTGAGCACGATCGAGTCGGCCGTGATGACGACTACGTTCCCCACACAGGTGACGGAGGCGCCCGCGCCGCTCGAGAGTGAAGCGTTCCCTGCGGTGAGCGAGGTCGTCGCGCCGCCACCGTCGGCCATGAAGCTCGGCGCGACGAGCGAATGGGCGACTGCCGAGCGCATCGAGTGCGCGCCCGTCGTCGTGACTATTCGATTGGAGGTCACCGTGACGGAGTCCTCGCCCGCGACGAACCTCTCGTGCCGCCCGCCGGTGTCGTGTCGCTCGTTGGCGGCGACGGAGCGTGACGAGTTGCTCGTCACGCGCACCGACTGGCTTCCTTCCACGGTGAGGTCGTCGGGTCCGACGACGCGCGTCTCCCTACCTTCTCCGATCAGGTTCTCTTCGTGACCGCCGACCGCGTGACAGCGCCATCCTTCGACGGTGTTCGACTGGTTCCCCGTCACGAAGTCCGATTGGTCCCCCCCGACCCGGTTCGTTTGGTTGCCGCCGACGCCGTTCGATTGATCGCCGCCCACGGTCGTCGAGTGCGACGCTTTGACGAGCTCGTTGAGGTTGCGCTCGGCTTGGAGGTAGACCTCCTCCTTCCCGCTTTCATCGTCGAACCGCAGCTCGTTGAAGCCATCGGAGTCGGGCGAGCTCTTGGTCTTGATCGAGCTGATCGTGGGCTTCGTGTATGCGATGGGCTGGATTGCGTTGTTGACCCGACCGATGATCAGCGGCTGCTCGGGGTCTCCGGCCATGTAGGCGACCAAGACCTCTTGGCCCACGCGGGGCGTGAAGACGTGCCCGTAGGAGGCTCCGGCCCAACCCTGCGAGACTCGGACCCAGCATGACGACGGGCGACCCGGCTCGACGCGTTCGTCCCATGGAAATCGGAGCCTGACGCGACCGTCCTCGTGGCGGTGGATCTCCGGGCGGGCGCCCACGACCTCGTCTGCGCTCACCATTGCGGTGTGGACCCCATGGATTCGCGGCGGCAGCGCCCGCAGCGGTGGCCGAAAGCGCACTTGCTCTGGGACGGCGTCGATTTCGTTCTCGTAGCTCGGCGCCGGACGCCCGCGGCTCGACCGGTCCCACCCGTCGTCGTCGAGCGCGACGCCCTCCGGCTCGAGTTGCGTCGCAAACGTAGTCACGGCAACGACCACGAGGCGCGTATCGTCGTGGAGACCGTGCTCGTCGGTCATCGTAATCGTCAGCGCGGGTTCGACCGACCGGAGCGTGCTGCGGGCACGACACATGGACCGCTCGACCGCGCGCCGCTCGACGGCGAGCGTGGCCGGGACGATGCAGGGGCTCTCGACGTCAGCGTCTCGGGACGGGTAGAGCGCGTGGGAGAAGCGCGCAGGATCGGGGGAGGCGCCGCCGAAGTCGTCGAGAGCGAACGCTTGGAGCGGTCGTTGCGGCCTGTTCGGGTCGAAGTCGGTCGCTGTCGTCGCGCCCAAGAGGAGCGCGTAGGAGGGTTGAAAGCTGACGATGCACTCTCGGTCGCGGACGCCGAGCCCCGAGCGTTCGATCTTCAGAGGTGCGCGGAGCTCTCGACCGAAGGGAGAGACGTGGCCCGGATTGTCGGTCACCGTCAGGCAGACGGCGTCGTCCCCGTGCTCGAAGAAGTAGGTGAGGCCTTCTTCTTCCAGCAAGCGGTGGAAGAGCGCGAGATCGCTCTCTCCGTACTGCACGACGTAGCTGCGAAGCTTGGCGTCATCGAGTCGCTCCGGCTCGGCGACGGCGAAGCGATAGACGGCGGAAGGGCTCTGGTAGCTGGCGTAGGACGGACGCTCCGACGGAGCCGACAATCTCTCCGACTCGGCGAGCCCGCCGCTCCCACCCGGCGCCGCCGTCGAATGGTTCTCGAGCAACGCAGTCAGCACCTCGCGAAGCGTCCGGTCGACGAAGGTGCGAAACCGCACCCGTTGCGACATCCGAAGCACGTGCGACGCGATCCGAAGCCGATAGAGGTAGAGCGTCGATGTCCGCTCGAGCTCTTCCGCGCGAACGATGATCCCGTGAACTGGGCGCCAGCTGGTCTCCGTGGCGATCCGCAGGGTGGCTGCCTGATCGATGAGCTCGGCGAGCGCCACCGGGCCAAGCGAGCGTTTGCGTTGAACCGTGATCTCCAGCTCGAAGGGCGTGCCCAGCCGTTCGCTCGCGCGCCAGCGAACCACATCCAGCCCGGTCCAGCCGGTCTGCGCGGTTCCGAGGGCGTAGTCGGTGCGATTGCCGCCGCCCTGGAGGAGGCTCGTCAGCGTGCTCTTGGATTCGTGCGTGCCGTGAGGCGCCATGAATCCAACATCCTCCTGAGCCGCCGAAACCGGACAGCCGGGGGCTGGCTATCGTGAGGTGCGAAGGTAGAGGAGCGCGCTTTTCAAGGCTTCGAGTGCCTTTTGCTTGTACCGGCGCGCGCTTCTTTCGGTCATGCCGATCGCCTCGGCGACATCGACCAAGCGCTCGCCGGCGAGCAGGTGCCGGTCGAGAATCGTTCGCGCGGCATCAGGCAGCGTCTCGCGTGCGAGGTCGATCGCCTCACGGTCGCGTTCGGCATCTTGGGCCTTGATGAGCTCCTCATCCACGCCAGCAGCGTCACGCTTCGCGGCGCCGAGCCCGGCGACGAACGCTGCTGCAAGGACGTCGCAGGCGTCGGACACCTGGGTGGCGAAGCTGCTGTCATCGGCGAACGGGCTCGGCTCGTGGTCGATCGCGTCCGCGGCGCGCAGCGCGAACTCACGGGCGGCGAGGATGACGCCGATGGCCGCGGAGCGCTGGGCGCGCTTTCCGCTGTCGAGCATCTCACCCGCGACGCGGGGGTAAGCGAAGAGATCGAACCGATCGTTCTTGCTCGGATTGTAGGTGCGCGCCGCCTCGGTCAGCGCGAGGTTACCCGCCGAGATACATTCGTCGAAATCGAGCTGGTACCGTCCCGCGATCGCCTTGGCGGCTTTGCGGACGATCCCCCGGTGCTCGACGACCAGACTGTTCTGCTCCGGCGAAAGCGGCTTCAGTCGTCGCCTCCCGTGCCGGTTGGCTCACGCTCGTGCCCCGCTGCGGCGGTGTCGCTGCCGGTCGGCAGCTCGTCGCTCGCGTGCACGACGGGCGGTGGCTTGAGCCGGGAGACGAGCCGGGACAGCACCGGGTGCGACGCAAGTTGCACCGCGATGACGTTCCGCAGCTCCTCCAGCGCTTCTTTTCCCAACGTGGCGCGGTAGGGGGCGACCGCACGGTCGACCTCTGCGCGGATGATGGGGTCCTCGAGCGGATCTTCCACGACCGAGAGCATGGTACATCATCCTCCCGAGCCGGCACGACCGGACAATGTCCGGTTTCGCGCGGCTGCGAGGATATGAATTTCCGTGGCCCCGGACCTCGATCGTCCCCATCCCGACCCGCTCGAAGGCACACCGTATCGGTCCCTCCGCTTCTTGGGTCGAGGGGGGATGGGCATGGTGGTCGAGGCGGAGCACAGGACGCTGGGCAAGCGCGTCGCGGTCAAGGTCCTCGCCAACATCGACGGTGAGCCTCCGACAGAAAAGGAAGAGGATCGGCTCCGGGTCGAGGCGGAGACGCTCGGCCGGATCGCCAACCCGCACGTGCTCGAGGTAACCGATCTCGGGCGTTCCCCGGGGGGGCAGCTCTACGTGGTGATGGAGCTCTTGCGTGGCCGCAGCCTCGCCGAGGAGCTCAAGGCGCGAGGCCGCTTGGCCGCGGCAGAGGCGGTGGGCATCGCGCTCCACGTCCTCCGCGGTCTGTCGGCCGCGCACGCCATCGGCGTCATCCATCGCGATCTCAAGCCCGCCAACATCTATCTGTCGGATCCCGTCGGCGCGGTCAGTGCCTCCGATCCGCTCAGGGGTCGAATGGCGCGTGTCCTGGACTTCGGTGTCGCCAAGGTGCTCGGCGCGGCCGACGGCCCTCGCGGTCCCGTGCATCCCACGGCCGAGGGCATGGTGCTCGGAACGCCTCGCTACCTCACGCCGGAGCATCTCGGGGTGTCGCCCGTCGATCAGCGCACCGACATCTATGGCGTCGGTCTGCTTCTCTACGTCATGCTCACGGGGCGCGGCCCCTTCGATGATGAGCGGGGGATGGCGGGGTTCGCCCGTGCCGCCGCCTACGATCCGCCTCCGCCGCCCAGCTCGATCGCTCCCGTCCCCCCTGCGCTCGAGGCGATCGTTCTGCGTTGCCTCGAGAAAGAGAAAGAGGCGAGGTACGCCTCCGCCGATGCGCTGATCGCCGCGCTGACACCGTTTCTGCTGCCGGCGCCGCATGTTCCTCAGCCTGCACCCCTGCGCTCCGAGCCCCACGCGACGCCGCGGCCTCAGCGTCAGCTCGCGACCGAGCTCTTGCCCGACCCGCGAGCCGCAGGACCCAAGGTCGAGGCGCGGGTCGAGCGCGTGCCGTCTCCGCGAGCGTTCGATGAGATCGCTCGGCCGGCAAGCGCGACGAAGGCCCAGCGCACGCTGGCGTTCTGGGGCGCGTTGGTTTCGACGGTGCTCGTCGTCCTCGTCATCTTCGCGGTCACCGTCCACCTGCTGGGTGTCCCCCTGCCTTGGGGGAAGCTATGATGCTCGGCGTGCTTGGAACGGGGACCGGGGTGGGCTTCGACCTCGAAGAGCTGCGGCGCAAGAACCCCGCGTCGTCCGAGGACACCCTGCAGCTGGGGCAGGTCTTCGCCGGCTTCACCGTGCTCGCGATCCTCGGTCGCGGCGGCATGGGTGAGGTGTACCTCGCCCGCGAGGACTTCACGGACCGCATGGTCGCGCTCAAGGTCCTCCCGATCCGGAGAGAGGCGAGCCAAGACGCGCAAGAGCGCATGCGGCGTGAGGCTGCTGCCGGCGTCCGCCTCGATCATCCAAACGTCGTCCGCGTCTACGGAGGCGGGCTCGTCGACGGCAAGGTCTACATCTCGATGGAGTGGCTCCAGAACGGCAAGACGCTGCGCGAGATCCTTACCGGCGGCTCCGTCGCGGTCGAGTCGGCGGTCGCGTGGGCCGTGCAGATCGCCGACGCGCTCGATGCCATGCATCGCGGCAACGTCTGGCATCGCGATCTCAAGCCCGAGAACGTCATCCTCGTTCCGGGCGGCGCCGTAAAGCTCATCGACTTCGGCCTCGCCCGCGTCCGGACCGAGAACCTCAAGACCACGAAGCCGCCGAACATGGGCACGCCGCACTACATGGCGCCCGAGCAGATGGACGACTCGCTCGGCGCCAACGACGGCCGCGTCGACGTGTACGCCCTCGGCCTCATCCTGGCCGAGATGCTCGTCGGCCATCACTTGTTCGAAGATCCGACCCGCCGGCTCAACAAGCAAGAGGTCACGATCCGCCACCTCGTGGCCGAGCCGCCCAAGCTCTCGTCGCTCAAGCCCAGCTTGCCGGCGTCGCTCAGCCAAGTCGTCGATCGCATGCTCACGAAGCGCCCGGGCAGCCGTCCGGATGCGCGCGAGATCGCGCGCCTCCTCGCCCAGATCGCGCTCGAGATCCGACAACCGAAGAGCGACTCGCTCGCCAACGCCAGGACAGAGCTCGCGATGCAGTCTCCGGCCCAACACCCTACGCCGCCGCGACATCCGACGCCGCCAGGGCCTCGCGGCACCGTGCCGCTGCTTCTGCCGGCGCAGCAGCCCGCTCCGGCAGCAGCGACGCCGCCCCGGACCATCCGGATGGAGAGCTTGCATGACGCTCAACCCCCGGCGCCCGCAGCACGCACCCCCCACCCCGCGCCGACGTCGGATCGTACCTTCTCCACCGACGAGCGCTTCAGCGCGACGAGCACCGCCAATCCCAACCGCCCGCGCACCATCCGAGACGCGGCGTTCTCCGGCGTGACGTACGGTGTTCTCATCGTTGCGGCGCTCCTGGCGGCCTTCGTCTTTTACGTCCGCGTCGTCGCTCCCAAGCCGGTCGAGGGGAACTCGCCGCCGACGGCGCAACCATCGGCGCCCAGCGCAGCCGAACCGCCGGCTCCGCAAGCGGTCGCGGCCACCGCCACCGCCGACGTGGTGGAGACGTCCCAGCCGGCACCGTCGTCCTCGGCGAGCGCAGCGCCCACCTCCGCTGCCGCGACCGGGTCTGCGCGACCTGCGGCACCGTCATCGCAGCCCACGCCGAGAGCGCAGCCCGGCAAGCCGCCGGCCTCCGCCGCACCGCCCACCACGGCCACGCCGGCCTCGGCGAAGCCGTACGATCCCGACAAGCCGTACTTCTGAGCGCGATGTCCGACTCCCCGTACGATCCCTCGCCTGAGACGCTCGATCGCATCCGCGATCGCGCCGCGGCCGAAGCCGCCGCCGAGCGTGTCGCGGGCGACAGCGACCTCAAGGCCGCGGTCGACAAGCTCAAGCAGGTCGAGCGCGAAATCGAGGATGCCGCCAAGAACGCCCCCGCGCCTCCAAGCAGCGGTGTCACCTACTTGCCAGAGGTTCGCCCCAACCCGGTGCAGGGACACCTCACCGTTCCGCGAATCGAGCT
>JBGTSH010000293.1:0-13742 GCA_041940405.1 Polyangiaceae bacterium
CACGTCGAGCACGATGACCCCGTCGTCGTGGATGCTCTCGACCATGTTCTTGAGCACCTTCATGTCGTCGGCCTGCATGGCGAAGTAGCCGAACGAGGTCGCGAGGTTGACCACCAGATCGAACGCGCCGGGCTCTACGAACTCCCGCATGTCCTTGCACACCCAGTCCACCTCGACCTTGCGCTCCGCCGCGCGAGCGCGGGCCTTGTCGAGCAGGTAGCGGCTCAGGTCGACCCCGGTGACCGAAAAGCCCGCCTGGGCCAGCGGCACCGCGTGGCGGCCCGGACCGCAGCACAGGTCGAGCACTCGTCCCGAGCGCACCTCGGTCAGGTCCATCAGGTGCTGGGTCTCCGCGTACGCCCCCTCGAACCGATCGGGAGAGAACATCAGCGGATATACGCCCTCCCAGAAGCTCTCGTCGGTGAACCAGTCGCTCATGGGGCGGATCTTGCCACGAGCGGCGCGTCAAGGCGGGTGGGGGCCCGAGAAAACACCGACCGCGGCGCTCGGCGAGCGACGTGAGCGTCGCGCCGTGAACGCGCGAACGAGAAATTGTGCCCGCCGTCGTCCGTCGGACTACCGCAAGGGCACGCTGTGCGTCTACGATATCCCCGATGCGCACTCGCGTGTTGATCTTGCTCGTCGTCGGAAGCTGTACGTTCGACTCCAGCGGCTCCGGACAGTCCGGGACCCCGAGCACGCTCGGAAACGACAGCGACACCGCCACGAGCGCATCGACCACGGCGACCACCAGCCCGACGTCGACCATGCCCGTGGAATCGGCGGGCAGCGGCGACGGGTCGACCGCGGGCCCGAACGTCGACGACACCGCGACCACCGGGACCTCGACGCCCCCGACGAGCGGGAGCACGAGCGCGACCGACGGGGACACCACGACCGAGGGCACGAGCGTCACCACCGACCCGCCGGGGACGAGCACCGGGGCTCCGGCCTGCGGCGATGATCCCGTGATGTTCGGCGACTGCGACAATGAACTGTGCGACAGCTGCGGGATGGGTCTTTGTCACGTCGACTGCGACGGGGACCAGACGTGCGATAGCCAGCTCATCGAGTGTGCCCCCGCCCGTCCGTGCCGCATCAGCTGCCAAGGGACCCAGTCGTGTAAGGACGCCACGATCCAGTGCCCGCCCGATCATCCGTGCGACGTGCTGTGCAGCGGAGACCAAGCGTGCCAAAACACCGTGATCAACTGCGAGGGGGGGACCTGCTCGCTGGTGTGTCAAAACCACGAGCAAGCGTGCAACGCGCTCGACTTCAACTGCGGCAGCAACGACAGCACGATCACGTGCAACGACGTCCAAGACAGCGGCCCCACGGCAAACCCGTCGGGCTCCGGGTGTGCGTGTGAAGAAGGTCCGATGTGCTGAGCCGCCGTCGAGCCTCGCAGGTCGCCGACATCCCGTGTAATGAACCGTAGTCGAGACCCGTGCATCGTCGATGAGAGGGTCGGATGTGCTCGACGTGGTCGAGCCGCGGGCGTCGTCGACGAGCCGGAGGGCTTCCTGCGACCCACCGAGGGCCTGCTGGTGCATGTGCTGCAACATGAGGCCCCCGCCGTAGACGCCGACGCCGGCCAGCATCTCGTCTTCGAGCCCGCTCTCCTCGTCGCTCGCCCAGGCGACGTCGGCCTGGGCGTCGAGGCGCAGCAACTCGCCGATCTCGAAGCCGTAGGAGGCGTGCGCCACGTAGGCGCTCTCGGCGCGAACGCGGCCGGAGCGGTAGCCGTGCACCCGGGTGTCGCCGAAGAAGCCGAAGCCGTACTTCGAGAAGCGGTCGAGGTCGCTGCCGTCGACGTACACCAGCGCGAGAGGCCTCTCCGCGTAGACAACGTAGGTCCCAGCCGCCAGGCAGACGACCTGTATCGTGGCGATGATCGACAGATCTCTCAGGCTGCCCAGTGCCATGTTGAGAGTGCGCGGAATCGGCGTAGCCGTGAGCGTGAGAATATCGATCTCGCTGCGCAGCGCCTTAATTTTTTCCTTTTGATTGACCCCGAAGCGATGTTCCTCATCGATGACCAGCAGGCCCAGATCCTTACCGATGCCAAGACTCTTTTCACTGACGCAATCCTGGCAGCGAAGCCGGATGAGTCCGTGGACGCGGTGAACGATGCCCGCGTCGCTCTGGCATACACCTACGTTCTGTCGGGCGATCTGTATGAAGGTGCGATCTTGTCGGAGTTCGTCGCTCGCCGTCGCGATGCAAGGGCGTCGACGGGGGAGCGTCAGGTTCGCGCACACGAGGTACGCGATCCGCTGTCGCGCGCTCGTCGGCCCGTCGGCGATCCGGCGAACCAGCTCGTAGACCCGCATCATGACCGGATCCGCGACGATGATGTCGGGTCGCTCCGGCAGCGCCCGGCCGGCGGCTCGCTCGGCGGCGCGAGCGAGCTCGCGCGCCGTTCGGCCGTCCTCAGGATGCCGGGCAACGGAGATGTTGCCGGTCTTTGCGATCGCGGCGATGCGCGCCCGGGCGTCGGCGGCCCCCGCTCCTGCGCAGAGGGCGAAGACCTCGAGCTCGCTCCGCGGGATCACCACGCCGTCCTCGCCCACCTCGCGATCGATCGCATCGAGCACGTCGTCGGCCGGCGGATCGGCGAACGCCACCCGGATCACCACGACCGCGCCACCGCGCGAGGCGAGCATCTGAGCGAGCTCGACCTCCAAGAAGTCCTCGTCGTCCCCGCGGCTCTCGGGCACCGACGCCACGATCTCTGCCGAGCCGACGATGACCCGGTCGCCGCTGCGGAGCACGATCGACTCGCCGCGGATCACGCGGTCGTTCACCCGCGTTCCGTTGCGGCTGCCGAGATCTTCGACGAAGAGCACCCCAGCCCGAAGCCTGATCGTCGCGTGTGCGCGCGAGGCCTTCGCGTGATCGACGACGATGTCGGCGTTTTCGCCGCGGCCGATGACGATCGACTTGCCCTCTTCGAGGCGGACGGCGTCCGTGCGATCGGGGAGCCGAACCATCAAGACGACATCGCGGCTCGCTCCGGATTCGGAGCGAGTCTCGATGTCGGTTTCGTCGTCCGTAGACCCCATCGGCTCGAGCAGTCTAGCCGGGCTCGCCGAACGCTGCGGATCAGTCCGTGCGGAGCACTCGCGCCATCCTGTGGCGGGCAAAAACGCCCCCGTAGTTGGCGTTGTCGGCGCTGGACATCGAGTAGTAGATCGGGCCGTCTGCGGTCGTCGGCCCGGTGATGGCGAAGACGTCCGCGTCCGCCTCGAGCGGCGGCTCCACCAGAACCTCGACCGCGGTTTGCGGCTGACAGTTGGCGGGGACGCGAACGATGCTGCCGCCCTCGTGCGAGACATACAAAAGGGGCGTCTGGGTCATCGCTCCCGACCACGCGACCCAGAGCGCAAACGGTTGGCGCGGCTGGTCCTCTCCCGGGCGTCTCCACGTCAGAAAATCGATGATCTGGCCATCGGAGCCGCGACGGCACCGAACCCTTCGGTCGCCGATCCAATAGAGGTCCTGTCCGACGAAGGTGAGCGCGTTCGGCAATCGGACGACGATCTCGTTCAGGTCGACGGGTGTCGCCAGCTCGGTGAGCGCGGGGGCAAAGCGAAGGTTGTCGAAAGGAGCCGTTCCGACGTCGCCACCCATGGCGACCGGATTGGGCATCGCGGCCGAAGCGGCGATCAGCGTCACCGGGAAGTCCGGGGGACCGGTGAGGTCAATGACCATTCCGTCTCCTTGCACGTAGATGTCGCGGTCGGTTCCGTAGGCGAGGATCTCCCCGGACACGAGGACGTCGTATCCGATGCAGGTGCCGGGGCACACGTCGGTGGGTACCCCGCCCCACGTGAGCCACTGCGGTGCACCGGTCGCGAACCCCGTGGTCATCGGGATGATGCCCAGGTACCCGGCATGCACCTGCAAGTCCCAGAGAAGGAACATCCCCGCGACCTCGTCGGTGGCGCCGTTGAATCGTGAGACACGCTCGATCGCGCCGCCCAGGCCGCCGTGCGACCAATAGACGAATTCGTCCTCTTCGCTGTCCATCGCCACCGCGAAAGCACCGTCGCCGGATCCAGCGAGCAAGCACGAGCCGCCGACGCAAGGCCGCATGCCCACGCACGCGTTGTCACAGAGCCCGCAATGGCGCGAGTCGCTCATCACGTCGACCATCTCGTCACCGCACTGCTCACCTCCGCCGACGCCGGCCTCGCCCCCGGCCCCCGACCCTCCGCCACCGGTGGCGGCGTTACCGCCCGCTCCAGCAGCCTCCTCCACCACGTCGGGCAGTGACTGACAGCTGCACCCTTGGAGCGTTGCCAATCCGAAGCCGAGCGCAGTCCAAGCCCATGCAAAGCGCATGGGACCAGGCTATCGCAAGCTTGGTGCCAGATCTTCGCCAGGTCTTCGGACAGCCCAGGTCTTCGGATGGCTCAGCGCTCGCCGGCGGTGAGCTCCATCACGCGCTGCTCGAGGCCGCGACCCTTGGACACGCCGCTGATGCGTGCCCCATGCTGGAGCAGGCACATCAGAACGTGGCCGATCACCGTCTCGGCGTCGGCGGCTTCGCGTGAGAAGTCGATGGCCAGGTCGCGGCGCTGCTCGTCGAAGCTGACGCGGCTCACCACCGGAATTGCGCGGAGCGCGTCCAGCGGCACGGGAGGCCCCGGAGCGAGCTCGACGTGGATCTCTTGCGATGCCGCCGTCAGCTCCTGAATCGAGCCGTGGGCGACCAGGCGGCCATGGTCGAGGATCGCTGCGAAGTCACAGATCTCTTCGAGCTCGTGGAGGTTGTGGCTCGAGATGACCAGCGTGCACTTGCCCTTGTGCGCACGGACGAGCTGCCGCACGCCGTAGGCGACGCGCGGATCGAGGCCGGCGGTCGGCTCGTCGAGCAGGACCACCTCGGGATCGCCGAGGAGCGCCTGGGCCAGCTGCACGCGCTTTGCCATGCCGTGCGAGAGCGCGCCGCACTTGAGGAACCACCAGTCGCGTCCCTCGACCTCGGCGAGCGCCTTGCGTGCTTCTTCGACGGCTCGACCATGCGACATGCCCTGGAGGCGCCCGAGGTAGACGAGGAAGTCGCCGACGCGATCGGCCGCCGGCAAGACGGCGTCTTGCGGCAGAACGCCGAGGCGCCCGCGGAGCTCGTCGGTGTTGCGCGGCGAGTAGCCCAGGATCTCGAGGGACCCCTCGGTCGGCTCGAGGAACCCGGCCATCATCGAGAACGTGGTCGTCTTGCCGGCGCCGTTCGGTCCGATGAGCCCAAAGACGGACCCGCGCGGTATGCGGAACGTCACGTCGTCGACGGCGGCCTTCGCACCGAAGAGCTTGCGCACGCCGCGGAGCCTCACCGCCGAGTCGGTGCTCGCCGGCCCGACGCTCACCGGCGCTGCCTTGCCCGGAGGCGCGTACGCCGACTCGCTGTCGGGGGCCTTGTCCTCTGTTTCTGCTACGGCGACGTCGTTCATCAGACGTCCCTCTTGGTGGTGACGAAGATCGCGCCGGCGATGAAGACGGCGGCCCACGCGAAAGAAGCGCCGAGGCCTTGGACGAGCTTCATCGGATCAGGATCGAGCAAGAGGCGGTCGTAGCCGCCGGGGTGCACCCAAGAGAGCCACTCGTACTTGTCGAACGCGCGGCCGACGCCGTAGCACATCCAGGTGACCAGCATCGTGAGGATGGTGGCGAGCAGCGCGAGGATCGGCGTCTTCACGATCGAGCTCGCGAACGCGACCAGGGCGCACCACGCGAAGCTGATGGGCAGCGTGAGGAGCCACAGCTTCGGCCCCATGCCCAGCGTGACGTCGATCGGAGTGTCCGACTGAACGATGAGGAGGATCCAGGAGATGGCGTGGATCGTGAACGTCATCAGCGACGCCACGCAGAAGGCTCCGAGGAATTTGCCGATGACGAAGTTGTCGCGCCGCGCGCGCACCGTGGAGTACCGAACCGCCCGGTACTGGAGCTCGCTCGAGATGGCGTCGTAGCCGACGAAGGCCGCGAGGAGCGCCGACAGCGTGAGCGTCGAGCTGAACATCGCGAGCATGACCTCGGGAGCGGGAGAGAGAGCCTCGGCGATGTCCTTGCCGTAGGCCAGCTCGAGACCGGACCGCCGCGCCATCCGCCCGGACTGCGATCCCATCGACTGGTACATCTTGGCCTGCACGTACAGGCCGATCAGCGTGGTGCCGACGCCGCCGATCACGGTCATCAGCCCGAGGACGATGCCCTTGGCGCTGCGCAAGCTCCGAAACAGCTCGCGCATGAGGACGAGACCGACCTCGCGGAAGAAGATCGCGAAGAAGGACGGCCGGACGATCGGCTGGCTCGCGGCGACGCTCATCGGCCGAGGAACCTAGCCCGGCCGGGCTCCGCACAGAAGAAGGAAGCAGCGACGGGGCGGTTACTGCCTCAGCCAGCAGATGTCGTCACGACGCTGGCAGACGCCTTCTTCGTAGGTGGCCTGACGATATCGGGGCGGCGCCGCGTTCGTGTTCGGCAGGCACAAGCCCCCTGCTTTTTCGCAGTCGACCCGCTCGGGAACAGGCTCGGCCATCGGCGGCTCGGGGCTCCCGCCGCATGCGGCGAACGCGGCGGCGACGGCGGTGAGGGTGAGCACCGGAACGTAGCGACGGTCGGGCAGCATCGCCCCACGCGTAGGCCAAGCATCACGCCGCGTCGAGGTGTACGCTCGCAGGCGAATGGCACGTGCCGCTGCCGCCGTCGTGCTCGGGCTAGCGCTCGCCGCGCTCGCGGGCGCGAGCTGCGAGGACCCGTCGCTCCCGATGGGATCCGGCGGGTTCGGGGCGACCGCGGGCGCCGGCCTACCGGGCAATACGGGTGGCGGCCCGCCCGCGCCCGTCGAGCCGACCGACGAACAGTGGGCGCGCCTGCAGACGCTCCGCTGGGTCGACGGGCCGCCGCCGCCCGACGTCACCAACGCGTTCGCGGACGATGACGATGCCGCCATCTTCGGCCAGCGCCTTTTCTTCGACCCGCGCCTCTCCGGACCGCTCCTCGATCACGACAACGACGGCAAAGAGGGCAGCCTGGGCGTACAGGGTCAAACGGGGCGCGTCTCCTGCGCCGGCTGCCACATCCCCGAAGCTTGGTTCTCGGACAACCGGAGCCCGGGGCTCCAAATCTCGCTCGCGGCGGGTTGGGTGCTGCGGCGAACACCGCCGCTCCTCGATGTCGGGCACAAGAAGCTCCTCAATTGGGACGCGCGCCGCGACACCTTCTACGGCCAAGCCATCGGCGTCTTCGAAGCGCCCAAGGAGATGAACAGCTCGCGGTACTACGTCGCGCTCGCAATGTTCGAGGAGCACCGCGAGGAGTACGAGGCGATCTTCGGTCCGATGCCGCCCTTCGACGACACGGAGCGCTTTCCGGCGTTGCCCTCCGCTCTGGCGGGCTGTCCGCATGTCGAGTCGCCGCCCGCCGACTGCGAAGGACGGCCTGGAGACCAGGGCGTCTTCGATGCGCTCTCTCTAGCCGATCAGGACGCGGTCACGCGCGTCGCGGTGAACACGGGCAAGGCGCTCGGGGCGTACCTGCGCAAGCTGAGCTGTGGGGCGGGTCGATTCGACGCGTGGCTCGACGGCGACGACGCTGCGCTCTCCGACGCCGAGAAGCGCGGCGCCATCTTGTTCGTCGAAGAAGGCCGCTGCATCGACTGCCATACGGGCCCTCGGCTCACCGACGACGGGTTTCACAACGTCGGGCTGAGGCCCGACTACGTCGCCGTCGAGTTCATCGACGCCGACGATCCCGGGGCGCTCGCAGGGCTCACGCAAGCGATGATCGATCCGCTGAGCTCGCGCGGGCCCTTCAGCGACGGCGACGACGGTCGCCTGCCGAGCTTCGTGAAGGGATCGCTGCTCGGTGCGTTCTCGACGCCGAGCCTTCGCTGCATCTCGCGCCGTCCCTCGTTCTTCCACACGGGGCAGGAGCGGCACCTCATCTACGTGATGGAGCACTTCAACGACGGCGGTCATCCTGATGGGTTTCTCGGTCTGAGCGAGATCGAACCGCTCGGCCTCGATGACGGTCAGATCGAGGATCTCATCGCGTTCCTGCTGTCGCTCGATGGTCCGGGGCCCGAGCCGGCGCTGCTCGCTCCGCCCTGAGGTACAATGGCGGCGATGGGATTTCGCAGCGCTGCGTTCAGCTTCGCCGCTGTCTTCGCGACCCTCTTGCCGTCGGGGGCCTTCGCGCACGATGACACCGCGGAAGTCTCGAAGGGCGCGGTCAAGGTGATGGAGTACCGCGAGCCCGATCCCGACAAACCGCCGACGACGGGCGTGGCGTTCCTCATCACCGGCGGCGTCTTCGGTGGCGTCGGCGCGCTCAGCCTGGCGACGGCGCCGCTCTGCACGCTCGACTTCGCCGAGTCCGATCGCGGGCTGTGCCTGGGCCTCACCGCCGGGGCAGGCGGGGTCTCGATGGCGTTCGGGATCGCGCTGATCGCCGCGGGACTCATCGACTACAACGCGACAGAGAAGCGAGCGGCGCCCGGCGTCGCGCTCGACCTCGGCGCCGCGCCCGGCGACGTCGGTCTCGGCGTTCGCGCGACCTTCTGACGCTTACGCGAAGAGCTGATCGATCACGCCGGAGATCTCGCCGAGCGTGGGCTCGATGCCGAGGGCTTCGAATGCCGTCGTGATCACCGTGGACGGGTGCAGATCCTGGCCGGTCAGGTTCACGTGCTGTCCGGCGGCGAGCCCACCGACTCGACCGGCCAAGAATGCCACGGCGTTGTCGACGGAGTGGTTGGGGTCGGCGCCACCGTCGCCGGAGCGCTGCGGGTCGTCCGTGAGGCCCTTGCCGCCCTCCATCATGAAGAGCGCGGCGGTGTTGTCGAGGACGTTGCCCTGTCCTTCGGGCGTCGCCTTGAAGCGCGCGATGATGCGGGCGTAGACGTCGACGAACCACCGGTTGGCCGTGTCGAGGTCCGCCTGCGACGCGCCGTGCTGCACCTCGCCGTGGAGGCCGCCGACGTGGTTCCACGCCGGGTGCCTCATTCCGCTCCCCGTCATGATCGACGCGCCGCCGATGGTGAGGACCCGCGTCATGTCACACGCGAACGCGAGCTCGGCGAGCTCGATGAAGAGGTCGGCGCGGGCCGCCTGATCGGGCACGTCAGTCGAGACGTCGGCCGGATCGGTGCTGCCGTGAGCCGGATCATGGCAGTTGGGGGAGACGACGCCGATACCCGCGCCGATCCGTTTCTCGAGCTCACGCACGCGCTCGAGGTGTTCGTCGAGCGTCTTCTGGTCGGACGCGCCGAGGCGAGAACGCAGCGAAGAGATGCCATCTTTCGCGTACGAGAGGCTGCTCATCCGCAGGCGCTTCTCGAGCTCGGCCTCGGGATCCGGCATGTCGCTCGGCGGAGCGAACCCCGTGAACAGTTGACTGTAGGCGAGTGCGGGCGAGGTCTGCGGCTCGATTGCTCGGTAGACGATCGGCGGCTCGTCACTGAACCCCTCGGTCTCCTCGTAGCAGATGTTCATCCCACCCGTCTGCGAGTCGAGCTGGAAGTAGAGGAACGGGAACTTGGTCGAGGGCGCGAGGCGCTGCACCGCGAGCTGATCGGCGGACCAACCTTGCGCTCGCCACGTGACGCCGCTGAAGCCGGAGCGCATGCCCGTCATCACCGCGAACGGCGCCTGACCGTGGTAGTCGACGTTGTACCCGCCGGGGGCGTCGAGTGGCGGCGCGAAGAGGCCAGAGACGACGGAGATGTCGCCGGCGACGTCGTGATCGGCAAACGGCTGCATCACGGGGCGGATGTCATAACCGAAGCCGGTGTTCGCCGGCGTGAGCCCCTCTTCGTGCGAGCCGCTCGTCACGAGCGAAGTCGGCGTATGAAGCAGGAAGTAGCGTCTCGGCAGGTTGGCCCCGCCCGCGAGGGCGGTGCCATTGCCATTCAGCATGCACTCGAGGGTCGGAAGCGCGAGCGCCGTGCCGAACGCACCGCGGATCATCGCTCGGCGGCTCAACCGAAACCTGTTCACCGAGTGGCGGATGCCCGTCCCATGGCTCATTGCGACACCTCGTTCACGCGGTGGCGGAAGCTCGTATCGGTCGCGACCGCGCGCATCAGGGCTCCGAAGTCGTTGTGCGACTCGGCGAACGCATAGGTGATTCGTTCGATGTGCTCTTCGGAGGCGTCCCAATCGCGGATCGCGAACCGCACGAGGTTGATCGCAGCGCAGTCCGAGATCTGATCGAGGTTTGCGGCGACGAACTCGTTGGGTCCGGAGAAGGTCTGTCCTGCCGACGTTCCCGCGCCGTCGATGCTGCAAGAAGGGTTGTCCTGCTCGACCTCGCGGTAGCGACCGAGGCCGTCGTAGCGCTCGAATCCGAAGCCGATGCCGTCGATGACGGTATGGCAACCCTTGCACGAGCCACTCGCGTGCGCCTCGTACGCGTCGGATTTGCAGGCGCCCTCGGGAACGGTCACGCCCATGTCGACGGCGACATCCGGCGGTGGGGGCAGGATGATTTCACACAGGAGTCGGCGGCCGATCATCGCGCCGCGCCGGCTCGGGAGCGTCTCGGTCTGCCGGGTCAGGCTGAGCGAGAGGAAGCTGCCGTGCGCGAGCAGGCCGACCCGGTCCGGTCCGTAGGAAACCCACGAAGGCTCGCTCGGCGGCGCGAGACCGTAGTGCGTCGCGAGCGCCGGTGAGACGAAGGTCTGGGTCGAGGTGAACAGCTGCGTCCAGTCGCCCGTTTCACTGACGCCGGCGATCGCTCGGCCGACCAGGGCGTCGGTCTCGGCGCGCATCGCGGCGGCGAGCTCCGGATCGGTCACGAGCAAGCTCGTGTAGCGCAGCCAGAGCTCGTGAAAGACGCGCATCTGCCGCACACCTCGCTCGTCGGCGAGCATTTCATCGACGAGCGCAGCAACGTCTTGTTCGGACAGCTCGTCGCCGGCGGCCCGCGCGAGGAGCTCCGGCGTCGGCGTCGTCCCCCAGAGGAAGTACGCCAGTCGCGACACGAGCTCGTGGTTGTCGAGCTTGACCGCGCCGCCACCGACATCCGTCCCGATCTCGGTCCGGTAGATGAACTCGGGGCTGAGGAGCAGGCTCGCGATCGCGCCGCGTACGGCGACGTAGTGCCCCGACGAGCCCGCGGCCGGATCGGTCGCGAGGGGGGCCACCGTCGCGACGAGCGCGTCGACCTCGGCGACCGTCAGCGGCCGGCGCCACAAGCGCAAACCCACGTTCTCGATGAACGCTCGCAAGCACGCATCGTCCGGCGTGCCATCTGGCGTGCAGCCGGCGAGCGCGTCGACACCCGCGGTGTTCGCGCTGAAGTCGCGCGCGACCTCGAACGCGAGCGACTCCAGGCCGTCGACGAACACCTGGCTCGGCGTCTTTGTCGCGGCCAGCGTATCGAACACCTCTTCTTCGGCGTTGGTCGCCGGGTTGACCGCGCTCTTCGGATCGGGGGCGAGGTTGCGCTCGGCGGCGCCGACGATCCCGAACACGTCGGCGATCGTCGCTTCGACCTCACGTTGGCTCAGCCGAGGGATCGCCGTCGTCGGCTGCGCGCCATGCAGGCCGGTGTTCGTCGGAGGCTCCGAAGAGCCGCCGCCGATGTCTCCGACGCACCCGCCGAGCAGCGCCGCGACACCGGCGCAGAGAGCGATCGGTCCGATCGTCCGAAGCATCCATCGTGGATACCTGCCCCCCTTTTGCGGGAGAAGCTGCGCTTGCACTTCGTGTGTGCGAAGCCGCCCACGCTGGATTTGTTCAGCGTGCGTGGCCGCGCCGGTTCGACCCTACGGCTTCTTTCCACGCGAGGCGTAGCGCGAGCGGCTTCTTGTTGATGGCCGCCACCTCGAGCACCCGCCCGAGCGCGAACATCTCTCGCTCTTCGTCGGGCGTCCGGTGATCCAACCCGCAAAGATGAAGGATGCCGTGGGCGACGAGCGCCGTTGCCTCGTCGAGCACGCTCACCTTGCGGGTGCGCGCTTGCCGCTTGGCCTGCGGCACGCACACGGCGATGTCGCCGAGGGCCATCTCTCCGCCGCGCGCGATCACCTCGCGCGGTCTGTCGTGAAGCGGAAACGACAGAACGTCGGTCGTCGTCGGGTCGCCCATCCAGCGCGCATGCAGCGCCTTCATCGCGCGGTCGCCCACGAGCGCGATGCTCACCTCGGCGTCGAGGCCGAGATGAGCCAGCATCTTCTCGGCGCGCGCGCGGATCGTGCGGGCGGGCACGTCGGGAAACGGCCCGCCCTCGGACGTGATGATCGCTCTCACGCCGACTCTCTCAAGCAGGAGCGCCCGGCTGCTCCTCGTCCTCGGCGCCGTGGCACTTCGAGAACGCCTTGCCGCTGCCGCAGGGGCATTCCATCTCTCCCGAGAGAAGGGGAGCCATGTCGCTGGTGGCCTCTGCGGCGTTCGTCGCCGCACCCGGGGGAAGCGCTTGCTCGTGGCGGGGCTGCGCCTGGCGGGCGCGCTCGGCGAGCCGCATGAGCTCGCGCATCTCGCGCTCGTCGTCTTCTTCGGCGCGCTGCACCTCGACCTTGGTCATGAGCTTGCTCATGACGTTCGAGGAGACGCGGGCCACCATCTGGACGAAGATGTTGAAGCCCTCTTTCTTGTAGGCCTGCTTCGGATCCTTCTGGCCGTAGCCCTGCAGGCCGATGCCGTCGCGGAGGTGCTCCATGTCGGTGAGGTGATCGACCCAGGCGCGGTCGAGCTCCTCGAGATAGATGTGACGGAACACCTTGAGGATCAGCTCGAGGCCGATTTCCTTCTCCTTCGACTCGTAGCTCGCCTCGGCCAGATCGAAGAGGTGCTGCGCGAGCGACTCGGGATCGCCGAACTCGGCCACGTCGTCGGGAAGGTCGATCCCGAACGTCTCCTTCATCCCCTCGAAGATGCTGCCCCAATCCCAGTCCTCGGGCGGGCGGTTCGCGGGGCATGACTCTTCGACCATCGAGGAGAGGATGCGATCCATCAGGTCGAGGACGCGCTCGCGCTGCTCGGTGAGCGCGAGCGGCACGAGCTCGGCGAGGTCGTCGTAGACCTCATCGACCTTGTCGGCCTTGCCGGTGAAGTCGTAGACCACGCCCCAGCCCGGGAAGCGCCCGCTGCGATCGCCCTGGTACACGAGGCGGCGAAGCTCCTCGAGCTCGGTCAGCTTGTGGACCTTGGCCTTGCTCTCGGTGGCCTTGCCGTCGCCGTCCTTGCCCTTCTTGCTCTTCTTTTTTTCTTTCTTCGCGGGCGCGAAGTCGTCGCGTGTGATGGTGCGCGGCTTGCCCTCGCTGTCGTGAGGAAGGATCGGATCTTCGAGGTGGGTGCCGAGGAAGACGCCGATCTTCGGCATCACGTCGTCGATGACCTCTTGGCGCGGCTTGACGACGCGCTTCTCCCCGGTCGGCTTGCCCTCTTCGTCGACGATGTCGGGGTAGTAGCGACCCGCGAGGAGCTGCTGGCGCAAGTCGTAGACCGTCTTGCGCTGTGAGTTCATGACGTCGTCGTATTCGAGGACGTTCTTGCGGATGTCGAAGTTGCGCTCTTCGACCTTCTTCTGTGCGTTCTCGACGCTCTTGGTGACCCACGGGTGCTCGATGGGCTCGTTGTCGGGCATGCCCATGCGCTCCATCAGGAGCTTCACACGGTCGCCCGCGAAGATGCGCATCAGGTCGTCTTCGAGCGACAGGTAGAACTTGCTCTGACCCGGATCGCCTTGGCGACCGGCGCGGCCGCGGAGCTGGTTGTCGATGCGGCGCGACT
>JBGTSH010000294.1:0-13691 GCA_041940405.1 Polyangiaceae bacterium
GATGACGCTGTCCTGGATGCGGCAAGCGTCCGAGTTGCAGCCGAGGTACATGCCCTCGCCCGTGCCGTCGGTGTCGTGGATGTGGTTACCGACGATGTGAAGGCTCTCGTACGGCCCGCCGCTGTTCGCGCTCAGCGCGACGTCCGCGGTGTCCTTGATCTCGCAGCCTTCGATCGTCAAAAAGCGCGCGCTGATGATCCGAATGCCGTGCGAGCCGCCCGAGACTACGAGCCCGCGCAGGGTCAGGTACTCCGCGGAGTCGATGTCGATGACGTTCTGATCGGTCGCGGGCCGATCGAGCACCGGCACCTCGCCGTCGGCCGCGCGCACCACGATCGGCATGGCTTCGGTGCCGGCGATGTCGATGCCGAACCGCTCGGTGAGCGTATACGTCCCGCCGTGCACGATGAGCTCGTCGCCGGGCGCGAGCATGGCGATCGCCGCCTCGACGTCGTCAGGCGGCGAGACCTCGAAGACCTCGGCGAGCGCCTCCCGCGAAACGAGCAGCGCGGCGACGCACAGAAGCTGGGCGAGGAGCTTGGGAGAGCGGCGCATCGGCCAAGAGTAGGCCAAACAGCTTCAGCGCGTCGCGGCCTTGACCAGATCGGCGGCGACGTCGCGATCCACGTCCAGCGCTTCGGCCGTCTCGAGGATGAGCTCACGCTCGCTCGTCCGGATTACGCCGTCGGCGATCGTGACCTGAATCGCAAGCTCGAGCGCGACCTTGCAGGCGAGCGGATCGCCCAACGTCTTCTTGACCGCAGCGAGGCGCGCCTCGCGCCCCTCTTCTTTTGCACGCGCCTCGACCGTGCCGAGCAGGTTCGAGAGCTTGCCGGTGCCGAAGCGATCGGGGGCGAACGCAACGATGGCTCGCTCGAGGCGCTCGCGCTCCTCTGGCTGGAACTCGCCGTCGGCCGACGCCGCGAGGACCATCACCTCGATGAGCGCCTCGAGCTTCGCGTCGTCGAAGGTGTCGATGTCGTGGAGAGACTTCGGTTTGGCCATGGTCGGGCTCTGGAGTGACGACGGGTCAGGGAGTGATGACAGGAACGTCATCCTGGACGGGCATCCCCGCCTCTTTGTGCACGCACAAGCCCTGCTTGCAGTAGACCGGCGGGGGCTTGCGGCAGTCGACCTTCTTCTCCTCGCACTTGCCCTCGGTGAACTTCGCCTTGAGCGGGCCGATCTGCTCGTCCGCGTTCTTCTTCGAGAGCGGCTTCTCGCAGCCGGGCCACTCGCTCTGCTGGCAGTCGGCGTCGGTCGCGCAGGGCTGAGCCTTGTTCAGGATCTCGAACGCCTGGCCGCGGAGCGTGTCGCACTCCTCGGGCTTGAGGCGCTTTTCGCACCCCGGCGCGTAGGGCAAAACCGCGAAGATCAGGAAGAGCGCCGCGCCGCCGCGCGACAGGAGCTTGCGAACCGTCATGGGCGCTCGAGACACTACCCGAGGCCCCCCCAAAAAGGCAGCGCCATCGCGCGGGGTTGGGGCCCCGCGCGAAAGGGTGGGAGAAAAAGAGCAGCGCCCGAACGGCTACGGCCTTAAGGCGACGCGACGATCGCCTGGCGCATGCCCGCGACCTCGTTCTTGAGCTGGCCCTTCGGGAAACGCGATGGGTAGGTGTCGAGGATCGCGACCGCGCCGGCCTTGTCGCCGTTGCGAAGCGAGGCCCGCGCCGACTCGATCAGCTGGCGCTCTTGAGCGAGGGTCGAGCCGCTCTCGGCCGCCTTCGCCCCGGCCGGCATGGCAGCGCTCGCCTTCTCGGCGTCAGCGGGCTTCGCCGGCTTGGCGGCGTCGGCGCCCTTGGCGGGTGCCGCAACCTTCGCAGCAGCGTCCGGCTCGGCGCCCTTTTCATTCGCAGCAACGGGATCGGCGGCTTGGGCTCCGGTCTTCTCGGATTGAGAAGCCTCGGAGGCTCCGGTGCTCTCCGACCCCGGCAGAGCCGCGGCCTCGGCTCGGGTCGAAGGAGAGGGCTGGCCGGCCTGCTCGACGATGACCGCCGGCGGGGCAGCGGAGCCTGCTCCGGGCGGAGGCGCCATCACGGCGTACCCGCCCCCGACGACGCCGCCGACCACAGCAACGCCGATCCCGACCTTGGCCACGAGGGCCCACGGGCCCGCCCACCAGCCGAGCGTCCCTCCCGCCTTGATGCTCGCAGCAGCTGCACCGACGGCGCCGGCTCCGGCGCCCGCAGCGGACGCGACGCCCAGCGCGACGAGCGTGCGGTCGGCGACGCGCGCCGGCGGCTCTTCGTCGAGCCCCGACTCGAGGAGCAGCACGTCGAGATCGCTCCCCGGATTGTCCAGGAGTCGTGCCGGATCCGCTTTCATGTCGCCTCCCGATCGTCGCACGCGGGCCGTTCGGCCTGCGCTCGACCGAGCTTCATCGCCTGGTTCGACTTCATTCGCGCTTCGATCCGCTTGCGCTGCTCGGAGAACAGCTCCCGTGCGCGGCGCAGGCGAGAAGCGACCGTGCCGGCAGGGATCGCCATCAGCTCGGCGATCTCGCTCATGGTCATCTGCTCGAGCTCGAACAGCGTAAAGACGCTCCGCAGCTCCATCGGCATCGTGCCGAGGATGTCCTCGAGCAGGGCCCGCGCGCGCGCCCGATCGAGCAGCTCGTCGGGCCGGTCGGACGTGTCGATGCGCTCGGGCGCCGCATCGTCGCCGACGATCTCACGACGCCGCGCGTGCGTGCGGCGCGACCGCGAGGCGACCCGCAGACAGACGCCGTAGAGGAAGGACCTCTCGGCTCCGTGCTGGATGTCGTTGATGCGGCGGGCGGCGACCATGAAGACCTGTTGCAGGGCGTCCTCGGCGTCGGCACGGGGGACACCGAGCCGCACCACCGAGCGCCAAACGAACGCGTTGTGATCGAGCACGAGCTTGCGGACCCGAGCCCCGTCACAGACGGCGCCAGAGGCGACGGGACCGGCGCCGTCTTCGGCCAGCTCGTCGTCGACATCCCCCATCTGGTCGGCGGGGTCGTCGTCGGGAGCCGCTTCACCCGGCGCCTCGTCGCCCGGTGACAACGTCACCCGGAGCGGCAAGGCCTGCATGCTGTACACCCGATGCTATCCCCGTCAGGGGTCCGGCTGATCGCAGAAACTGGTGCGCTCAAAAGCGCCCCATGAACGTGAGCCCGGCCGGGGCCGAGGGGCCCCCGTCCGGGCCCTGGCAGGCACCGCAAGGCTGCGACGCGACGGGCCTCGCTCATACACGGACCTCGGCGACGACGCCGTAATGGTCCGACGGCGCGTACCGCAGATCGCCCTCGGTCACGACCTCATCGAACACGACGCGCGCCGAGACCGGCATGCCGAGACCATCGTCGCGTGGACCGCGCACCATGACGTAGTCGATCCGCCGGGGCCCCTCGTGCGAGAGCGCAGCGTGGGGGTTGCTGGCAGGGTCCCACGTCGGCCCCGGCCCTCGGCCGCATCGCTCGAACGCATCGATGAAGCAGATGCTCTGCTTTTCGAGGGCGTGCAGGCCGCGAAGAAACCGGACTTCGGTCGCGTCGGGGTTCGCGTTCAGATCGCCCATCAACACCGCGGGGAGCTCTCCTTCTTTCTCGAGTCGCTTCACGTGACCCGCGATGGCGAGGACCTGCTCCTCGCGCATCCATCCTTCTTCCAACCGCCAGGACAGGTGCGTCACGAAGACCGGGAGGATGCCCTGCGGCATTTGAACTCGGCAGTACAGGATGCAGCGAGAGTCGGTCGTGGGAAGCTCGATCGTCTGCTGTTCGACGATCGGAAATCGCGATACCAGCGCGTTGCCGAACTGCTCCCCGGACGCGTATGCCCACGCGGGAGCGAACGCGATGTGGCGTGGTTCAGAGAAAGCCCGAGCGATCTCGTGCGCCTGCCCTCGGGGCGGGTCGGCCGGGTCGAAGACGACCTCCTGCAGGCCGACGATGTCCGGGGCAAGCTCCGCAATTCCCTTCTGGATGAGCGGCAGCCTATGCTCCCACGGCCCCGAGCGGTTCCAGATGTTGAGAGTCAATATCCGAACCAGCCCCATCGCTTGGGTCCGTAGCGCCCCCCCGTCCTGCGCACAAGACTTACTGGCTTCTCATCGGCTTCTTGATGCGGCTCTTTCCTAGCGTTTTTGTGCTCGGCGTCGTCCTCGCCGCGGCAATGTCGACGCGCGCCGCCGACGCCGCCGAGCGGACCTTCACCGTCGAGTACAAGGCGGCGAAGAACTGTCCGAGCCGCGAGACGTTCATCGACGAGATCAAGCGCCGCACCGCCATCGCGCGCCTCGCCGGGCCGGGAGAGCAGCCCGAGGTCTCGATGCGCGTGAAGCTCGACGTGAAGGGTCGCAAGGCGACCGGTCGGCTCGACATGACGATCGGGACGACCGCCACGCAGCGCGATCTCGAGGACCCGAGCTGTGGCGAGGTCGTCTCCGCCCTCGCCTTGCTTGCCGCGCTGGCGATCGATCCGCTCGCCGAGACCGCGCACCTTCCACCGCTGCCGCTCCCGCCCGATCCGCACGTACCGAAAGAGGTCGGCACGAGGCCGGCGATCCCCGAGCCGAAGCTCATCGAGTCCGATCCGCACTACCTCGGCGTGACGACGGCGAAGATCCCTCGCGAAGTGGACGGCTATCTCATCTTGCCCCCGGCGCTCCCTGCCTTCCCGTACGTTCCGACCGCGCCCACTCGCCGGCGCCCCTTCGACGTGGGTCCGGGCACGGCATTCTCTCTCGATGTCGCGACGGCTCCTGTCCCGCTCCTCGGGATCAGCGGTTACCTAGGCTTCCGATCGCTCGAGGGAGACCTTCCGTGGTCGCTCCGCGCCGAGCTCACGTACGCGGTGTCGGTCACCGACGCCGAGCCGGGCCTGGAGGGCAGCATCGAGGGCAACAACCCAGCGAGCTTCCGCCTCTTGCGAGGACGGCTCGAGGGCTGCCTCCCAGGTTGGCTGCCGATCGAGTGGGTACGCGTGTGGCCCTGCGGGAGCCTCGGAGGGGGCGCGCTTTGGGGCGAGGTGAAGAAGACGCTCCCCGTGCCGAGACCAGAGAAATACACGATCGGCTCGCAAGAATTCGTAGGGGGGAGCGAAGGCACGAGCCCTTGGTTCGTCGGCGGGCTCGCGGGTCGCGTCGAGCTCGCGCCCGCGGAGTGGTTCGCCTTCGAGCTGCGCGCGGGCCCGGACTTTCCTCTCGTTCGCGGGAGCTTCAAGGACCAAAACCGAAACGAGATCTTCACCGCACCGCCGATCACGTTGAGCGTCGGCATCGGCGCGAGCGCCGCGTTCTGACGTTGCCGAGCGATCAGACGTCGGTGCGCGAGCGACGCCGGATCGGCTCGGTTCGCGCCTTGCGCCACGCGCTCGCGGGCGCGCCGTTTTGCATCTCGGGGAGCTTCACCGCCTCGGCCGGCCGCGCGATGAAGTAGCCCTGCGCGAACCTGCAGCCGGTGTCACGGACGCAGTCGAGCTCCTCTTTCGTCTCGATGCCTTCGGCGACGACGTCCGATCCGAGATCGTTGCAGAGCCGCACGATCGCCGCGATGAGCCTCTGGCGGCGCTTGTCCTTCTCGAGCTTCTCGACGAGACCCCGGTCGATCTTCACGAGCTCCGGCGCGAGGTCGGCGATGTACTTGAGGTTCGAGTAACCGGCGCCGAGGTCGTCGACGACGAGGCCGACGCCCTTCGAGCGCACCTCGGCGAGGATGCTCTTTACGACGTCTTGGTGGCTCAGCGGGACGCTCTCGGTGACCTCGAGATACACCCCCGGGTCGTGAGAAAAGACGGGATCGTCCGGCTGCACGAGCCAACGATCCGAGAGCTCTTCGGGGTGGACGTTCAGAAAGAGCGGGTGATCGGTGCAGATGGAGGTCGCAAGATCGCGGATCCGGCGACCCAGCCTGCCGGCATTTCGTTGGTTCACCGCCGCGTCGAAGAGGGTCAGCGGATCGGGAAACTCTTTCGCTTTGCTGCGCGCGAGCGCCTCGAAGGCGAACGTCGTCCCCGTCGCGATCTCGACGATGGGTTGGAACACCACCGAGATGGCGTTCTCAGCAAGCGCCCGGGCCACGGTTCCAATTCTCGAGGTCGTGCGCTTGGAGTTCGGCAAGCTACGGCAAGATAGCCCAAGCGTGGCTCGAGGACAGGGCTTGGTCGTCTCGTCGAGGTCGCAGATGGAAACGGGAGGTGCCGATGGCGGGACCGCTGCGCTGATTGCGGACGATGTCGTACCCGTCGCCGCGACCGTCGCTCAGGCCCCGCGTTCCTTCGCCTTTGCCTCGTCCCAATACCCATCGAGCTCCTCGAGCGCGAGGCTCGGCTCGCCCGGTCCCGGCCACCCTCCGTGACCGGCCTTCACCCGCGCTTCGACGTGATCGAAGCGGCGCGTGAACTTGTCGGTGGTCGCTCGCAGCGCGCCTTCGGCATCGACGCCGTGGTGCCGCGCGAGGTTCACGAGCGCGAAGAAGACGTCGCCGAGCTCGGCGGCGAAGGCATCCTTGTCACCGCGCTCGGCCGCCGTGTCGAGCTCGGCCAGCTCCTCTGCGACCTTCTGTCGCGACCCGCGCGCGTCGGGCCAATCGAAGCCCACGCGCGCGACCTTCTCGCCGACGCGCTGGGCGCGGACGAGCGCCGGGAGGCTCCGAGGGACACCGGACAAGAGCCCCCTGTCCTTCTTCTCGGCCGCCTTGATCTTCTCCCAGTTCGAGAGCACCTCTTCCGTTCCCTCGACCGTGACGTCGGCGAAGACGTGCGGATGCCGCCGGACGAGCTTGTCGCAGATCGCTCGGACCACGTCGTCGGGGCCGAAGGCGCCCTCTTTGCGCGCCAGCTCGGCCTGGAAGATCACCTGCAGCGCGAGATCGCCGAGCTCTTCGCAGAGCTCCTTTCTGTCTCCCTTGTCGATCGCGTCGATGACCTCGCACGCCTCTTCGAGCACGTACCGGCGGAGCGACGCGAACGTCTGCTCGCGATCCCAAGGGCAGCCGTCCTCCGCGAGGAGGCGCTGCATCAGCTCGACCAGGCGTACGAAGGTGCGGCCGTCCTGCTCGGGAACGGGCAGCGTCTCGACCGGAGAAAACGGGCGCGGCATGGTGTGCGCGGCTTAGCACGGCCCACGGCCACCGTGCTAAGCCCCAGCGCGAAATGGAAGGGTCGATTCACCCCGTCGCGCGCACGCCCGAAGAGTGGCGTGAAGCGCTCGGCGCGCGCGGCGAGCGGCCGTTCCGCGCGCTCGAGGTCTTCCGCTGGATCCACAAGAAGGGCGTGATCGACCCGTCGCAGATGTCGAGCTTGCCGCAGAAGCTCCGCGGCGAGCTGTTCGGCGAGGCGCCTTCGATAGGCGCCGTCGAGCGCGCGCACCGCGCCGCCGACGGGACGCGCAAGCTCGTCATCCGCCTCCGCGACGATGCTCCGATCGAGTCGGTGCTCATTCCGCGCGTCTCCGGTCCCGGATCCGCGGCGGACCGCGCCGCCGAACAAGAAGAAGACGCGGACGTCGCTGCAGCGAGCGACGACGAGGACGAGACCGACGCCTCGCCTGCCGAAACGATCCGCGTGACCCAGTGCGTCTCGACGCAGGTCGGCTGCGCGATGGGCTGCGTGTTCTGCGCGAGTGGCGTCGCCGGTCTCAAGCGTCACCTGAGCCCGGAAGAGATCGTCGGGCAGGTCCTCCTCGGGCGCATGCACTGCGAGCCGGGCGAAGAGATCCGCAACGTCGTCTACATGGGCATGGGCGAGCCGCTCCACAACTACGCCGCCACGCGCCGCTCGCTCGAGCTCTTGACCCACCCCGAGGGCGTCGGGCTCTCGACGCGCCGTGTGACCGTGTCGACGAGCGGCCTCGTCCCGGAGATCGAGAAGCTGGGCAAGGATTTCTCCGGACAGATCGGCCTCGCGATCTCACTTCACGCCGCCGACGACGAGCGACGCGGATCGCTGATGCCCATCAACAAGAAGTACCCGCTCGCCGACTTGATGGGCGCGCTGCGCGCGTATCCCCTGCCCAAGCGCCGGCGCATCACGATCGAGTACACGCTGGTTCACGGCCAGAACGACGACACCGCCGAGGCCGAAAAGGTGGCGCGCCTCCTTCGCGGCATCCCGGTGAAGATCAACCTCATCCCGATGAACCCGATCGCCGCCTCCACGCTCGGCCCGCCCGACATGCGGCGCGTGCTCGCGTTCCAAGACGTGCTCGTGCGCGCGGGCTACTCGTGCTTCATCCGGAAGCGGCGCGGCGACGACGTCTCGGCCGCCTGCGGCCAGCTCGCGCTCGCAGGCGCGAAGCCGAAGGTTCGGTCCTTCAAGCGACCCGCGGGGTGACGGTCAGCCCGCTTCGCCGGTGCGGCGCCTGGTGCGGAACGAGTTCGCCGCCTCGGTCGGCGTCAGCCGCCGATCGGCGCTCGACGCTTCGCGCTCCGCCGCCTCGAGGTAGTCGAGCGCGTCGGACTCGTGGCCTTGCTCACGCGCGATACGCGAGAGGGCGGTCCACAGCGACGCGCGCTCCGATCCGCCTCGCGTGAGCGAGAGCGCGTCCTTGTATGCGCGATGCGCCTCTGGAAGATCGCCCGCCGCCGCGTAGGCGTCGCCGAGCTTCGCGCTGAGGAGCCCGACGGCGCGGATCGGGTCGTCGAGCTCGCCCTTGTCGAGATCGGCGCGCGCGACGTCGATGCCGCGACGGAGCGCGATGATCGCGGACATCGCGTCGCCGGCCCTCAGGCGCGAGACCGCGATCTGCTCGAGGAAGACGATCGTCGAGTTCGCGTCACCGGAGTCGAGCGCGTCGCGGATCGACATCTCGAGCGAGCGTGCCGAGCTCTCGCTCATCATCGGCGGCGGCTGCGAGGGCGGCCGCTCCTCTACAGGCGGTGGCGGCGGCCACGAAGTCTGCGAGACGCCCGACGGCGGCGGTGGCAGCGAGTCGCCCGACGAGATGACCGCGCTCGCGATGCTCTCGCGGGGCATCGGCTCGCCGCACTCGCCGCAGAACTTGGTCGTCGCGAGCACGCGGCTGCTGCAGCTCGGGCAGGCGCGGAAGCTCTGCCGGATCCACGAACGACGATCGCTCCTGGCCCGCTCGCCGGTGCGGTACGCGACGACCTCGCGCAGCGCATCCGCGAACGCCTCTGCCGATTGGAATCGCTCGTCGGGCTCTTTGCGAAGCGCGAGATCGACCATCTCATCGAGGCCGAAGCCCGCGCGATCGGGGACGAGCGTGGAGAGGCGCGGCGGCGGCTCGTAGACGTGCTTCTCGAGGAGCTCGCGCGGACCTGGCGCCTCGAACGGCAGCCGACCCGCGAGCATTTCGAAGAGCATCGTGCCGCACGAGTAGATGTCGGTGCGATGATCGGTCTCTTTCGCCATCGCTTGCTCGGGCGCCATGTATTCCGGCGTCCCGAACACGAGCCCCGACCCCGAGGTCGCGCGGCTGTTCGACTTGAGCTTCGCGAGACCGAAGTCCACGACCTTGACCAGATCGCCCCCGCCGCGCTGCGGGAGGACGAAGACGTTCTCTGGCTTGAGGTCTCGGTGAACGACGCCCAAGCCGTGCGCCTCGTCGAGCGCCGAGAGGATCTGCAGCGTAATGTCGAGCACGCGCGAGACGGGCGGCTGACGATCGCGCGCGAGCAGCGCAGCGAGCTCTTGCCCTTGGAGCAGCTCCATCACGATGTACGGCCGCCCGTCGGGCGTCTCGCCGTAGTCGTAGACGCGCACGCACTTGGGATGGTTGAGCGAGCTCGCGGCGCGCGCTTCGTTGTGGAAGCGGCTGACCATCTGGGGATCGGCCACGAGCGTCGGGCTCATCACCTTGACCGCGACGGCGCGACCGAGGTTCGCCTGCTCGGCGCGGAAGACCTCGCCCATCGACCCGCGCGCGATCCTGTCCACGATCCGGTAGCCGCCCGCCAGGGTTCGCCCGATGAGCGGGTCCGCCTTCTCACCGCGGAGCTGCCCGATCGGGAAGCCGCACTCGGCGCAGTACGCCGAGTCGACCTTGGCGCGCAGTCCGCACGAGGGGCAATCCAGGGGAGGGTTCAGCATGGCGTCGTCCGAAACGACCTTCGCCGTAACGCCCCATCATAGCGCATCAAACGGCTGTCCAGCACCAGGAGCTTGAGGGGGCGATCTGACGGATCGCCTCGGAGGGCCGCTGCCCGACAGTGGGCTCTCGACAGTGGGTGTGGGAGCACCGGAGAAAGGAGTAAGGTAGGGCTTCGAGTGCCTAGGTACGTGAGTATTTCTACGGCGATCGGCCAGGTCGGCCTCCTCTTCGACGCCACGTCCGAAGAGACGCCGCTCCTCGGCATCGCGCTTCCCGCCCAGACCGAGGCGGCGACCATCAAGCACCTCGAGTCCATCGCGCGGCGACACGCGCGCGGTGCCGCGCTCGAGCGGCAGGAGCTGTCGGACGCTCCCGCTTCGGTCCAGGAGGCGGCGCGTCTGATCCGCGCCCACCTCGCGGGTGAGGACGTCGACCTGTCGACGATCGCGCTCGACGAGCATGGAATGACGCCGTTCCGAAGAGAGGTGTACGCGGCGGCCCGACGCATTCCGCGCGGAACGCGGGCGACCTACGCCGAGCTCGCGAGGACGGCCGGCTCCCCGAACGGCGCGCGCGCGGTCGGACGGGCGATGGCGACCAACCCCTGGCCGCTCGTCGTGCCCTGCCATCGCGTCGTCGGCACCGAGGGCGATCTCACCGGCTTCTCCGCGCCGGGCGGCACGCGCACCAAGGCCGAGCTGCTCCGCATCGAGGGCTACGTCCCACCCGCGAGCGCGGGCCCCGCGAGCTCCGGCCCCGCGCACACACCCAAGCCCCCCGACGCGCAGGCCAGCCTGCCCTTCGGCTCCGACGATTGAGGTAAAGACCCCGTGGCCGGTTCCTCTCCCCCGCAGCCCCCGACATCGGTACGCGGCGTCGAGATCCAGACACCGAACGCCGAGCCCACGCCTCCTCCGTCCGTGCGTCCCGAGCCGCCGCAGGCCGCAGCAGCCGGCGCGGCGATCGAAGACCCGCCTTCCGTCGCGCTGCATCACTCGCGCGGCCACGAGCGGACGAAGCTCGGCTGGCTCCGGATCGCGCTGCCGATCGTCGGCCTCTTGCTCGTGCCCTCGGTCGGGCTCATCTACGCGGCGACCGCGACGTTCGGAAAATCCGAAGGCGAGACGGGCGCCGATGAAGAGGTCGTCGGCGCCGACGGCGGGCGAACCAAGCGGACCAAGGCGGCAAAGGGAAAGTCGACGGGCGCCGGCAAGGGCACGACGAAGCCGCGCACCGACGGCGCCGCGAGCTGCTGCGAGAAGCTGCGTGAGCTCGGCAAGACGGCGCCGATCGACGCGCGCGGCGCGTACCTCTCCGCGGCGCAGGCGTGCGAGGCAGCGCCCGACGAAGATCGCGCGTTCCGGATCGCGCGCAGCAACGTGCAGACCGCGAAGCACGAGGTCCCCGAGGAGTGCAATCCCTGATGCCGCTCGTCGTCGCGCCGCTCTTCGCGTTCGCGCTCGGCACGCTGCTCGCCCTCGGACCGCGCGGTCCGCTGGCCGAGCGCGAGCGGCGCTTCGCGACCACCGCGGCTGCGTGTCTCGCGGCGCTCTGCTTCTTCCCGGTCGCCGCGTACGCCGCGGCGGGCGAGCCGGCTTGGTCCGCGCTCTACCTCGCCGATGCGGCGCGCATCCCGGCGGTCCTCCTCGTCGCGGCGGCCGCGGTCTCTGCAGCGTTCTTGCCCGCGGGTCTACGCGCCGGCACCGCGCTCGTCGGCGCGCCGATCGAGCGGCGGATCGCGCTGGTGATCGCTCCTGCCCTCGCCGCCGTCACCGCGTGCGTCGTCCACGCCGACCGGCTCGCCGTGGTCGGCACCCAGCTCGCGTTCCTGCGATCGAGCGAGCGTGCGCTCCGTCCGCTTGGCGAATCCCGGTTCGGCGCGACCCTCATCGTCCTGGATCTCCTCCTCGTGGTCGGCTCGGTGCTCACCTACCGCGCGCTGGCGCGCCTGGGCGAGGCCCCGTCGGAGCCTCGAGCGCGGTATGGCCGCCCGCGGCTCGGCCTCCGGAGCGGGCCTCGGGACGTGCCCGACACCGCTCGCGAAGGCCTGTAATTCGTGACAAATGCAGAGCAAGAATCCGACTGCGGGGAGGCCGGAGGACGTCCGTCGTACAAAAGCTGACCGCCTCCCGGAGCACTGTTCAAACGCCTTCCCTCTTCCGCAGTTGGGTTATGCTGCGCCAGTGACGAGCACCAGGATGATGAGACAATTCTTTCCCTTCGGGGCCTTGATGGTAGGGGCCGCGCTCTTCGCCACCGGCTGTGGCGGCGGGTTCACGAGCTTCTGCGAAGACCAGAACCTCTGCGAAGAGGGCAACGACCTCGACATCGAAGCCTGCTCCTCCGAGCTGGAGACGACGGCCGAGCTCGCCGACTTGCGCAACTGCGGCGGCGAGTTCGACGAGTGGTTCGACTGTCGAACCGAGAACGCACGCTGCAACGACGGCGTGTACGAGCCCGATGAAGAGGCGTGCGACGGTCCCAAGGATCGTCTCGACCGCTGCACGCAGTGAGGAAAGCGACATGCGAAGACTGATCAGTTTGGCTTTCTGTTCTCTGGCGTTGTCCCTCGGCACCGGCTGCGGCTCGCTGCTCGAAGATCGCTGCGACGCCATCTGCGAGTGCGAAAATTGCGGCGAGCGCGAGCGCGAGGCGTGCGAGACCGAGGTCGACGGCGACTACCAGGTAGCGGACATCTACCAGTGCACCGACCAGCTCGAGGCGTACTTCGAGTGTCAGCTCCAGGAGTACCAGTGCGAAGACCGCCGGTACTCGGACGATGAAGAGCGCTGCCAGCGTCAGCGCGAGGACTACGAAGGCTGCCGGCACAACACGTCGGCGCGCAACCACGGACCGTACGGCAATCCCGAGCCGCTATAGCGTCATCTGAACAGACGGGGCCTCGAACGCCTGCGCGTTCGCGTCTCAGATCCTGCGGATTGAGCCGTTGGAACGGTCATCCAGAACGCGCATCTTCGCGTGCGGGACTGACCCGCCGGTGGCCGCAACCACGGGGCGTCGGTCGGCGCCGTGCTACCGGCGGCGCTCGATGCGCCGATCGGCGCCGGGGAGAGAGGGTGTCAGAATATCTGTGTAACTTGATCTCGGGATCGGTAGAGCGACCGCATTGCGCTCACCGGCCCCTCCGTCGTCATACGTCTCGGTCGGACGCAGCACGCGGCGGTGCTCGACGCCGTCAATCAGCACCGACTCAGCGAATCAAACTTGACCACCCGAGTCGGATCTGCTGCCGTCGAGACCGGGTGTTCCAATCCACACCAGATTGGAGAGCTTCCAAAGCAATTCAGATGGAGGGGCGAATGCGGAAGATGAGATTCTTTTTCGTTTCAACGGTCGTGCTGCCGCTTGCCGCTTGCGCGGCTGATTCCAATGACTTCGATGAGGATGAGTCGAATGAACGCATTGGCGAGGCCGGCGACGCGTTTACGGGCTGGGCAGGCATAAGCGTGGTGACAGAGAGCTACCCCCTATTTAACGAATTTGCACAGACTCAGCTTTCTGTCAGCAGCGGGACGAGGACGTTCCTCTCGGCGGTCTACGGCAATCTCTACCCCCTTACACCCAGGATCGTTTGGATTGATGGAAGAAGCCGCAGTAGCGGAACCACGATTCCAAGTGACCGATCGGCACGCGTCGGATGATGCTCCGCAGCGTGC
>JBGTSH010000295.1:0-13481 GCA_041940405.1 Polyangiaceae bacterium
GCTCGGTCTGTCTTGGGTGGGAAAGGGTACCGACACCGGAGCGGGGAACTTGTGCGAGACCCGGGCCAACCAGGATTCAGGGAGTGGATGACCCCTCCGGCAGCTTGGTGCCCCAACGGCGCGCAGGCTCCGCACCCGCCTGGTGCAAGCCCAAGGATCCGTTGACCTCGTTCGCGGCGGCGCCCTAGCATGTCGCCTCCCCGTTTCGGGTCTAAATGAGCGTCGCCACCTACGCTGCCGCACAACTGCTCCGCGTGCTTCCGAGAGCTCGGATCACGCGAGCCGTCGGAAGGCTCGCCGACGCTCGGATGCATCCCCGGGTGTCGAAGGCGGTCGTCGATCTTTTCGTGAAGGCTTACGCCGTCGACATCGACGAGGCCATCCACCCGCACGGCGGATTCCAGAGCTTCGACGCGTTCTTCACCCGTGAGCTCCGTCCGGGCGCTCGTCCCCCCTGCCCCGACGAAGGCGCAGTGGTCAGCCCCGCCGACGGTCGCCTCGATGATCTCGGACCGGTCGAGAAGAACGGCCGCTTCCAGGTGAAGGGCCGGCCCTACACGGCGTACGGCCTGCTCGGCGACGAAGCCGAGGCAAAACGCTACGAAGGCGGCCAGTACTTCATCGTGTACCTATCGCCGCGCGACTATCACCGCGTGCACGCGCCGGTCGCCGGCGACGTCCGCGAGATTCGGTCGATGCCCGGCGATCTGTTCCCGGTCAACTCGATCAGCGAGCTGCACGTTCCGTCGTTCCTCGCGATCAACCGGCGCGTGGCGATCCCGATCGACACGGCGCACATCGGCCGCGTGACCGTCGTCATGGTCGCAGCGATGATCGTCGGGCGGATCACCGTCGGCTGCATGCCCGAGGAGCGCGACGTTCCGATCGGCACCCACAAGCTGGAACCGGCGTGGCGCGTCCTGCGCGACGACGAGCTCGGCGTCTTCCGCATCGGGTCGACCGCAGTCGTGTTCCTCGAGCCCGGTGCACCCAAGCTCGACCGCAGTCTGGGCATGGTTCGCTACGGAGAGGCGCTGCACCCCGTATGAGCCACCGCGAGGACGACGCGGCGGCGAAGGCCGCGGACCGCAAACCTTCCTCCATTCCTGCGCCGGCAACGGTCCCGCGGCCGTCTCGGCCGCCCGGTGACCGGTCGTCGGCCCCGCCGCCGGCAGTGGGCGCTGCCGGACAGCGCAAGCCTGCTCCCGCGTCGCCCGGGCAGTACGCCGCGTACGCCGAAGAAGACTTCGACGCCGAGCGGACGATGGTCGTCGATCCCGACGACGCGCCGACGGCGGACTACGACCCGCGCACCGCTTCGCCGTATGCAGCGTTCGGGCAGCCGGGCCGCGCAGCGTTCGTCGACGGGCAACCGTCCGAAGACCAGGTCATCCCACCTCCGCGTGGCAGCCGCCGAACGTCGCGGCGCACCGTGAAGATCCCGGAGGATCCGGTGAAGCGAAAGGACCGGGCCGCTCCGGTCACGATCGAGGAGCCGCCGACGACGCGCGCCGAGGACGAAGGCAACGCCACGCCGGTCGACGGGACCGAGCTGCCGCCGGATTCGGTCCGCGACGAGATCACGATCGTGAAGCCGCTGCGGATCATCGACATCGGCGCCGAGCCGCCGCCGCCGATCCGTTCGGCGTTCGCTACCTGGCCGCCCGCGGCCTACGAGGAGAGCGCGCTCGAAGGTGGCTGGACCCCGGCGGCGCCACTCGTCGTGCCGGTGATGGAAGCCGAGGCCGAGCCGGCACCGGTCACCGAAGAAGAGCCTCCGACGCCCGTCGCACCGGCGGTGATCCCTGTGGCCGCTCGCCCGCCGCTCACGAGCGCGCCCGAGATCCGGATCGACTCGCAGCACGACTTGCCCGATCTCGGTGAGGTCGAGGCCGAGCTCGACAGCCGCGACGACGTCCTCGAAGAGATCGAGCCGGATGCCGCGCCGATCGCCCCCAAGCGCCCGCCGCCTCCGCCGCCGAAGCAGAAGGCCGAGGCCCCCGCGCGCGCAGCCGAGCCCGAGAAAGAGAAGCGCCCGAAGGCCTGGTACGAGGACATCTTCGAGGGCGAATACATCCGCACGCACGATCGGCCCGACGCTCGGCTGATCAAGCGCGAGGTCGACTTCATCGAAGAGAGCCTGGGCGTCGAGAAGCACGCCGTCGTGCTCGATCTCGCCTGCGGGATGGGCGACCAGGCGCTCGAGCTCTCGTCGCGCGGCTACTCGGTCGTCGGGCTCGATCTCTCGCAGGGCATGCTCGACATCGCCAACCGCGGCATCAAGCGGCGGCAGAGCGGCGACCCCGGGTACAACGCGCCGACCTTCACCCAGGGCGACATGCGCGAGATGAGCTACGACGAGGCGTTCGACGGGGTGTACTGCTGGTCGACGAGCTTCGGCTACTTCGACGACGAAAAGAACCTCGCCGTCCTGGCCAAGGTGCACCGCGCGCTCCGTCAGGGCGGTATGTTCCTGCTCGACGTCGTCAACCGAGACTACGTCGCCCCGCGCTCGCCGAGCCTCGTCTGGTTCGAGGGTACGCAGTGCGTGTGCATGGATGACATGTTCGTCGACTTTTTCACGAGCCGCATGCGCGTCAAGCGGACCGCGATGTTCGAGGGCGGCCTCTCGCGCGAGCTCGACTATTCGATTCGGCTCTACAGCTTGAGCGAGCTCGGGCGCATGCTGAAAGAGGTCGGTTTCAAGGTCGTGGAGATCACCGGCCACACCGCGCACCCGGGTGTGTTCTTCGGGACCGAGTCGCCCCGGCTCATCGTTCTCGCCGAGCGGAGCTGAACGAGTGGCCGAGATCGCGGACGACCTGGCGGAATCGCTCGGGGCCGTCGTGTCGAAGTCGGACGCGGACCGCGCCGCGTACGCGCGCGATCTCTGGCCTCGTCACCACGTCGACGTTCGGGCCGGTGATGTCGCGCTCCACAAGCCCGCCGCCATCGTCTGGCCGCGCACGACCGAAGAGGTCGCAGCGATCGTCGAGCGCTGCGCGCGCGAGGGGACGCCGCTCGTTCCCTACGGCGCGGGCTCGGGCGTCTGCGGCGGCGTCCTGCCGGATCCGAACGCGATCATCCTCGATCTGAAGAAGCTGAACGCCGTCCGAACGCTCGACCGAGAGCGTCCGGTCGTGAACGTCGAAGCCGGCGCGCTGGGCATTCGCTTCGAAGAGGACCTGCAAGCGCAAGGCTTCACCCTCGGGCACTTCCCCTCGTCGATCCTCTGCTCGACCGTCGGCGGTTGGGTAGCGGCGCGGAGCGCCGGTCAGTGCTCGGGGCTCTACGGAAAGATCGAGGACATGATCGTGTCGCTCGAGTGCGTCGTGGGAAAGGGCGAGATCGTCAAGATGTCGCGGCGCACGCGCGGCCCGGATTTGACGCCGCTCGTCACCGGGAGCGAAGGGATCTTCGGCGTGGTCACCGCGGCCGAGCTCCGCCTGCACGCGAAGCCCGAGCTTCGCGAGTTTGCGGCGTTCGCGTTTCCGTCGATCGAAGCGGGCTGGGAAGCGATGCGCGAGATGTTCCAGGCCGGGCTTCGGCCCGCGGTCTGCCGTCTCTACGACGCGTTCGACTCGTTCATGGCGCGGCGCGGAGCGGTTCGCGGATCGCGGCGCGGAGAGAAGCGACCGGCGGAGCCGGGGCTCGCGAAGGACACGAAGAACGCGGCCCTCCGCCTCCTCTTGCGCGCGCCGTCGGTGATGAACCGTGTCATCGACACGATCGGCGACCGCGCGTTCGGCGGCGCGATGCTCGTCCTCGTGCTCGAAGGTGAAGCGCAGCACCACCGCGAGGATCTCGCGCGCATCCGCCACATCGCGGCGCGGCTCGCGGGCAAAGACCTCGGCGACGGCCCTGCGCGTCACTGGTACGCGCACCGTTACAGCGTCAGCTACCGCCAGGCGCCGGTGTTCATGGCCGGCGCCTTCAGCGACACGATGGAGGTCGCGGCTCCTTGGTCCAAGCTCGCCGATCTGTACCGAGAGGTGCGGCGCGCGATGGGCCGCCACGTCTTCGTGATGGCGCACCTGAGCCACGCGTACCCCGACGGCTGCAGCATCTACTTCACCTTCGCCGGCAGTGCGCCGACGCGCGAGGCGACGCTCGAGCTCTACGACGCGACGTGGCGCGCCGCGCTCGCCGCAGCGATCGAAGCCGGCGGGACGCTCTCGCATCACCACGGCGTCGGGCGAAGCAAGGCGCCGCGGCTCGGCGCGGAGCTCGGCCTCGGGGTCGAGGTGGTCCGCGCGCTCGGAACCGCGTTCGATCCCGCGCACATCTTCAACCCCGGCAACCTCATGCCCCAGACGCGGCCGCGCCGCCCTGCGCATCTCGAGGCGCTGCCCGAAGCGAGCGCGCCGCGCTTCGACGAGCCATCGCTGCTCGTCCATGCGAACGGCCAGACGACGCTCGGGAGCCTCGAGGATCTCGCGCACGCCCGCGGCTTCACGCTCGGGATCGAAGCCTACGATCGGAGAGAGACAGTCGCTCGCTTCATCGCGCGCGGCATGCCCGGCGCGCTCGACCCCTGGGAGGACCCAGCCGATCACGCCGTGGCAGGTTTCTCGGCGACGCTCGGATCAGGCGATCGACTCACCGTTCGTCCGACGCCTCGCCGGGCGGTAGGCCCGGACTTGTTCGCGCTCTTCTTGGGCCTCGAGGAGCGCGTCGGAACGATCGACGCCGCGAGCTTGCGGCTTCATCCGACAGGGCTCTCCGCGCACCCGCTGCGGTGCCGAATCGAACGCAACCCCGGCATCGGCGCGGGCGAACGGCTCCTGCTCGAGGCCGTGATCAAGGCCGCACAGGACGCACGGTACTCGTCCTGACCCTCTGCCCCCCGGCCCCGACTTCCTGTATCAACGGGGCCATGTTCGTCCGGCGCCGCGGCGGCGCATCCCTCGTCGCGATCGCGATAAGCATCGCAGCGACGAGCAGCGCGTACGCGCAGCCGGTGGATCCGCCCCCGCCGCCTCCCCCGGTCGCGCCCGCGCAGCCGGATCCCGCGCAGCCCGCGCCCGCGCAGCCCGATCCCGCGCAGCCTCCCCCGCCCGCTCCCGCGCCCGCGCCAGCGCCCGCGCCCGCTCCCGCGCCCGCTCCCCCACCCGGCGACTACGCGCCCGCCAAAGAGGATCCCAAAGCCGCTCCATCGCGAGGTGGTCCCACGCCGCCCGAGCGGCCCAAGAAGATGCCGCCGCGCACGGACCTCGCGCCCGGCGAGAAGGCGACCGTCATGGATTACGACGGCCGCCCCGACGAGAGCACCGCCGCCGAGGACGCGCTCTGGCTGCCGCGCGTCATCTTCTTCCCGGCCTACCTCGTCGCCGAGTACATCCTCCGCATCCCGCTGGGTGAGGTGACGATCGCCGTCGAGGAGAACAACGTCGTCAGCGAGGTCCTCGACTTTTTCACCTTCGGTCCGAACAACAACATCGGGATCATTCCGACGGGGTTCGTCGACTTCGGCTTCCGTCCGAGCGTCGGGATCTTCTTTTTCTGGAACGACTTCATCGCGCCCGGAAACGACCTCCGCGCGAGCTTCGGCTTCGGCGGCATCAAGTTCTGGAAGTTCGGCATCGCCGACAGAATCCCGCTCGTTACGCCGATCGGCAACGAGCGCGCGCTGTCGTACATCCAGCTCGAGGCCGACTTCCTCACGCGCGCCGACCTCCTCTTCTGGGGAATCGGACCGTCGTCGCTCGACGACGACGAGTCCACCTACTCGATGACGACCTACGGCGGCGGCACGCGGGTCCACGTCGAGCCATGGCGCGGAACGTTCTTCGAGGGCTGGGTCACGAGCCGCTACAACCAGAGCGGGGCCGGCGAGTGCGCCGACAGCGACGTCGTGATCGATCCCAACGCAGGCACCATCGCCCGCGAATGCGATCCGGACACCCTGCGGCGACGAGTCCTCGACGGCGTTTTTCAGGCTCCGCCGGGCTATGGCAGGCCGTACACCACCGTGAAGAGCGGTGGACGGATCGTCCTCGACTCGCGCGATCGCCGCCCGGCGCCCGGAACCGGGATCGCGTTCGACGGCATGGTCGAGCTCGCATCCGACGTCGACGAGCCCAACATCGGTAGCTGGCTCAACTACGCGGGCGCGCTCGCCGGGTTCTGGGACATCACCGGCAAGCAGCGCGTCCTCAGCCTCACGCTCGCCGCGCGCTTCTTGACCCCGATCGGCGACGACGACGTCCCGTTCACCGAGATGATCGGCGTCAAACGCAACGAGGACGTCCCGGACGGCGAGCTGATGAAGGGCTTCAAGCCCGGCCGGCTCGTCGGCCGCAGCGCGACCGCCGCGACCGTCGAATACCGCTGGCCCATCTGGGCCTTCTTGGACGGTACCCTCCAGGCCGCCGTGGGCAACGTCTTCGCCGAGCCCCACCTCGAAGACTTCGATCCCGAGCTCTTGAGGTTCTCGTTCGTCGGCGGCATCCGCTCGCCAAACCATCGAGATCATTCCTTTAATCTCTTACTCGGCTTCGGCACCGAGACGTTCGAAGAGGGCGCGAAGCCCAACAGCTTGCGCTTCCTTTTCGGCGGCACGACCGGTTTCTGACGCATCGCGCCACGCTGAACGTCGACCCAGCCGGCGAGCCCATTTCCCGACGTCCTTGCGGTTCTCGGCCCTGGTTGTTATGGCATGGCCCCTCACGGGGCGCGGGCGGCGCCCCCGACCACTTAGGAGGATTCCCCGATGGCCGGTGCGAGCAAGATGACGAAGACCCAGTTCCTTGCGGCGATGTCCGAAAAGGCGGGTCTCGACAAGCGGCAGGTGAACGCGGTGTTCGACGCGCTCGCGGGGCTCATCAAAGAGCAGCTCGGCCCGAGCGGTCCGGGCGAGCTGACGGTCCTCAACCTCGTGAAGCTGAAGGTCAAAGAGACCCCGGCCACGCAGGACGGCGAGAAGATCAACCCGTTCACGAAGGAAAAGCAGTTCGTGAAGGGCAAGCCGGCGAGCCGCAAGGTCCGCGCGACCCCGATGAAGGGCCTGAAGGATCTCGTCACTGGTGGCTAGGGTTGTGGGCGGCTGATCAGCTGGCTCGAGCGGGGGCGTTCGCGGCGCTCCTGACGGCGAGCATCGCGTGCGGAGACGGCCAAGCGGGCAAAGGCGCCGATGCACCGGTGGCGCCCAGGACCGCGACCGTCCCCGCAGCCGCCGCCGAGCGACCGTTTCCCACGAAGCTCGAGGAGCTGGGGAGCGCAGCGCCGGCGACGGCCCCCATTTTCTTCCACGTTCCGGGGACCACGGATCTCTTGGCGTCGCTCGGCGGTAACGCGGCCGAGCTGCCGGAGATCGTGGACGGGATCGCCGCGCTCGGCGGCAAGCTTCCGCTGTCGAACGCCGAGCTGACGACGCTCCTCGCCGGCTTGACCGAGGCTGCGGTCTTCGGCGATCCGCGCGCCAAGGGCGAGCCGGAGATGGGCGGCCTCCTCCGTTTTGCGGATCCTGCACCGGTCGAGTCGGCGCTGAAGCAGCTCGGCTTCGAGGGCACCGAGCCGCGCCGTTTCCGAGCGACGTTCGGGAAGCGGACGATTCATCTCGGCTGGGTGCGAGAGCTCGGCCTCGCCGTCGTCTCGCCGCGCGAAAGCGTGGTCGAGGCGAGCTTCGACGCGCTCGTCGGCGCGCGGCCATCGCTCGCTTCCACCCCCGGATACCCGAAGGGCAAAAAAGACCTCTGGCTCTCGGTCGACCTCGATGCGTTCGACCCGGACGACTTCCTCGAAAAAGGATCGCAGGTGCTCGCTACGGTCCCGCTGCAGGGGCCGGGTCGCCTCGACGTCGACCTCGTCGGACCGCGCATCCCACGCCTCGGCAACGTCCTCACGCCCTCCAAGTACGGGCTCGCGCCGCGCCTGCCCTCCGGCGCCGCGAGCGTCATGGGCCTCTCGCTCGCACGGGCGAAGAACAAGACCCTCCGCGATCTGATCGCCGAGGGCGCGCGCATCGCCGAAAGAGGCGCGCTCGCCGCCCCGGTCGCCGAGGCGCTCCTTCGATCGAAGGCGAAGATCTCGCTCGACGATCTCGACCGCGCGCTCGGAGACGAGATCGTGGCCGGCACGTACGTCGATGTCGCAGCCTTGAAAAAGGGACGCGGCCCGAAGGGCCCGCGAGACCCGCTCGCCGGCGTCACCGTGGTGAGCCTGGTCGCCCTGCGCGACGTCGAGCTCGCGAAGAAGGCGCTCGCCGGCTTGGGAACGACCCTCACGGCGGAGGTGCCCGGAACGGTGACCGGTCCGGGGACGCTTTCGTCACCCATCCTCCAGAGCGGCGTCCTCAAGGCGCAGATCAAGGGCGACGTCCTCATCTGGGGCATCGGCGACAAGACCGCGCTCGGAAAGCAGCTCGCGAACGTCGACAAGAAGGGCGCGATGCTGGCGACCGACGCCGCGTTCACCGCCAGCCGATCGGCGGCGCGCCCGGAGTCGCTCAGCTTCTTCTACTTCGACTTCGCTTCGCTCGGCGCGCTCGACCCTCGCTACGGGGCGGAGCTCGAGAAGCTCGGGGCGTTGAAGACGTTCGTCGATTTCACGGCGGCCCCCAGCGAAACGGGCTTGGACGCGACGCTCCAAGCCGACGGCGCGGCGCAGCTCATCGGGATGCTGACCGCGCTCGCCGTCCACGGGGTCAACCGGTACCTCGAGAGCGTGAAGGTCGTCGAAGCGAAGAACACCATCGGAGCGATCGCTCGCGGCGCGGTGGCTTCGTACGAGCGAGAGCTCGCCACGCCGTCGGGCAAGGTCGAGCACCGTCTCTGCGGCGCCGCGGCTGCCGTGCCGCAAGCCGTACCCAAGGGCACGACCTACCAGCCCTCGACGAAGGCCGGAGAAGACTTCGAGGTCGGCGACACGAAGACCGGCTGGCGCTGCCTCCGCTTCGTCATGACGAGCCCGATTCGCTACCAGTACGAGTACAAGGTCGGCTCGGGCTACAAAGGCCCCGCGCGCGGCGGACCGAATCCCGGGCCGAAGGGCTTCGAGGTATCGGCCGAGGGCGATCTCGACGGCGACGGAAAGACCAGCCTCTTTACCCTGACGGGTAAGGTCACCCCCCAGGGCGTGACGCTCTCGCGGGAGATCTTCGTCTCCGACGAATTCGAGTAAGCGCCGCAGCCCGTAGAAATTCGCGCTAGCCTGCCCTTTCGTGCGCTTGCGGGCTTGGTCTTTCTCGGCGGCGTTGGCAGCGGTCCTCCTGGCGCAAGGCTGCGGGCTGTTCTTCGGTGATCGGGGCGCAGAGGGCTCCGGCGGAGCAGCGAGCGCAACGACCGCCGCGAGTGCCGCCGAGACCACCGGCAGAGGCGGCGCAGGCGGCGACGGGGGCGCAGGCCAGGGCTTCAACTGCGAGCAGGCAATCGTGCGCGACGGCGAGACGTGGATGCACTCGTTCGCGCGCGCGACGCTCCTCGATCTTCGCATCGACGGCAGCACGATTACCTTCGCGGGTCGCGGCTACGGCGAGGTCAAGGGCGGCGTCCCGGGTCTGTACGGCCCCGGAGAGCATCTGTTCGTGGGACAGGTGGAGCGCGACGGATGCGACATCGCGATAAAGGACCTCGGCACCGACTACGACTCGGTCGACGAGGCTCGGCTCAGCCAGGGGAGTGACGCCGTCCACGTCGTCTGGACGCGAGGCACCGACCTCTGCGCCGCCGACTACGATGCGCTCGATGCGCCGGCAGAAGTGGGCTGCCCGGCGGGTGCCAGCATCGCGTGCTCGACCAACGAAGGGCGCTTTCGCACCCCTGCGATCGCGCTGGCCACGGATGGCCTCGTCATCAGCTTCGACCGCTCGCTCTACCTCGGCGCGGTCACGTGCAACGGCACGATCGATAGCGGGCGTGAGCAGGGGAGCCGCCTCTATTTGCACGACCAGGCAGCGTTCAAACAGTTCGGCGAGAAGGTCGATCGCGTGCGGATGGCGAGGATCGGGTCCGGTGAGGTGCTCATGACCGGCCGCTGTTCGGTCGACGGTGGCTTCGAGCCCGGAGAAGGAGCCACGGAGGCTTGCGGCTCGCCGGGCCAGCAGGGGTTCAAGCTCCTGGGCGCCACCTACCTCGATGGGACGCTCAGCCAAGCCGAGACCTCGGTCGACGTGGTTCAGCCCGCTGGATCCGAGGCGATGCTCGTCCCTTCGCAGAAGGGCGTCGGGTTCCTCCACGTGCCGAGTCTCCTCGGTCCGCGGTACCTGGGATGGGGCCTGATCACCGAAGAGGTCGGCGGATTGGTCGTCTGGCCCGATGGCGCGCGACTCTTCCTCGAATCCGCCTCGGCGCCGAGCTCGACCTCCGCGCAGATCCTCGCGGGGCAGTCGCGCGGACGGCTCGCGGAAAAGGTGCCCTGCCCGGGCGCGCCCTGTCGGCCTTTCGCCTTCTGGCTCGTCGACAGCAGCGAGAACGCCGAGCCGTACGGCCGAGGGTACGGAACCACCGGCGACGGCGAGGCGTCGGCGAACGCGGCCGCCATCTCTGACGATAGAATCATCGTCGGTGGTGGCTTCAGGTTCGGGGCGTTGGAGATCGACGGACTCACAAGCCCGACCGAAGCTACCGCTGATGTAGCGTTGTTCCTTGCCAACGTCCCCAACGCAGCGCCGCAATGAGAATCCTTTCCCTCCTCCTCGCGTTGCTCTGCGCGCTTCCTTTGGCCGCGCACGCCCAAGCCGCACCCACGGCGCAAACCCTCTACGACGAAGGCGTCGCGGCCTACGGCAAGGGTGACTTCGCGACGGCGTGCCCGAAGTTCAAGGCGAGCTACGACGCGGACAAGCAGCCGGCACCCCTCTTCATGCTCGCCAAGTGTGAAGAGAAGACAGGCAAGATCGGGAGCGCCCTCGTTCACTTCGAAGAGGTGCTGCGCGTAGGCGGTCTGGAGAACGAGCTGCGCGATCAAGCAGCGCGGTCCGTGAACGATCTCGCGGTGCGCGCGCCTCGGCTCAGCCTCAAGCGCGGCAGCGCGCCGGCCGCCGCCACGGCGAAGGTCGACGGCGTGATCTTCACGATCGACGGCCGGCCCGAGCCGATCGATCCCGGCGAGCACGAGATCGAAGTGACCTCGCCTGCGCACGAGCCGAAGACGACCAAGATCACGATCAAGGAGGGCGACAAGCTCGACGTCGAGATTTCCGTCGGCGCTCCGCTCCCAACCCCCGAGCCCGTCAAGCCTCCGGTGCGGGAAGCGCCTCCCCCCAAGGACGTTACGCCGTTCCTGATCGGCGGTGGCGTCGCCGCCGGCGTCGGGGTCATCGGCTTCGTCATCGCCGGCGTCACCGGGGGGATGATCCTGAGCGAGTGCGATGGCGATCTCGCGTGCCCGAACCGCGAAGAAGACTTCGACTCGGGCGGCTTGGTCATCGGTAACTATGTAGGCTTCGCCGTGGGCGGCGTCGGCGTAGCGACCGGTGCGGTGCTCTTCATCGTGGCTGCGGTGCAGAGCGGCGAGGTCGAGACGCAGGAACCCGCGCCGGTGCAGCCCATCGCTGGGCCAGGGGACGCCGGGCTGGGTGTGCGGCTCGCGTTTTGAAGGCTCCGCGCCGCGCAGAGCCCGAGGCCCTAGAGCTGCGCCCACGGACGACGCGAAAGAAGACGTGGGGCGCAACCCACGCCCGACGAATGCGACCGAAACACCACGGTGTGAAACACAACCCATGCGACGGAAACACCAGGGTGTGAAACACAACCCATGAGCTCGGTCGCATCACGTGCGGAACCGCGCAACCGTCAGCTGCCTGGCGGCGGGGTCATGACCGCTAGTCCGCGTTGAGCGCGGATGGCGGCGCCATCGACCGCGAAACGCCGGCTCGACCGCGCCCCCCCTCCGCCTGCTACACTTCGGCCCCGGTGTCCCAAGAGTCCGAGCTGCCTTCACATTGGCAACCGGGAACGGTGCTGGCGGGCCGGTTCCGCGTCGTCCGGGTGCTCGGCATCGGCGGCATGGGCGCGGTGCTCGAGGCCGAAAACGTCGCCCTCGGCCAGCGGATCGCGCTCAAGGTCCTGAGGCGCGAGCTCCTCGGCGACAAGGAAGCGCATTCGCGGCTCGACCAGGAGGCGCGCGTCGTCTCGCAGCTGGTCACCGATCACGTCGCGCGGGTCCACGACCTCGGCAAGACCGAGCAAGGCGAGCCCTTTATCGTGATGGAGCTCCTCAACGGGCGGAACCTCGACGCCCTGATCGAAGCGCCGGAGCCGATCCCCATCGCGCGCGCGGTCGACTTGGTGTGCGAAGGGTGCGTAGGGCTGGCCGTCGCCCATGCGGCGGGGATGGTCCACCGCGACATCAAGCCCGGCAACCTGTTCGTCGCCGAGCGGGTCGACGGGTCCGACATCGTCAAGGTGCTCGACTTCGGGCTCATCAAGGTGACCCGCAGCGACGTGCTGCGCCTCACGACATCGGCCACGGTGTTCGGCACGCCGCTCTACATGTCGCCGGAGCAGATCATGAGCTCCAAGAACGTCGACGCACGGACCGATCAGCACGCGATGGCGATGGTGCTCTTCGAGCTCCTGACGAAGCACCCGCCCTACTACGACGAGACGCCGACGGCGGTGACGGTGAAGATCGCGACGTCGCCGGCGCCGAGCGTACGAACCCTGCGTCCCGACGTGCCGCCCGGGCTCGACGCGGTGCTGCTCAAAGCCTTCTCCAAGGCGCCGGCGGATCGCTTCGAGGACATCGCGCTCTTCGCGCTCGCGATTGCTCCTTACGGCACCGTTCGCGCCGACGCCGCTGCGAAACGCGCCGCCGCGGCGCTGAACCGTCCTCCTATCGCGCCGACCGTCGCACCCATCGAGACCGCAGCGACCGTCGTGGCGCGCTCGCAGGAGACGGTGACCGGGCTCTCGACCAAGCGCCGGCTCGAGACGCAGTCGCGCACCCGCATGAGCGCCTTCGCGATCGCGGCTGCCGCGCTCGTCGGTGTCGGAGCGACGGCGTTTGCGTTCAAGTGGTTCGGTGCGCCCGCAGCATCACCGAAGGGCGACCCGCCGACCGTCGAAGTCACGACGTCGCAGCCCGCCGCCGTCCCCGTCGGCTCGTCCGACGTCGCCGTCGAGGCGTCCGCGAAGCCGCTGATCGAAGTGGTGCCGTCCTCGAGCGCCGTGGCCGTCACTCCGAGCGCCAGCGCGGAGCCGCCTCTGAGCGCACCACCGGTCAAGACCGTGACGGGTGGCAAACGCCCGCAAGGCGGCGGCACGACGACGTCGAAGCCGACCGCGGCGCCCAGCGCCGGCACGGGCGAGTTCATCCCGAAGTACAAGTGACGCCGGCGGTACGACGGTCAGCGATACGGCCGTCAGCGATAGGGCCCTCACCGATACGGAGAGTCCGCCCGGCGCTCGCCGCGCGCCTCGAGGAGCCATGCAAAGAACGCCTCGAGCCCCGCGAGCCACACGGTCGGATCGTCGTGAAAGCCGAAGCGGCGTCGGCGGAGCCGGACCGCAAGGCGTTCATCCCTTACGCCCCGGCCATCT
>JBGTSH010000296.1:0-13471 GCA_041940405.1 Polyangiaceae bacterium
CAGCGGCGAGGGCGGCGGCGGTGAGGGTGGAGCGGGCGGCCGCGACACCACGACGGCCACGACCGCGAGCACGACGAGCGGTCCGACGACCACGTCGACCATGAACACCACGTCGACCATGACGACCACGTCGACGAACAGCTCGACCTCCACGGGTGAGGGCGGCATGGGAACGGGCGGCATGGGCCAGGGTGGCGGCGGCACGGGCGGCGGCTCCGGCTGTATCGCGATCACGCCCGATGGGTTCGCAGTCGATCAGGCTAACGGGAACGCTGCGGCTTACGTCTCGACCTTCACCCCGAACGTCGACGGCGTCGAGGACGACTTCGTGAACCTCGAGCTCTACGGGGATCCTCTCAATGGGGGCGATCTGGGCACGTTCGATCTCACGATGGGCGACGACGCGAACTACGCCACCTGCGCGCGCTGCTTCCGCGCGTTCGTCGATTTCGAGGGCGCCAACCCACGCTTCTTCTTCCAGTCGGCCGGCACGCTCGAGGTGACGGGCAGCGCGCCTCTCGACGGCGCCCTCGACGCGACCGTCACTGGCCTCACGCTGATCGAGGTCACGATCGACCCCGACACGTTCGTGTCCACGCCGGTGCCCGGCGGCGCCTGCCTCGAGATCGCCACCGCCGACATCAACACCGTCCCGGCGGGCTGGACCTGCGACCCCGCGCTCTACAACTCCGGCATGGCCACCGAGTGCAACTGCGGCTGCGGCGTCGTCGATCCCGACTGCGCCGACGACACCTCGGCGAGCTGCGACAGCTGCAACGACATGGGCTCGTGCGACGAGGCTGGGTCGGACTGTTCGCAGATCGATGCAACTGACAACAGCGGATGCGCTGCACCCGCGGGTTGGACGTGTGACCCCGACTACTACAGCGACACGCTCTGCGACTGCGGCTGCGGCGTCCTCGACCCGGCTTGCGCCGATGCAACGTCGGCTAGCTGCGACTACTGCGACGACCCCGGCTCTTGTGGTGAGCAGTTCGGCTGCGGCGTCATCAATGACACCAACAACGCCATCTGCGATACGGGCCCCGTCGGGTGGACGTGCAACCCGGCCTACTACACCGACGCGGACTGCGACTGCGGTTGCGGCATCGCCGATCCGGCCTGTGCGGATGCGACGTCGGCCAGCTGCGACTACTGCAGCGACCCCGGCTCGTGCGCAGAGAACGCGAACTGCTCGCTCATCAACGACACCAACAACGCCATCTGCGATGCGCCGCCCGTCGGCTGGACCTGCAGCCTCGCCTACTACGACACCGGCTTGGCGGGCGACTGCGACTGCGGCTGCGGGATCTTCGACCCCGATTGCGCGAACCTGCTCGCGACATCTTGCGACTACTGCGATGACACCGGCTCGTGCGCAACCGATTGCACCGAGATCGATCCGACCAACAATCCCGTCTGCATCTGAGCGACGACACTGAGTAGGCACCTCGAGCCCCGCTGCGCATCGCGCAGCGGGGCTCGGCGCTTTTGTGGTCCCGACCGCCGAGTCGCGGCGCGAACCAGCTCCTTCGTCACACAGGCTGAAATCTGAACCGGCTCAGTACGACTCGTAGCTGACAGATTGATCACCTACGCGCGCCAGCGCGCGTACATGTCGGGTTCTTACAGGTCCCGTTCGTCACGTGCTCGCCACATTTCAATCCATTTCAGTCGCTCGGCCGGATCAACCTTGCAGCCCCAACGATGTGCGACACCTCCGGTGTACGGGGCATGCGTGCTGACCCTGCCTTCAGCGGCGCACCAAAGTGACGGCGCGGCGATCTTCCCGATGGCAGAGTCGTCATCGACTGTGCTCACTTGGTCGGCCCCGGAGGGAGAGCGAGCATGGGTCGATTCGTTGGCGTGCGTCGAGTCGTGGGCTTGGTGGGTTTCGCAGCTATTGCCGTGAGCTGCGACGACGAGTCGGCGCCGGGAGAGCCGGTCGGCGAGGCATCGGCTGCGATCTGCCGCAGCGTCGAACTGGTTGCGACAAAGACCTACAACCCGATTGGGTGGGTGGATGATACGCAGGATCTCAATCCGCCGATGACGATACTCGTGCCGGCTGCTCTGCAAATCGAGCAAGGCTCAGCCGGGTTTCCCGGACTCGCCACCTTGACGATAACGCCGCCCAACTCGGCGGCCGTCGTTTGCAGTTATGGCGGCTTTCTTAACTACAATCTTACTTCTTGCAGCAACGGGCTCAACGCAGGAGACGCGATAGAAGCAAGTAGCATCTCGCTTCATCTAGATCAGGGCAATGGATCCCACGGCATACCGTCCACTGTCGTCAGTCATGATTTCATCGAACAGGCGCCGTGCGACGGCGTCGACTGCAACCGCAACCCCGCGATCAATGACGACAACCCCTGCACCCTAGACAGTTGCACGCCGGAGGAAGGCATCAGCCACACCCCGATCGATATCGATGACGGCAATCCGCTAACCATCGAAGTCTGCCTCCCGGCCACGGGTGTCGAAACTTGGACGGCAACCGCGCTTCCGGGCGGAACCGCGACAGTGGTCGATGCCTGGTCATTCCTCTACAACGACACTGATCCGCTCCAAGAGGGCGTCGGTCCGAACGCCATCGACCCAGTCCGCGCTGCGCTCATCGAGGGCTATGTTTTTGAGCCGGACGGCGATCCGAAGCCACTCGCGAACGTGAGCATCCTGGGGCATCCCGAGCTGGGCACGACGATCACCGACGGAAACGGCCGCTACCTCATGGTGGTCAACGGCGGCGGACAGCTCACGGTCGATATCCAAGCCGACATGTATTTGCCGATTCAGCGAACGGCAGAGCCGCCGTGGCAAGGTAACGCACGCGTCGACGATGTGATCTTGGTGGACCCCGGTCTGCCGGACGGCTCGGCGGTGCTGGATGACGCCCTGGTCCAGGTCATCACCGATACCACCGAGGAGAGCGACGACCGGGGCGAGCGGCAGCTCAAGGTTCTCGTTCAACCCGACACGACGGCGTCGATGGAGCTTCCAGACGGATCCCTCGTTCCGTTCGACGAGCTCGACCCGCCGCAGGACACCCTGACGCTGACCATCAAGGAGTACACCGTTGGCGACGACGGCCCCATGCAGATGCCGGCCGGGCTTCCGCCGTCCAGCGCCTACACCTACGCGGTGGAGATTCGGGCCGAAGAGGCCGAGGCTGCCGGGGCGACGGGTGTGGTTCTCGATACGCCGCTCCATGTCTACCTCAACAACTTCCTCGAGTTTCCCGTGGGCACCGTCGTGCCCGTTGGTCGCTACGACCGCCAGCGTGGCCTCTGGGTTCCGGAGGAGGACGGGCTCGTCATCAGTATCGTCGGAATCTCCGGAGGTGTAGCCCTGATCGATCTCGATGGCATCGACGAGACGCCCAAACATGAGACCACGACGGAGCTCAATGCGGTCGGCTTCGACCTGGAGACCCGGCTCACCCTCGCGGAGCAGTATCCCTCCGCGTCAGCGTCGACGCCTGTCGAGCTGTGGCACGTTCGACTTGACCACTTGTCGCCTTGCGACTTCAATTGGCCGCGCTACTCCCCGGGGGCGTGCAGCCCTGCGGAGTGTGGAGAGCCGCCAAAGCCCCCTCAAGACGATCCGAACGACTGCGAGGTCCCGGGCTCCCGCATCGAGTGCTCCAACCAAGTTCTGGGGGAGCGCTTCGCGGTGACCGGCACGCCGTACAGCCTTGCGTACAGCTCGGATCGAGTACCCGGTCGGGTGAAGCCGCAGCGTCGCATGCCGTTGCCGCTGACGGGGGACGCACCACCGAATGAGCTGCGGTTCGTCGAGGCTCAGGTGGACGTCGCTGGGCGCACATTCAGGCACGAGCTCATCTGCCCACCCACAGGCTGCGATCCGAACGAAGTCTGGGACTTCAACGAGTGGGATGGCAGCGACCTCTTGGGCCGCCAGACGCAAGGTGCGCAGCGCGCCACTTTCACGGTGACGTATGGATTCGACGCAGAGTACGCGAGCGGTAGTGCGGCTCCCAGCGCGGGGGTCCTCATCACACCCGAGTACGCTTTCGCGCGCTGGGGCACCGGCCTTGCCCTCGTGGCAACGGCGCCAGAGGTCCGGATCGCGAGCAGGTTCGAGATCGTCCTCGGCACTTTCGATGCCAGGAGCGAGGGACTCGGTGGGTTTACCTTCGATGCCGTGCACCACTACGATGTCCTGAGCGGCACGCTCTTCCTCGGCGATGGCACAAGGCGCAAGTACGACAGCAATGCAGGCTCACCGATCGTGCGCAAGGTCGGCGCCATCGACGGCCTGATCGTGCTCGATCTCGAAGCCGAGGAGGACGGCTCGGTCATCGTCTTGGCGGACACAGATGCTGATATTGCTGACAACGAGCGCAGCCTGCATCGGTTCGAGCGCGACGGCACGGTGACGCCGCTTTCGACAGCGCAAAACGTCACATCCGTGGACAACCTCGCGCGCGGTCCCGACGGCACCATCTACTTGGCGGTTCGCGATGCGAATCGCGTGGACCGCCTTCTTCCGGATGGCACAGTTGAGGCGTTCGCGGGAAGCGGTAGTGGCATCACCAGTGGCGATGACGGCCCAGCCACCGCCGCCGGCGTGCCGCTCCCGTCAGCCGTTGCTGTCGGCAAAGACGGATCCCTCTACATCGCACAGCTTGGCTCTCGAATCCGGCGCGTTGACGCCAATGGTCGGATTCGAACGGTGGTCGCTCCAATACCGACGCCCGGAGCAATAACCGTCCCGCTAGACAGCATACGCGACATGCAGGTCGCGACCGACGGCGCGCTATACATCCTTGGTGAGGTATCCCAGTCCTCAGGAGATGCCCGCATCTGGCGCGTCGACCAGGACGGCAATGTCGCGGTGGTCGCAGGCGGTGGGCAAAGCCAAGAGGAGGGCGTTGTTGCCACAACTGCTGAGCTAGTTGTGGACACAGCCTTGTACCGGCATCGGTTCGCTCTCGGGCCGGACGGGACGATTGATTTGGTAGTGAATCGCCCTGTCGGAGCGGGCAGCCGGTCGATCCGACGAATTACGCCGGACGGCTATATCTACACAATCGCAGGACGGGCGGTGAATCCCTTCCAGGAGGTGTCTGGGCTCGGCGGTCCGGCTGCCAGCGCCGTATTTGCTGACGAGTTCGGAAACCTGCGAGCTTTGGCAAGGACTCCCGACGGACGGCTTCTTTCTTCACTTCATGATTCGGTCCAGTGGGAGCTTCCGAACGACCTCATCGTGATCGAGGGGCAGCTTCCGGGCCTGTCGGACCTACTGACCCTGCAAGTTGCGAGCGAAGACGGCCACGAGGTCTACACCTTCGATGCCCTTGGTCGCCACCTACAGACGATCGACGCTCGCTTCAACAACGTCCTCCTGAAGATCGAGCGGGACTCGGCGGGGCGCATCTGGAAGCTTACCGACGAGAACGACCGGGAGACGATAGTCACCCGCGATGGCACCGGCGCCCCGACGGCCATCACCGGTCCTGACTCCCACGTCACCAACCTCATCGTCAACAGCGACGGCTATCTCGAGACGGCGGAGGATCCACGCGGCGACGCCTACCACATCACGTATAAGCCCGGCGGCGGCGGGCTGATGGAGACGTGGACCAACCGGAACGGCCACCAAACCGGATTCACGTGGGACACGAACGGTCGCCTTACCGAGCACGTCAATCAACAGGACGGCATGACGACGCTCAACGAGATTCAAACGGCGAGCGGTACGAAGGTCGAGCGGACAACGCCGCTATTCCGGAAGACGACGTATGAGCGGACCGAGAACACGGCCGGGGTGGTCGAGCGAAAGTCCACCGCTCCCAGCCTTCTCGTCGCGACGAGCACGCGAACTCCCGGCGGACAAACGGTGACAGATCTGCCCAACGGCACAGAGACAACTACGCAACTCGGCGGCGATCCAAGGTTCGCGATGCAGGCGCCTTTCGTTTCCTATCAGAAGGTCAAGCTTCCGAGCGGCCTGGAGCGCGTCGTCGTCCGCTCGCGAAGCGTTACGTTGAACGACCCCAATGACTGGTCCACCCTGCTGACGAGCACCGAATACATAACGATCTGCAATCCGCCGCTCCCGGTTCCACCGAGCACGTCGTGCGCCGGCCGGACGTGGACGCGCTACTACGATGCGGTCACGCGCACGGAAGTGGTGACCAGTCCTGAGCTTCGCACCAGGACAACCAAATACGACGCCGCTGGACGAGTCATCGAGGTCGCGGCTCTCGGCGATCACCCACTGTATCTTGGCTACGACACGCTGGGCAGGCTCGAGACCACGCGGCACGGGCCCGTTGCGAGCGGCCGAATTACCACGCGCCAGTATGATGACGGCTTCCTGTATCAGATCACCGACCCCGTCATGGTGACCGTCTTTGATCGCGACGAGCGTGGCGATGTCACGTTCGAAACCCGCGCGGGCGGCGTACCAACTGGGTTCCTCGTGGACGGCGAGCAACAATCGACGAGCGTCACCCCGCCCGGCGAGCTCCCGCACGGGATGACCTACGGCTTGTTCGACAAGCTAGAGTCCTACCAACCGCCTCTTCTGGGCGGAACGACACCAACCCCGACTGCCTACTTCTACGACGACGACAAGAACATCGACTACATCGATCCTCCGGAGCCGGGCTTGGGCGACATGATCGACTTCGGATACGACACGGCAGGGCGCCTAAAAACGGTGACCTTTCCGGGCGGCGCCCTCGACCGAACTTACGATCCGCTCACCGGACACCTCCAGTTCCTGGACGGGCCCTATGGCGTGGGGCTCGCCTACGACTACGACGGGCGCTTCCTCAAGCAAGTCAATTGGGCTGGCGACGTCAATGCAACCATCGACATGTACCCCGACTCCGACCTGCGCCTGGCCCTTGAAACGGTCCAGGGCAGTTGGAACGTGACCTTCGGCTACGACAACGATTCACTGCTCACCAGCGCGGGCGGTCTCACGCTCGAGCGCGATGAACAGAACGGGCGGGTGACCTCCGCAGCAAGTGGCAACGTGGTCGAGACCTTCGACTACTTGCCCGACCTAGAACTGCTATCGTACGGGGAGTTGGACGAAACGACCGCGACCTACTCCGGAACGCCCTATCTCGACTTCAGCTACGACCTACGTGACGGGATCGGTCGCATTTTGGAGAAGACGGAGACGGTTCAGGGTGCTGCCAACGTGTTCAAGTATCAGTACGACGCCCTGGGCCGCCTTGAGTACGTGCGAGATGTCAACAACGCCATCCTCGAGCAGTACGAATACGACGACAACGGCAACCGCACGCTGTCCACGAACTCCGGCGGGTCGGCCGTCGCCGCCGCGTTCGACGAGCAGGATCGCATCCAGAGCTACGGCGATCTCACCTTCGAGTGGACGCCGAACGGCGAGCTGGCGAGGAAGGAGAACGTCCTCCTTGGCGACGTGACGAAGTACACGTACGACGCGCTCGGCAACCTCACGAGCGTGGATGCGAATGTCGGCCACATCGAATACCTCGTCGACGGGATGGGGCGGCGCGTCGGCAAGATGGTCCAGGGCACCGTCACCAAGAAGTGGCTATGGCGGTCCCAGCTGCAGCCCGTCGCCGAGCTCGATGGGAACGACAGCGTCGTCGCCCGGTATGTCTACGGTACGGGTGTGAACGTTCCCGATCAGATCGTCACTGCGACGGCGACGTACCGGCTACTGAAGGACCACCTGGGCAGCGTGCGGCTCGTGGTGAACCAGGCTACGGGTCAGGTCGTGCAGCGCTTTGACTACGACAGCTGGGGCCGGATCGTTTCCCAGAGCTTCGCGCCTGGCTTTAACGCGCACTTCCAACCGTTTCGATTTGCGGGTGGGTTCTATGACCCGGATACCGGGCTCGTGCGGTTTGGGGCGCGGGATTATGATCCGGAGATTGGGCGGTGGACGGCGAAGGACCCGATTCGATTCGATGGTGGGGTGAACCTGTACGCCTACGTGAGAGGAGATCCCGTCAACTTCATCGATCCGGAGGGAAACATCGCGCAGGTGCTTGTGCCCGCGGCGGAGTTTGCAGCGGCAGCGGCAGCGGCGGCAGGGATCGTTTGGGCGGGTGGCAAGAGCGCCCAGCTCGGACGCTGCGGGATAAAGCACAGTGAGTGCAGGTCCAAGGCTCCTGAGACGTGCGATTACCGTTCAAGCCCGCAGCTTCAGAGCCAGGAGTGCGACACCTGTCTGGCGCGCTGCCTGGCAAACATGCAAAAATGGTGGTTTCTCGGTGATCCGTGGCCGAAGGGATGTGGGGGCGTGTGAAGTTCGCCGAGCTAAGCATCAATGACGGCGTGGTCGCGGCAGGTGAGGTCGCGATCTCGACGCTCGGACTCTTCGCCGCGCTCCCAACGTCCCGCGGCACCGTGCTCCCGAGGTGGCTTCCCCGGAAGCTCGACGTCTGGGTTCTGCGCGTGCTGGAGCCGCTCATTCGCTACGTCGAACGAGATTCGCGGGGCAGATCCTCGCCGCGCTCCGGGCTCGAGCGTCTCGCACCCGGCGTCGACTCCCGCGTCTCGGTCATGCTTCGCGACGGTGCGCGGTGGTACTTCCTCAGCTCCAAGGACCACGCCTGCTTTCGTATCCGTGACGACGATGCCGCTGCGCGGCGCGAGAGGCAAATAGGTCATGTTGGCAGCAGTACGCTCCGACTCAGCGGTCGGCCGGGGATGCACGTCGTGCTCATGTCGAGCGGAGACCAACTTGCTGTCGACGTCTTCTTCCCGGAGGGCCAAGCGCCCAGAGAACAGCATCGCCTCGAACTGCCGGCCGAGGTTGTGGTGACCGCGCCGGCGTCCTGCTAACACAACAGTATCGTCATATTTCAAGGTAGCTCGATACGAGCCCCGACTTCCCTCAACTCGCACGCCTGCTCTGCTCGGCGAGCGTCTCGACAAATTGCGTAACCAGCTCCTGCTGCGTAACCCCTCCAGGGAGGGAGGCCTGAGACCTCTGGACCTGGTCCGCGCCACGGCGGCACGATCGGCGTCATGCCGAAGTCGTTCAAGGCCTCCCGCCGCTGGAGCGTGGTCGAAGCCGAAGCGTAACCCCTCCGGGGCACCCGCTCATCGCCGCCGTGATGTGACTTGACGGCGACCCGATCGCAGCCGGAGGGCGGGTCGAGTAGCGTCAGCGGGTGTTCATCGAAGGCACCCTGATCGAGAAGCTTCGCAAGCTCGAGGCGCTGTACGCCGGCACGTCGGTAGACGGTGAGCGCGAGGCCGCCCGCCGCGCGGCGGAGCGGATCCGGATGCGACTCGAGGAGCTTCGGGGCCGCGAGCAGGAGGTCGTGCTCGCGTATCGGCTTCACGATCCGTGGTCGCGGAAGCTCTTCATCGCGCTCTGTCGCCGCTACGGACTGACGCCTTACCGCGAACGCGGTCAGCGACACACGACGGTATTGGTTCGCGCGCCGCGGACGTTCCACGACCGCACGTTGTGGCCCGAGTTCAAGGCGCTTTCCGAGGAGCTCCAAGCCAGCCTCGAGGAGCTCACCAACCGGGTGATCCGCGAAGCCATCAACGAAGACATCAGCGAAGCGCCGGAGGCTCCGAAGGAGCTCCCGCCCCCGCAGGACTGAGCCCGTCGCCGAGGGTGGGTAGCTCGAGGTGGTCGCCGACGAAGAGCTCCGGATGAGCGTCGAGCATGCGGTCAGGCAGCAGGTCGCGCAGGCGCGACTGCGGCCAGCCATCGACGACGCGTCGGACGACGAGATGGAGGTAGGCGCGCGGATTCACATCGTGCGCGATCGCCGTTGCGATCACGGAGAGGATCTTCGCCGTACGATGACCGCCCTCATCGCCCCACGTGAAGAGCCAGTTTTTGCGGCCGAGAACAAGGCGCCTCAGCTCGCGCTCACGGCGATTGTTCGTGGCCTCGACGTTGCCGTCGTCGAGAAAGAGAAGAAGGCGATGCCATTGCCTGTCGAGGTAGCCGAGTGCTTTGCCGAGTGGTGACTTTGGTGGCGCACGGCCGAGTTGGTCGTCGACCCATTTTCTCAGTTCGTCGAGCAGCGGCGCGTGGTCGCGGCGCGCCGCTCACGCCGCGCGTTAGCGGAGTCGCCTGCGAGCATGGACTCGCGCTCGACGGCGAAGATGGGTGCGATGAGCCGAAGACCGTCGAGTGCGATCTTGTCTCCGGCCCGCGCGGCCTCGACGAAGCGACGGCGTCCGTGGCTCCAGCAGCCCGGTCGTTTGCCGCCGGCGCGCTCGATGAACGACGTGACACTCGTGCCGTCGCACTGCACAATCCGAGCGACATCGCCTTTGAGAAAGCGCCGCACGCTGTCGGAGTCGCCGCTCGGGCTGTAGAGGAAGCTCACCCAGCGCGCATTCGTCCAAACCCACATGGCGCCGTTTCGGATGCCGGTGGGCATCTCGGGATCGAGGATGGGAATCGTCGAGGCGTCGGTTCCCAGGACACCAGGCCCGCGCGTGCGCTCCTCGATCTCCATCGCGACCGGCTCGAGCACGTCGATGGCAGCGAGCACGCCGCGACCGAGGGTCTGCGGCGCCACATCGACACCAGCCCGAGCGAAGCGCGTCGCCTGCCGCTCGATCGGCACGTGCTCGAGGAACTTGTCGCACACAGCCTCGACGAGGAGCGTATCGCCCAGCTTGCCGCCCTCGACGATCCTCGGTGCTGGCCCGGCGCTGACGGTGACGCCGTCATTCGGACACCGAATCGTCTCGTCCTTGGGCTGCACGACGATGAACTCTGCCGGGACGACGTCGAGATACTCACACCTCTCCGAGAAGCAGAGGGGGTGCATCTCGGCGCCGCAGCGGGGGCATTTGCGCTTCTCAGCCGGAAGCTCGTTCTTGCGTTCGACACGGCGCAGGTGGGCCGGCATTTCACCGCGCCCAGGATGGTCGCCGCGATCGGTCGACCGTGGCCCGCGCTTGGGCTTTACGACCGGCGCGTCGAAGAGCGGCAAGACGAGCTGGCGCTGGAGTCGCTCGAGCGTCTCGGACGGACCGACGACGCTGCATGTGGGCCACCTTGCGGGCGAGCTCCAGATTGATGTCGCGCATTCGACCGAGGAGCGCCAGGATCGCGGCGACGATCTCGACGAAAAGCGCGGCGGCGATCTTCTTCTCCAGCCAAGCGCGCACCCTCTCGAGATCGGGCGCGTAGGGCGAAGTGATCGCCGGCTTCGGAGAGGAAGTCGCGCCGCTCATCGTCCGTGCAGTCAGACGGACGAGCTCGCGATGGATTCAAGCTGGCGGCGGAGAAAGTCCCGGCGGCGACTTCGTCGGCCGCGGCTGCCATCGCGGACGCCTGCGAGCACCCCGAAGATCGAGCCCCTGAATGATCAGCCCGAGCTCGGCCGCCTCGATGGCCGACGCCGCGAGCCGACCATCCTCCGCAAATGTCGCCTTGTATCGACCGCGCTCCAAACGCTTCCACCACATGGCGAATCCGTCGCGATCCCAATAGACGATGCGCACGCGGTCGCATCGCTTCGAGAAGAAGACGAAGAGGTGGCCCTCGAATGGATCGTGGCCGAAGACGTCGCGCACGATCACCATCAGGCTGTCGACGCCCTTGCGCCCGTCGACCGGCTGCGTTGCGAAGTGCAGTCGAACGCTCGGCGGCAGGCTCAGCACCGCTTGTCGTCCGCGAACGCGGCAGCGATTCGCCGTAGCGCGGTGGTGTCGATGCTCTCGACGATGCGCAAGATCACGCCGGACGGAAGGAGCACCTCGACGCGCTCGCTCGGCCGACGCGAGATCTCGATGAATGCCGGACTGGCGGGCACCGGCGCGCCCGAGCCGAGCTTCTGTCGCCAAGCGCGCAGCCGTTGATGGTCAAGGCCCTCGCGTCTCGCGAATTCCCTCAGTGAAAGCCCCGAGCTGCTCAACGCTTTCAGCGCGGCTTCGGCTTCGATCACGCTCCAGCGGCGCGAGTCCTTGAACGACTTCGGCATAACGCCGATCGTGCCGCCGTGGCGCGGACCCGGTCCAGGGGTCTCGGGCCTCCCTCCCTGGAGGGGTTACTGTTCTTCTTCTTCGAGCGGCGGCTCTTAGCCTCGATCTCAGCCTCACGGGCACGGGAGCTCTCCCCCTCGATGACGATCACGTCGGCATGGTGGACGACGCGATCGATGAGGGCGGTGGCGCAGGTGGCGTTCGGGAAGATGGTGGGCCAGTCGCGAAACGCGAGGTTCGTCGTGAGGACGAGGCTCTTCTTCTCGTAGCGGCGGCTGACGACCTGAAAGAGGAGGTCGGCGTTGCGGTTGTCGAACGCGAGGAATCCGATCTCGTCGAGGATGAGCAGACCGAAACGTGCGTAGTATTTCAATCGTCGCTCGAGCGCGCGCGCCGACTCCTGAGCGGCGAGATCGAGCAGGAGCTGCGCGGCCGAGACGAAGAGGACGCCATGGCCGCCGAGGATCGCCTGGTGGGCAATGTTCTGGGCGATCATGGTCTTGCCGAGCCCCTGCGGCGCGACGAGCACGACGTTGCGGGCGGACTCGATAAAGTCGAGACGCACGGCGGATTCGACGAGGGTGCGGTCGATCTTCTTCGGCCAATTCCAGTCGAAGTCAGCCATCGGCTTGAAGCGCTCGAGACGACTGCGCGCGCGACGCCGCTCGAGCCCTCGGCGAGCGCGGTCCTTCTCTTCGACCGCAACGATGTGCTCGATGAGTTGCTGAGGGCCCCAACGCTTCTTGGTGGCCATGGCGATGAGGTCGTCGAGCTCGGCAGCGGAGACCAGCAGGCCGAGGTCGCGGAGGCGCGTGTTGAGAGCGCTCATTGACCTGCCTCCGGCTCGATTGTCGAATCGGCGGAAAGCCGGTCATAGCGGTCCAGCGAGTGCGGAGTGACGACGAGATCGCGGACGCGGGGATCGTCAGGCAGCACGACTTGCACGGCCGGGCGAACGCCGCGAGCGCGGGCCCGCTGATCGAGGATGTGGGCGACGGACTGCGCCGCGAACGCGCCTCGTGTGTGCGACTCTGCGACGGCGGCGTCGAGCTCGGCCGCGCCATAGCGGTCGAGCAAGTGCAGAAGCCGCGTCGTCGTGCCGCCGAGGTGGCCGCCGTGCCGCAAGACCTCGACGAGGAACGCTCGCACGGCAGGGCTCGACGCGGTCAGGCGATCGCGACCGCGATGATCTCGCGCCTTGCGCTTTTCGCGACCGAGCGCCGCGAGATGGACCTCGTCCTCGATCTGCCGGCCGATGTCCCAAGAGCGCTCGTGCCGAGCGACCTCGGCGTCACCGTCGAGGATCCTGACGAGGGTGTCAGAGGCCACAAGGGTGAGCGGCTTGCGGACGAGAGCGTGCGGGATCGAGTAGTCATTGCGATCGAAGCGCACGTAGGGCGTCTTTCCGGAGACGACCGGTTGGGCATAGCCGACTTCGAAGCGATGCTGGGGAAGCGGCAAGAGACGCTCCCTCTCCTCCACGAGCGCCTGCGCGACGATGCGCGAGTCATCCCCGGGTACGGGGCGGG
>JBGTSH010000297.1:0-13457 GCA_041940405.1 Polyangiaceae bacterium
ACCGAGCTCTCGCCCAGGTGCTGCGCCACCTCGAGCACGAGGTTGTCGGCTTCGCCCGAGATGCTCGGGTTCGAAACAGTGAGGGCATTCAGGATGCGGGGGAGCTGGCCAGGCGGGAAGTCCACGTCGACGACGGGTCCGATGACCTGGCTGATCTTGCCTGCGCTCATAATTCTCGTTTGGCTCCTGGAAGGTCGGGCCGACCGGATTGGGCCGGGCGGCGCGGCGCGCTGTTACCACGGGCTGCGCGTCATGACTAGGCGTCTGTCTAGCGGAAGGGCTTGTAAGGCTTCACCGGCGGGTTTCCAAGGGAGGAAGCGTGCAAACGTGAACGCGAACGAGGCGCGTCGACGAAAGACGTGAACGCGAACGAGGCACGTCGACGAAACGCGTGAACGTGAACGAGCAAGTGACCGAGGCACGTCGACGAAACGCGTGAACGGGAACGAGGCAACGAGTCGCGGTGACGTGAACGCATCGACGTCAAGGGCCTACGTGGACGAGCCCGAGCCCGAGTACGAGCCCGTGGACGTCCCTCTTCGACGATGACGGGCACGAACCGGTGCGCTTGCCGAGCCCGCGCGACGTTGGCGGCGGATGGGGTGGCCATCGCCGTTGAACGAGACCCAGCGGGACGTTCGGGCTCGATGGGCGTGCCTTCGGCGCTCGATGGGACGCTGGAGGACGTCCGGAGGTCATGGCTGTGCCATCGCGCGCCAGCGTCCTCGCGGGGTCTCGTCGAGCGGGGATGGCGCGGCCATCGCGCGCCAGCGTCCTCGCAGGTCTCGTCGAGCGGGGATGGCGCGGCCATCGCGCGCCAACGTCCTGCAGGGTCTCGTCGAGCGGAGATGGCGCGGCCATCGCGCGCCAACGTCTTGCGGGGTCTCGTCGAGCGGGGATGGCGCGGCCATCGCGCGCCAACGTCTTGCGGGGTCTCATTGAGCGGGGAAGACCCAGCCATCGAGTCTCAACGTCCCGGCGACGTCGGCGTGCACGGCTGTCGTCGGCGTGCTCCGGCTCGTACTCGGGCTCGGGCTCGTGCACAGGCTCGTAGATCATGAACGTGGATGCGTGCACGTTCACGTCTGCACGTTCACGTCTGCACGTTCACGTCTGCACGTTCACGTCTGCACGTTCACGTCTGCACGTTCACGTTCACGCGAACGCGCAGCGTTCGGTCTCTCCCGTCAGTCGACGATGTCGAGCAGCGGTCGGCGACCGCCACGCGTGCTCGCCGCCGCAAGCAACGTCCGGATGCTCTGCGCGGTCCGGCCGTCTTTGCCGATGACCTTTCCGATGTCTTCGGGCGCGACCTGAAGCTCGATGCGGGGGAAACGCTCCTGCGATTCGCGGACCACGACCTGATCCGGCTGGTCGACGAGCGCGCGTGCGATCACGCCCACGAGCTGGGTGAGCTGCTGCATCTCGGCAGGGGTGAGGGGCGTGCGATCGCCGTCACGGTCGCGATCGCCGCCCGGTCCGCGTCCGCCACCGCCGTGGCGTGAACGACCGCCGCGCCCGCCGCGGCGGTCACCGCCGCCGCCTCCGAATGAACGACCCCCGCGGCCTTCGCCGCCGGACCGGCCTTCGTCCGACACGGTCAGCCCTTCTTCGGCTCGCCCTTTTGGGGCTGAGCGGGGGCGGGTGCCGCCTCGAGGACCTTGGTGCTCTTCAAGAGGAGCGACAAGGTGTGCGAAGGCTTGGCACCACGGCCCAGCCAGTGCTGGATGCGGGCACCCTCGACCCGGAGCTCGGACCGGCGAGGGTCCCACGTGCCGACGCGCTCGATGAAGCGCCCACCGCGGGGGCTGCGCTCGTCGGCGACGACGATTCGGTAAAACGGGGTCTTGTTGGTGCCCATGCGGGCCAGGCGGATGCTGACGGCCATGATCTTCTCGGGTTTCCGTAGGCTCCCGGGACACGGGAGGCGCGGCACCCTAGGGCACGACGACGCCCTGGTCAAGCGACAAGGTCACCAGGACACGGCAAGTGGGGTTGGGGCCCCGCGCGCAGGGTCGAAGGAGGAACGAGGCCCCGCGCGCGCCAGGGTCGAACGAATCAACGGGCCCCCGCGCGCAGGGGTTTGAAGGAAACTAGCCGCCGAGGTCCACGATGATGACGCCCCGATCGGGATCCGGCTCGTCATCGTCGACCCGGCGCTTCGCCGGCTTGGCGGGCGCAACGGGGAGCTCGAGCTGCGGCTGGTGTTCTTTGCGAGATCGCTCTCGCTCTTCGCGCCGCCTGATTTGCTCGATGATAAACGGGGGAAGCACCGAGCCCTCCTTGACAAACCGATCGGGACTAGCGACCGGAAACCTTGAGCCCGTATTCCCGGTGAACGTAGCAACCAGCGCCGCACAAGTCCAGCTAGGGCCGGGTAAGATGGGCCGCCCTTGAGAACGACTCGCCGCGCCATGCTCAGTTCCGCCATTGCTCTTCCGGTGTTCGCCGCCGCGAGCATGGTGGCGCGCCGCGCCGAGGCAGCTGCGTTCGACGTGGCGGATGCGGGCTGGGAGGGTGGTGCCGAGCTCTTCCAGATTGCGAAGACTGAGCTAGGCGCCGAGCGGGTCAAGCCCGTAGCAACGTTGGATTGGTCCGCGCTCAAGCCCGAGGACGGTCTGCTCGTCGTTCACCCGACCGACGAGCTCGACGCAGCCGAGGCAACCGAGTTCATGAAGCTCGGCGGAAGGGTGGCAATCCTCGACGATTTCGGGCGAGGGGACGACCTCCTGAGGCGGTTCAAGATCGAACGCGTGACGATGCCGGCTCGGCCTCTCGCCGCGCTGCGTAACAACCAGCACCTCCCGATCGCCGAGCCGTGGCTCGACGTCGCGCGCGGGCAGATCGGCGCGCCTCACCCCGTCGTGAGCAACGTTCGCCAGCTGGTGCTCAATCATCCCACCGCGCTGATTCACCCCGATCTGTCGCCTGTGCTCAAGGTGCGCTGCGCGGGCGGAGTCGACGCGATCGTCGCGGTCGCCGGCCAGGTGGGCAAGGGCCGCCTCTTCGCGATGAGCGACCCGTCGTCGCTCATCAACTCGATGCTGCGCTACCCGGGCAACCGCGCGTTCGGCGCAGGGCTCGTTCGTTACCTCGCCAACGACAACGATCGCGGGCAAGGAAGGCTCTTCATCGTCACCAACTCGTTCAAGCAAGAGGGGTCGGTCGGCGGCGAGCGATCGCTCGGTCGCGATATCGAGGACGCGCTTCGATCGCTCGCCGACAACCTCGCCGAAGCGCGGAAGATCGGTCTGCCCACCTGGATGCTCGCGCTCCTCGCCGCGCTCGCGGTCGCCTCGCTCGCCGTCTGGGTCGGGCGCGCCTCGGGTCGTCCGTACAAGAGCCCGTTGCCTCGCTACGCGCGTCCGGTCCCTCTCGTTGCGCGCGGCGGCGTCGCCGGTCGCTTTGCGATGCTGGCCGCGCCGTCATCACCGAAGAGCCTGGTCCTTCTGGAGCTGAAGAGCGCGCTGTTCGAAGCGCTCTCGCAGCGCTTCGAGCTCGAGGCGCACCCCAGCGCGGACGCCGTGCTCAAGGCCGTGCGCAAGTCGGGGCAGGTCCCGCCGGAGCTCGTCGGCCGGTTGGAACAGGTGGTTGCGAAGATGCAACGCGCCGAGGCGGCGGTGCTCGCCGGCTCGAGCTCGCGGGTATCGCGCGAGGTGATTGACGAGGCGCACCGCGTGGTCGCCGAAGTGCTCGCCGCCTGCGGCGCTCTCGAGCCTCCCCGAATGAAGGGGCCGGTCGGCCCCGTATCTTCCCCCGAGCCTCACGTACCTCACCCCCCGACCCCCTCGTCCTGAAGGAGAGGGGGAGCACGCCCGCGCGGTCCTTCCGCTCCAGCGGTCTGTGAGGTAGACAAGCTCACTCCGGTACCAGCGACCCCATGACGACGCAGCCCGCGACAATCGACGAAATATCCGCCGCCCGAGAGCGGCTCGAGATGATCCGGCGCGAGGTGATGCGCGTCTACGTCGGCAACCCGCGGGTCGTGGACCTCCTCCTGACGACGCTGCTCTCGCAGGGCCATGCGCTGTTGGAGGGCGTGCCCGGCGTCGCGAAGACCACGTTGGTCAAAGCGTTCTCGACGGCGCTCGGGGCGACCGTGCGGCGCATCCAGTTCACGCCGGACCTTCTGCCGGCCGACATCACAGGCACCTACGTCCTCACGCCGAAGGACGCGTCGTTCACCCTCCGCCCGGGACCGATCTTCGCGAACGTCGTTCTCGCCGACGAGATCAACCGCGCTCCCGCGAAGACCCAATCGGCGCTCCTCGAGGCGATGCAGGAGCGACAGGTGACGATCGAAGGCGATCGGTTCGAGCTCCCGAGCCCGTTCATGGTCCTCGCGACGCAGAACCCCATCGATCTCGAGGGCACGTATCCGCTCCCCGAAGCGCAGATCGATCGCTTCCTCGTTCGGATCATGATCGGCTACCCGTCCCACAAGGACGAGGTGGCGATGGTTCGCGCACACAACGCGACGCCGCCCAAGTCGAACCCGGTCATCTCGGTGAACGATCTGCTCGTCTTGCAAGGGCTCGCTCGTCGCATCTACCTCGAGGACGATCTCTACGAGTACGCGGTCGCGCTCACGACCTTCACGCGCTCGCACCCGCGCATCGTTCTCGGCGCCTCGCCGCGCGCGACGCTCGGCCTCATCCAGGCGGCCAAGAGCGCAGCGCTCCTCGCCGGCCGCGCGTTCGTCACGCCCGACGACGTTCGGGGCGTCGCCCACTCGGTCCTCGGTCACCGCCTCATCCTCACGCCCGAGATGGAAGGCGACGCCAAGGCGCGCGACTCGCTCATCGACGAAGCGCTCCAGCGCATCGGTTACCGCAGGGCGGCCCGCCCCGCCTGAGGGGTCGTCGGGAATGCAGCTCTACCCGACGCGCCCGGCCGCCCACCTCGCGATCGCCGCGGTGGCGGTCGCCGCGGTCGGCGTGCTCGCGAGCTCGCCGGCCGTCGTCGGTTGGGGCGGCGCCGTCATCGTGGCCGTCGCCATCGCGCGTGCCGTCACGCTCGTCTCGGTGGCCCGCATCCGCGCCGCCGGCTTCGAGATGCTCTGGAGCCAGAGCCGGCGCGTCGTGCGAACGCTGCGTGGCGGCGAGATCGAGATCGAGGCCGAGGTGCGAAACCGCGACACGCTGGCGGCGCGCTACGTAAAGCTTCGCGCTCTCTCGTCGCCGAACCTGCGCGTGACGCTCGAGCCCGCTGCGGGTGAGGTCGACGCCGGCGGCCGCCTCCGTGTGAAGGTGAAGGTCGGCACGCCCCGCGTCGGGCAGCACGGCGTGTACGGGCTCGCGCTCGAGGTGCGCGGCGCGCCCGGCATGTTCGAGGTGCCGCTCACCTTTGCGAACCCGTACGGGATCGAGGTCGCGCCGCGTCCGCTCTCGGCGTACCTCCATGCGGGCCGCGGCGGGCCCAGCTTGCTCATGGCGCCGAGCGGCCGCGCGGGCCGCCTGCGTGGCGACGGCACCAGCCTGCGCGAGATCCGCGACCATCAGCCCGGCGATCCCTTCCGGCGCATCGCCTGGCGCGCCACGGCGCGTCGAGGAAAGCTTCTCGTTCGCGAGTTCGAGCGCGAGGAGCGAGACGTCGTCTGGGTCGTCCTCGATGTTTCTGTCGAGCTGTGGGCGGGACCCGTCGGCCGCGCGCCGCTCGATTTCTTGATCGACGAGGCAGCGGCCATCGTCGCGCGGCACCTCGGTCGAGGCGATCGCGTGGGCCTCGCCGTCTACGCGAACACCGTGCGCCTCACGATCCAACCCGACAGCGGGCTCGCCCAAGGACAGAAGGTACTGCACGCGCTCCTCACCGCAGGCGCGACGCTCGACGAGTCGCGCAGCGATCTCGACGAGCTCGACGTAGCGGTCCGCGTGATCGAGCACCTCCGTCCCCTCGACGATCGCGGGCTCGCCGACGTTCGCCGCGGCGATCTCGACAAGCTCGCCCAGCGCGCGGACGCGATGCGGCACCGCGCGCCGTTCCGGGTGAAGGCGCCCGAGGGCCGAACCGAGCGCGACGCGACCTTGCGGCGCTACCTCGCCTGCTTCGGGATCGATTCGCCGCCGAAGTCCACGAGCGACAAGGCGGCGACGGCCGAGGCGCTGCTCTCGATCCTCTCCGCCATCGCGAAGGTCAAGCCGCGGCCGAGCCTGGTCCACGTGCTCGGCGGGGCACCCGATGGGGTCGCGAGTGAAAAGCTCGGTCCGGTGATCGGCCGGCTTCGCAGGTCGGGCACGATCGTGTCGTGGGCCCTGCCGTACTACGAGCCCGCGCTCACGCCGCCCTGGACGAGCCGCGACGGCGCCGAGGATGAGGACGACGTTCGCCCGCCGGACGTGATCGCGCTCGACGCCGGGGCACCGCGTGTCGCCGACGCCGTCCGCTTTCGGGCCGTCGTCGCCCAGCGAAAGGCCGAGGCGACGCTCTCGAAGCTCGGCGTCCGCGTGGGCCACGTCCGTCCGGGCAAGCGCTCGCTCGGCGAAGAGGTCGAGCCGACGGCTGCTGGCGAGCCGGAGCAAGCACGAGCTTCCGAGCAGGCATGAGCGCTTCGCTCCTCAAGGCGCGCGGCCTGGCGCCCAAGAAGGCGTTCGGGCAGAACTTCCTCACCGATCCGCGCGCTGCCGAGCGCATCGCCGAGGCCGCGGCCGAGGGCGGAGGAACCGTCCTCGAGATCGGTCCCGGCACCGGCGCGCTCACGAGGCCGCTCCTCGATCGCGCGGCGCGCGTCGTCGCGATCGAGAAGGACCGCGACCTCGTTCCGATCCTCGAGGCGGAGCTCGCCGACTCGATCGCTTCGGGCAAGCTCGCGATCGTCGAAGGGGATGCCCTCGCCGTCGATTGGCTCCCGCTCCTTCAATCGGGACCCGAGCCGCGATCGATTGCCGGCAACCTCCCGTACCTGGTCACCGGACGCCTCCTCGAGCGAAGCGTCGAGCTCGCCGAGCACGTCACGCGCGTCGTGGTCATGGTGCAGCTCGAGGTGGCCGAGCGCTTGGCCGCGTCGCCCTCGACCAAGGCCTACGGCGCGCTCACCGTCTTCGTGCAAGCCGCGTTCGAGGTGAAGCGCCTCCTCGTCGCCAAGGCCGGCGCGTTCTTCCCCCGGCCCGAGGTCGACTCGGCGGTCGTGGTGCTGACGCGGAGAGAAAAGGCCCTCGCGACCGAAGACGACGCGCTCCGTGCGCTCGTCAAAGGCGCGTTCGGCCAACGCCGCAAGACCTTGCGGAATGCCTGGCGCGGCGTGTTCGGCTGGTCGAACCAAGAGCTCGCCGCGCACGCAGCGCAGGCAGGGATTGACCTCGATCGGCGCGGCGAGACGCTGAGCGTCGAAGAGTTCGAGACGATGGCGAAGATCGCGCGCGGCTGACGGCAGGAGCGAGGGTCAGGGTTGCCCGGTGCGACCGAAGGCCCGGGTTGTGTTCTTCATCCGCCGAGCTCGTTCGCACGCCGACCCGACTTCGGTCGCATGCTGGATGGGCCGACGATCGGAATCAGCTACTTACGAGGGTGGTCTCCGCTCGTGGCGACCAAGCTCCGATGTCGATGCGACCGAAGTGGCTGGGTCTAGATCACACCGGGGGACTTCGGTCGCATCAGCGTGCGCGCGCTTCGCTGGGACTACTTCCGGACGTGGATCGTGATCTGCTCGCCGTCGTTGGGCGAGATCCACTTCCAGCCGGCCGGAACCTCGGGGCCGGCCCACATGAACAGTCTCCGCGCGTCGATCGGCGTCAGCGCGACGTTGTGGAACATGCGCGCTTCGCCGGCAGGATCGCTCCAGTAGCTGCCGTGGATGGTGAAGCCGGGGGCGAACTCGAGGGCCCACGGCGCGTCGAAGACGTCGTAAGCCTGGTTGGTCTCGCGCGGATCGAGGTGCATGGCGAGGGCCTTGCGCTCGATCTTGAAGGTGCCCTGCATCGTCGACGCGGTGGTCGTGGGATCGCCGACGACGTCGTGGCCGCTCGAGATGAGCGTGGCGTAGATCGGCGTTCGTCCTTCGTAGAGGGTCATGGTCTGCAGCGCGAGGCTGATGTCGACCCACTTGACGCCCTCTTGGACGAAGTCGGGGAACTTGGAGCGCTTGACGACCTTGATGAGGTCCTTCTCGCGGAACCAGCGACCGTCCTCGGCCTCCTCGTAGCGGAAGATCTCGACGGTGCGGAACTTCCCGGAGAGGTGCACGACGTGGCGGCGCTCGACCTCTTCGTCCTCGAGGCGCTTGGCTTTGCCGCGCGTCAGCTCGTACGGGCAGACCTCGTGGCGGAGGACGAAGCCGAGCGGCAGCGTCTTTTCCTTCGTGAGGTCGACGCCGTGCCATGACGAGCCGAGCGCGGGCTCGAGGCGGTCGACGGCGACGTAGCGACCGTCCGGGGTCGTCGCGAACGTGCGGGGACCACCGGGGCCCTCGGTCTCGACGAGCGAGGTGAGGGCGACGCCGCTGCCGCGCCTGAGCACTGCGGCGACGAGGGGCTCGGTCACGGCGTTGGTCGGCGCCTTCGGCGCCGGCAGCTTGAAGTACGTCGCGGTGGTGCGCTTGCCGTCGTCACCGACGCCGTCGGCGTTCTTGGCGATGACCGCGGGCCCGCTCGCGACGCCGCGCTCGTCGAGCGGCACGTCGTTGGCGCCGGCGCGAAGGTTCTTCTCTTTCTCCTTCGCGACGCGCGACAGGTGCTTGGTGATGTCGGGCTCGTTGTCGCTCTGCTCGCCGGGCGACGGAATGCGCGCATAGAGCGGTGTCGCGGATCGGACGAGGCCGTGGCGGAAGGGCAGCGCCTTCTGCGTGTCGACCGTCGTCACCGCCGTCGGCTCGAGCGTCACGTCCGCCGTCGCGCATACGAAGCCGCGCGGGCGTATGGGGTAGTAGCCGCCCTCGCACTCCTTGGTGGCCTTGTACGGTTTGTCCGCGCGAGCGACAGCTCCCCCGAAGCGCAGCGTTCCAATGACGCGCGCGTCTTTCTTCGGACGCTCGAGGATCGGTACGTCGGCGACCTTGGGCGCGAGCGCGGGACCGTTCTCCGGCGGTACAGGGACGTTCGGAATCCCTTCGTCTGTCTCTTCGGCCAGCGCGGCCTTCGACAGTGGTGCGTCCTTCCCGCCTCCCCCCTTGCAGCCTGTCGCCGCGAGGAGCGTGAGCGCGAAAAACGATAGAGCTCGCGAACCCGTTCCCATGGACGGTCCCCATGCATGACGCAGCGAGACCGGGCCAACTTTGCGCCCGTGGGAAGCGCGGCCCGATTCGCTAGCGACGGGGACGTAGAATCGATCTCAGAGAAACCACTCGAAGCGCTTGAATCAACACGACAAATGCGATGCCTGAAGCGGCGACGACGAGGGCCGACGCCACGATGCCGTGAACCTCCAAGGATCGAGCTGCGAAGCGCACGCCCAAACCCGCACCAGCAGACGCGAAAGCGACCGCAGCGATACGTGAGAACGGCACGTGCTCGAGGCCGAGCCCTCCGATCTTCGAACCGACGTATCTTCCGAGGAGCGCGAGCTCGACCCACGCGGCGATCGCGGCGCCGAGGACGATGCCCGCGACGCCGAGGACGCGATACGTCCCGAGCGCGACCGCGGTGGAGACCACGACGCGCACGACGGCGAACCGCGCCGGGCGCGTCGTGTCGCCGAGCGCGAACGAGGTCGCCGAGACGACGCGCGACGCGGCGTTCGCTGGAAGCCCTGCGGCGTAGAACGCGAGGACACGCGCGACGTCGTCGGCCGAGCTTGCCCCGAAGCTGCCGCCTCGAAAGAGGAGCGACGTGATCTCGAGCGACAGGGTGAGCAGCACCGCGGTCGCCGGAAGGCCGAGCGCCATCACGCGCGACAGCGATCGCCCGAGCGCGTCACGCATCGATGCCTTCGCCTTGTCGTCACCCGCGGCGCGCTCGGCCATCTCGGGCAACGCAGCGGCAGCCTCGCCCGTCCCGAGGACGGCCATCGGTAGGAGGTAGATCGTCTGTGCGTAGCCCAGCGTTGCGACGGCGCCGGCACCGACGAGGCTCGCCAGCATCGTGTCGATGAGGCCCGAGAGCTGGATGACGCCGCGCCCGAGGATCGCGCCGGGGACGTTGCGAGCCGCTTCGCTGAGGCCCTCGGCGCGCGTGTCGAGGACCGGCGCGAGCCCGTCGAGGAGACGCCGCACCGGCAGGAGCATGATCGCGAGCTGGAGCACCGCGCCGCCGAGCGCTCCCCAGGCGACGCTCCGGGCGATCGCTTCGGGGCCGAGATGCAGCGCGCTGCCCGCGACCACCAGCGCCGCGATCTGCGCGCCGCTCCACACGACCGGAGCCGCATACGGAAGGAGGAAGTGCCGGTGGGACGTCAGCACGCCGAGCGCCCAAGCGCCGAGGACGAGGACGCCGGTCATCGGGAAGAGCACGCGCAAGAGCTCCGCTGTCAGCGCCTCGGTCGGGCCCTCGAAACCGGGCGCCAGGATGCCGGCCAGGGCAGGGGCGAAGACGACCCCCAAGAGCGACAGAACCGTCGCGATCGTGATGAGCGCCCCGAGCGCGGCACGCGCGAACCGCCCGGCGATGCCCGCGCTCTGTAGGCGCAGGCGCACATACACTGGGATGAAGGATGCGCTCAGCGTTCCTTCGCCCAGAAGATTCTGCGTCAAATTCCCGATCCGGAACGCCGCCGCGACAGCATCGGCCGCCGCCGAGGTGCCCAGATAGTGCGCCACGACGCGCTGACGCACGAACCCGGCGAGTCGAGAGGCGACGATGCCCAGGGTGACGAGCGCTGCCGCGCCCCGCCCGCTACCACCCGAAGGAGCGCTGCCCTGGGCCGGCAAGGTGACAGCACGCTAGTCGAGGCGACGGGCCGGCGCACCATTCGGGGCTAATCGAGCAGCCGAAGACGAACTGTGGTATGTGCTTGTCGCTCGGGTCATTTCGTAGATGTCTTACCTCGGCTCCGCTACCGACCCCGGTCCAGGCGACCACCACGCTGGCAATCCGGCCGACCCTGAAGGTCCCGAGAGCGGAGGAGGCGCCTTCTCGCGTCATCGCGATCTGAAGGTGTGCCTCGTCGATATGAACAGCGGGCACCAGAACCAGGCGATGCGCTGCTTCCGCGGCATCATCACCTCGTTCTTCGATCGGGTCCGCCGTCACAACCCTGGGCTGCCGTGCCGCCTCGTCGAGGTGTCGCCGCGCGACACGAACTCGCCGATCCCGCGCGACTCGGATTTCTACGTGGGCTCCGGCGGTCCCGGCTCGCCCTACGACGGCGACGGCCACCCCTGGTTCAGCGACTTCACGAAGTTCCTCGACTGGATGGTGGGCGAGGCGCGCCGCACGGACGACGAGCAGAAGTCGCTCTTCGGGGTCTGCTACACGTTCGAGCTCCTCGTGCGCCGCCTCGGCGTGGCCGAGGTCACGATGCGCGACAGCCGCAAGTTCGGCGTGATGCCGATCTACACGACCTCGTACGGCAGGCAGCATCCGCTGCTCGCGCCGTTCAAGGATCGGCTCTTCGCGTTCGAGCATCGCCACTGGGAGGCGGTGAACCTCGACAAGGATCGGCTCCTCGAGCTCGGCGGCGGCCTCCTCGCGCAAGAGAGCCGCGACGGCTACTCGAAGGGCCAGGGCCTGCTCGGCTTCGATCTCGGGCCCGGGATCGAGGCTGTGCAATTTCACCCCGAGGCCGATCGCGCCGGCGTCATCAGCTGGGTCGCGCGCCCCGAGCAGGCCGCCGCGTTCCGCGCGACCTACGGCGAGGACACCTACCAGGCGATGCTCCGTACGCTCGACGACCCGACGCGCCTCGCGCGCACTTATGCGCTCGTGATTCCCGGCTTCATGCAGCGGCGCTTCAACGCGCTCGCGGCGAGCCGTGGCTACCGCGAGATCCCGCCGCCCTCGGGCGACGACGTCATGGCCGCGTTTCTGGGCGAGCCCCCGGCTGCCTCGGTGGTGCCGCCGCCGGTCGAAAGCCAGAGCGCGCGCGCCGCGGCGAACATCTAAGCGCCGGCAGGCGCATCTGCCCCGTTGGCAGGCGGCGTTCGGTCTTGTATCCCGAACCCCGATGCAAGCCCTCGATAGTGCCCTCGTGCAAAAGGCCGTCGCTACGATCCGCCTGCTCGCCGTCGACGCGGTCGAGAAAGCGCAGTCGGGACACCCGGGCACGCCGATGGCGCTCGCCGACATCGCGTTCGAGATCTGGACGCGCCACCTGCGCTACGACCCCAAGGCGCCCAACTGGCCGGATCGCGATCGCTTCGTCCTCTCGTGCGGGCACGCGTCGATGCTGCTCTACGCGATGCTGCACCTCTCGGGGTACGACCTCAGCCTCGACGATCTGAAAGCGTTCCGTCAGTGGGGATCCAAGACGCCGGGCCATCCGGAGTTTGGCATCACGCCCGGCGTGGAGACGACGACGGGGCCCCTAGGACAAGGCATCTCGAACGCGGTCGGAATGGCGCTCGCCCTCAAGATGCGTGAGGCGCGCATCGGCGCGGACCTCGTCGGCGCTCGCGTCTTCGGCATCTGCTCCGACGGCGATCTGATGGAGGGTGTCAGCGGCGAGGCGTCGAGCATCGCGGGGCACCTCGGCCTCGACAACCTCATCTTCTTCTACGACGACAACCACATCACGATCGACGGCGAGACGAGCCTCGCTTTCAGCGAGGACGTGGGCAAGCGCTACGAGTCGTACGGCTGGAAGACGTGGCACATCGACGGCCACGACCGCGCGCAGATCCACAAGGTGCTCGACGAGGCCGTGGCGCACAAAGGCCAGCCCAAGCTCATCATCGCCAAGACGAAGATCGGCATCGGCGCGCCGACGAAAGAGGGCTCGCACAAGGCGCACGGCGAGCCGCTCGGCGCCGGCGAGGTCAAGGGCACCAAGGAAAAGCTCGGCTGGCCCGCGGACCAGACCTTCGTGGTCCCGAAAGAGGTGCACGGCCTCTTCGAAGAGCGCGCGAAGGACGGCCGCGCCGCGCGCGAAGCGTGGGAGAAGAAGATGCTCGCGCTCGCGAAGTCCAACAAGGACGCGGCCGCGCTCTGGGATCAGCTCTCCGATCGCGCCGTGCCCGAGGACATCCTGGCGCAGCTCTGCGCCGTCGCCCCCGAGAAAGAGGCGGCGACGCGCGTCTCGGCCGGCATCGTCGAGCAGCGCGCCGCGGCGCTCGTCCCGTCCCTCGTCGGAGGCTCGGCGGATCTGAACCCGTCGACCAAGACGTTCATCGAGGGATCGCCGGCCATCAAGAAGGGCTCGTTCGAGGGCCGCAACATCCACTTCGGCATCCGCGAGCACGCGATGGGCGCCATCGTGAACGGCATCGCGATGACCGAGGGGTTCATCCCGTTCGGCTCGACGTTCCTCGTGTTCGCCGACTACATGCGGCCGTCGATCCGGCTCGCCGCGCTCTCGCACATCCAGAGCATCTTCGTTTACACGCACGACAGCGTGTACCTGGGTGAGGACGGGCCGACGCACCAGCCCGT
>JBGTSH010000298.1:0-13381 GCA_041940405.1 Polyangiaceae bacterium
ATGCGGATGACGTCGAGGCCCGCGATCGTGCCGGCGTCCTTGGTGGCTTGCCGCTGGTTGTCGTTGAAGTACGCGGGGACGGTGATGACCGCCTTGTTGACCGGCTCGTTGAGGTAGTCCTCGGCGAAGAGCTTGACCTCTTGGAGGATCATCGCGCTCATCTCTGGAACGCTGTAGGTCTTGTCACGCAGGACGATCCGGACGTCGCCGTGCGGCCCCTCGACGATCTTGTACGACGCTGTGGAGACGGCGTTTTTTACCTGTGGGCTCGTCCACTTGCGACCGATTAACCGCTTGGCCGCATACACCGTGTTCTCGGCGTTGGTGATGGCCTGACGCTTCGCGATGTGGCCGACGAGGCGCTTACCCGCCTCTGTAATCGCCACCATCGAAGGAGTCGTCTTGTACCCGCCCCGGTTCGGGATGACCGTCGGCACCCCGTCTTCCACGATCGCCACGCACGTGTTGGTCGTACCTAGGTCGATACCAAGAACGCGTTCCATCTGGCTCCAGTCCTGACAGTGCCGCGATCCGACCCCTTTGTGGGGACGGACGAAACATAGCTCCGGCTTCGATCCGGTAGCGCCCCGACCGACATCAGGCCTGGGCTCCCGAAGCATCCCACGGGTTTCGGGTGCAGGGCGAGTGTTTTGGCTATCGTTTCTGGCGCCGATCGGCCGCTGCCGGGTTCACGACGCTGTAGGCGCCCGAGAGCTTCCGTTCCGGAGGCGGCGGCGCCGAGCCGCTGCCGTCGACGCGCGGCATCGGCTGCGGCGGCGTGGGCCGGCTGTGAACGCTCGGATCGACGGGCGGCATGAGCGGGGTCTGGTCGCTCGGCATGTAGGAGATCTGCGGCGGGAACGACGGCTGCGGCGGTCGACCCGACGGCGCGTAGCCGTGCCCCTGCGGCTGACCCTGCTGCGGATGACCCTGCTGCGGGTGACCCTGCTGCGGATGACCCTGCTGCGGATGACCCTGCTGCGGATGCCCCTGCTGCGGGTAGTTCGGCGGCGGTTGAGAGGCGCCGTAAGGAGGAAAGCCCGGCTGCGACTGCCGCGGATCGTAGGACGGCGGCTGCGATGCGCCGTGGACCGGATACGCGCCCGGGGGCTGACCGTGCTGCGGGTACTGCGATTGACCCTGCTGCGGATGACCCTGCTGCGGGTAGCCGGCTTGCGGGTATGCGGATGGCGCGTGCTGCCCGTACCCCTGCTGCGGGTACGCCGACGGCGAAGGCTGATGCTGCGCGTAGCCCTGCTGTGGGAACGCCGGCTGCGAATAACCCGACTGCGATTGCTGCGGGTAGCCCTGCTGCGGGTAGCCCTGCTGCGGGTAGCCCGGCTGCGGGTAGCCCGGCTGCGGAGTGCCCGGCTGCGGGTACGCCGACGGCTGCGGGTAGGCCTGCTGCTGCGGCCCGCCGGGTTGCGCCGCCTGCGGGTGCGAGGAGTAGCTCGGGAGCGGCTGTCGAGGAGCCGGGCTCGGCATCGAGCCGCGGTTCGACATCGGAGGCTCGCCTGCTGCCGCGAGCGGAGTGGCGGGGTGCTGACCGCTCGCCGCGCGCGCCGTCTGCTGTTGCTGCTGCGCCTTCTCGTGCTCGAAGAGCTGCACCATGTACTGCTTGACGGCTTCGCGCGCGGCGTTGACGAGCGCGATCGCCTTGTCGTCCTTGCCGGCGATCTCGAGCGCACGGTCCAGCTCTGCGTGCGCGCTCGACTCGAAGCCCGCGGACATGAAGGCGTACGCGAGCGTGATGCGCATCTGTGACTGCTTCGGAGCCAGCTCGACCGCTCGGCGCGCCAGCTCGACGGCGCGCCGCGGGTTGTTGCCGCTTCGGAACGTCGCGAACGCGGCTCGCTCGTGGATCTTCGCGTCTTCCGGCCGGCCCTGGGCCGCCTTCGAGAAGCTGACCGCGGCTTCCATCCAGCGCTCCTGCTGGAGCTCGAAGTCACCCTGCCGCGCGAAGTTGTCTGCCAGCGCGGTGGCTGCCAGGGACTGCACCTCGGCGGCTTCGCGCTGCACGTTGTCGTCGTTGGGGGCGATCGACGCGGCGATCTTGAAGTAGTTGGCTGCCGCGGCCCACTCGGCCGCCGCGATCGCGCGCCGGCCCGAAGCGACGTAGTGCTCGATCTGCGACCTCAAGGCCTCTTGCTTGGCGTACTCGTAGCGGACGCGAAGCGCCTCGGCGGCTGCCTTCGGATCCATCGGAGGAATCGAGGGCTTGTCGTCGATCGCGGGCTTGCTCCCCTGCCGGAAGCGCGCCCCGCCGAGCTTCTGCGCGAGGGCCCGCTTGCGGTCGTTGAGGTCCTGCTGTCGCTTCGCCTCTTCGCTGGCGTTCGCAGCGGCGCGCGCCTGCTTTTCGATCTGCGCCTGCGCTTGGGCAATGGCGTTCTGCGACTGCGCGAGGATCTCGCTCGCCTTGCGGTTCTGCTCGAACGTCTTGAGATATTCGTCGTACGCGGCCCGCTTCTCTTTCGAGGTGAGCGTGTCGTGCGCGAGGGTCACCCGAGCAAAGATCGCTTCGATCTTCGCCTTGTAGGAGCCGAGGCTCCGTTTGAAGAACTTGTCCGGGTGAAACTCGGGCGCGATCGCGTAGTAGGCGGCCTTGACCTCTTTGCGATCGACGAGCTGGTGCAGACCCAAGAGCTCGTAGAACGAGAGCTTCTCGAGGCGCGCGAACGCATCGAGGATCTGCTTCTTCTTCTCGAGCTCGAGGTCGACCTCTTCCTCGAGGAGCTTCTCGTCGAAGTCGCCGGATTTCCCGAGCCCGCCGCCGAAGGCGAGCTGCGCGGCGACCTTCGTGTTCTTGTCGACTTGATCCTTCTCGAGCTTCGCCTTGTCGACGATCTCGGCCGCGCCGAGCTGCACCAGACGTTCGAGCGCCTTGGCGACGGTGTCGGCGTGAAAGCCCGTAAGGCGCACGATGTCCTCGTCCGTCGCCTTGCCGTCGATCTTCGAATAGACGTTCCCCTCGGCCGGGGTGAGCGGGAGCTTCCTGTAGTCGACGCCGGGGACGAGCCGGATCTGGCGTGCCATCCTCGCTCGTGAGAGTAGCCGGGCGATCCCCCGCGGGGCCACCCAAAGCGCGAGCTTTTTTACTCGAGAGCCCTACTCCAGAGGTTCGGGTGCCAGGGCCTGGTCGATGACACGCTCTTGCAGCGTCATCGCCGTATCGAGCGCCTGAAGCGCCGCGTCTCTCGCCGCCGCAGCACCCTTTTCATCGCCCTTGGCTTCGAGCGCCTTCATCCGGCGCTCTTCGACGATTCCGCGTGCCATGAAGAGGTTGGCGCGGAAGAGCGTCACTTCCGTGGCAAGCTCCAGGCCGTCGTCCACCTCGCGCGAGGCCTCGGCGAACTCTCCTTCTTCGCTCCACAGCTCCGCGAGACGGGCGTGGGCGTCGGCGAGCACCTCGACCACCTCGGGGGTGAGCTGAGGCCGGGGCCCCTCGGTCACGCGAAGGAGCTGCTGGATGGCGCCTCGCCGGTCGCCCTTGGCGATCGCGAGGTCGGCAGCGTGGTTTGCGGCGCGCGCCTTCTGGAGGAAGGCGACGAGCTTGGTGTCGACGGCGACCCGGCCGCCGCTCGGGGCGGCGCTCGCCGAAGGGGTCGGCTCGCGCTCGGCTTGGCAGCCCGAGGTGCCCGCCGCGAACAGCAGCGTCAGCGACGCGACGATCGACGCGGCGAGCACCAGGGCTCCGCGACGGTCGACGACGAGCTGTGCGCGCGGGCGGTTCATCTCACTCCACTCCCCATGCGACGTAGCGGTTGTTTCGGAGGTCGGAAGAGCGCGCTCCGGCGATTCGGTCGGCTCGCTCGCTCGTCTTGCCCCCGCCCTGCGGGAAGTCGTCGACGGTGAAGAGCGGCGCCGTCGAGCGCGCCTCCACCATGCCCTCGGGCAGGTGATTCACCGGCAGCGAGGCGCTGGGAGGCGGCCCGGCATCCTTCGCGGGATTGAGATAGAGCATCATGCTGGCCGCCAGGGCGAGCACGCCCGCCGCGGCCGCGTAGAGCGCGCGCGAGCCGACGCGCCCGCTCGACCGCAGCGCCGGGCGAAGGAGAGCTTCGTTCCGGATCTCGGTGATGGGCCGAGGATCGTGAGCCGCGCGCAGCGCCGACGCGAGGGCGCCGAGCTCGTGCACCTCGCGCTCGGCAGGCGGCGCCTCGAGCGCGCGCCGCAGCGTCTCGGCAGCTCGAATTTCGGGAGCCGTGGCCTCTGGCTCGGGCGCCTCGGCCTCTTCGAGCACGCCACCGAGGGCGCGAGCGAGGATCTGCTCGTGGACGTCGTCGGAGAGATCGGTCGGCCGGATCGCCGCTGCGAGGAGCTCCGCGACGGGATCGGTCCCGCGCTCGACCGCATGGCGCCGGTCGTCGGCGCCCCGCCGCTCATCGGGGGACGGCGAGCTCTCCGGAAGGTCGTCGTCGTCTTTCATGACGCCTCCTTTTCCATTCGGCCATCCATCTTCGCGATCACTTTCTTGAGCGACGTCAGCGCTCGATGCAAAACCACGTCGAACGTCGCCACGGTCACGCCGAGCTCCTTGGCGACCTCTTCGCGAGGGCGCTCTTCCAGCACACGGAGGCGAATCGCCCGCTCGTAGCGGGGGTTTAGCTGCTTGAGCGCCGCATCCACCTTGCCACGCGCCGCCTCGAGATCGCGCGCCTCGAGCACTTCGGCGTCAGGGGACGAGCCCGAGTTTTTCTCGGCTCGATCGATCTCACGGGCCAGATCTTCGGGCTCGAAGAGCGTTTCACGCTTTCGGGCGCGAAGGATGTCGAGGGCGATGCGCATCGCCACGACGCGCAGCCAGGGATAGATGCCGCACTCCTGCCACGTGTACTGCTCGAACCGTTCGACCACACGGGCGTACGTCTCGGCCAGGGCGTCCTGCGCGATCGCCTCGCTCCCGAGCCGGGGTAGCAGCACCGACCGGTACAGGGCGGGGCCATAGGTGCGCAGAATCTTCCCCAGCGCCGCGCGGTCTCCCGCCCGCGCTCGCTCGCAGAGCTCGCGCTCCAGGGCCGGCTCCATCCGCGCCACCGCCACGGGGCGGACGATACCCCCCTCAAAGGCCCGATGCACCATCCGCGGCAAAAGGGCCGCCCATCCCAGGGGGGGAGCCAGGGAGGGACGCTGCCAGTCAGGGGCGATCGCCAGCGCGGTCACATGGATGGGAACGCGCGACGCCAAGGCACCTTACGGCCGCCAAGGCGGGCCGGGAGGGCCATCCGTGCCATAGTCGGGCCATGCCGGCAGCGCGCGAGGTCCGATGCCCCTGTGGTGCCCTCAATGACGAGGGATTCGCGACTTGTATTCGATGTGGCTCGCCGCTCGGCGCCAAGGCGGCCGGCTCGAAGCCGCCTGGGGTCATCGCGTACCGCCCCGCCCCCGAGGCGCAGCCCCGAAACGGACCTGCCGTCTTCCTCATCGGCGGGCTCTGCGCGATCGTCTTTTCGTTCCAGATCGCCCTGGCGCTCAAGAGCGGCAAGATGCCGGCGCTCCTGGGCTCGAGCTCGCGAGCGGACGCCATCCGCGTCGGCGCGCTCGAGTACGCGCCGGAGGCATGGATGGCCGAGCCGTGGCGCCTCCTCAGCGCCGGGTTCGTCCACTTCGGGATCCTTCACTTCGTGCTCAACATGATGGCGTTCGTCTGGCTCGCGCGAACGGCCGAGCACCTCGTCGGTTCGGCGCGGACGCTGACCTCGTTCGTCGTCACCAGCGTCGCCGGCTTCACCCTGACGCTCGCGGTGAGCGTGGCCGTCGGAAACGACGGAGGCATCACCGCGGGCGCGAGCGCCGGCATCATGGGCATCATCGGTCTGATCGTCGGCGTCCTCGTCCGGCGCCGTGACCCGCGGTGGAAGCCATTTGCCGTTCAGGGCATCTTCTACACGTTCGTGTTCGGCTTCGCCGTGAACGCTTCGAACGTGGGCATCGCGGTCAACAACGCCGCGCACCTCGGCGGCCTCCTCGCAGGCCTCGCGCTCGGCTTGGCGTGGGGCGGCACCTCGAGCGAGAGCGAGGGCCCGATCACGCGCGGGCTCGCCGGCCTCCTCCTAGCCGGCTCGATCGGCTCGCTCGTCCTGTCGCAGACGAGCGCGCGCTGGCACTCGTTCGCGGCGACGGTTCTCTAGCGAGCTCTCCTGCGGCCTAGAGCCGCTCGGGTCTGACGACGTTTCGCCGGAGTGACACGCTCATCAGGAGCGCGAGCCCCAGCATGTTGTTCGACACGCTGCTCCCTCCGTACGAAAAGAGCGGCAGCGTGACGCCGACGACGGGCATCAGGCCGCAGGTCATCGAGATGTTCACGATGGCGTGCCAGAAGAACATCGCGGTGATGCCGACGGAGAGCACGGCGCCAAAGCGGTCGCGCGCCTGTGACGCGATCCGGATGCCCCACAAGCAGACGAACAGGTAAAGCGCGACGAGTACCACGCTGCCGAGGAAGCCCCACTCCTCGGCAAAGACCGGGAAAGGGAAGTCGGTCGACTGGTCGGGCAGGAACAAGAACTGGTTCTGCATCCCTTGCAGGTAGCCGTTGCCCAAGACCCCGCCGTTGCCGATGGCGACACGAGCGTGGTGGGCGTGCCAGCCTCGCCCGAGGAGGTCGGCCTCGGGGTTCAGGAACACGTCCACGCGGTCGCGCTGATAGTCGTAAAGGATGTTGTGGTAGGCGAAGTAGAGGGACCCGACCGACGTGGCGACGAAGAGGAGCGCGCTGCGCGTGCGCACCTTCGTCATTGCAGCGATCGTCAAGAAGATGAACAAGTGGATCGTGGCGGTGCCGAGATCGGGCTGCCGGGCGATCAGCACGAACGGGACGACGGTGATCGCCGCCGGAATCAACAGGTCCTTCAGGGAGCGGCCCTCGTTACGCGGATCGTCGTGCAGGTACTTCGCGAGCGCGACGATGAGACCGAGCTTGGTGAACTCGCTGGGCTGGAACTTGAAGCTGCCGAACTCGATCCATCGGCTCGACCCTCGCACGTCACGCGCCAAAATCAGCACGATGACCAACGCGAAGATGCCGATTCCGTAGATGATGTAGCCGTACCGTTCGACGTGCCGGTAGTCGAACGCGCAGATGACGGCGCCGACGACCCCGGCGCCGAGCAGCCAGTAGAGCTGGCTGATGTAGCGCTCGGCGACCGCGCCTTGGAAGACGCTCGTCGCGCTGTACAGGTTGACCACGCCGAGAACGGCGATCAGAACCGCACCGATGAAGAGCGGCCAATCGAACCGCGCGCTGAGCGAGTCTTGGTCGCGCATCAGTTGCCTCGCGGCCTGGGCCCGTTCTGGCGAGGTGCATCGCCGCGGCGGTCGGACGAGGCGCGCGGATCCGCGCCGCTCTTGCCCGCCCGCTTGGCCATGATCTCGCCGTAGGCGCGGATGACCTGGAACGCGATCGGCGCGGCGTGCTTGCCGCCTGCGCCGCCGTGCTCGACCAGGACGACGATCGCCACCTCGGGTGCGTTCGACGGCGCGTAGCCGGCGAACCATGCGTGGTCGCGGTTGAAGTACCAGACCCTCTCGGCCTCGACGCCGCGGACGAGCTTGTGACCGACCTGCGCGGTGCCTGTCTTGCCGGCCATGTCGACGCCCTCGATCCGCGCCTTGAAGGCGGTGCCGCCCTCCTCCTGCACGCCGGCGATGAGCGCCTTGTGCACGAGCTTGACGTTCTCGGGATCGAGGCCCACCTGCCGCCGGACGCGCGGCGAGAACTCCTGCACCACGGTGCCGTTCGACGTCTCGACAGCGCGTACGAGCTGCGGCTGGTAGAGCGTTCCGCCGTTCGCGAGCGCCGCGTACGCCAGCGCGAGCTGGAGCACGGTCACCGTCGTCGCGCCTTGACCGATGGCGGCGTTGAGGGCGAAGCCTTGGAGGTACCTGCCCTTGTTGCGGTAGGTCATCCATGCGCGCGTCGGCATGCGGCCCGACGCTTCGGCGTTGATGCCGAGGCCCGTCTTCTGGCCGAAGCCGAAGCGCTGGGCCATTTCGGCGATGAGGTCCATACCGACCTGGTTCTGCGTGACCAGGTTCCAGAAGTACACGTTGCAGCTCTCGCCGAGCGCCTTGTGGAGATCGGTGGCTCCATGCACGTGGGTGCAGCCGTACATCTTGCGGCCGAACTGCGTGAAGCCGCGGCACTGGATGCCGGCGCGCGGATCGATGAGCCCCTTCTCGAGGCCCGCGAGCGCGGTGAACGGCTTGAAGGTCGAGCCCGGTGGGTACGAGCCGCTGACGGTCTTGTCGACCGCTGGTTTGAGAGGATCGGCGTAGAGCTGGCGGAACGTCTCCCGGATCACCGCCTTTCCGTGGCCGCCGGAGAGCGCGTTCGGATCGAAGCCCGGCTTCGAGTAGAGACCGAGGATGCGGCCGGTCTTCACTTCAACGACGGCGACGCCGCCGGCGAGCTCGCCGCGGAACGCCTTGTCGATCGCGACCTGCAGATCGGCGTCGAGCGTGAGCTTGAGGTCGCGGCCCGGAACCGGCTCGACGCGCCTGTCGTCGTCCTCGATGATGCCCGGCGCCTCGCGCTTGCGGCCACGCGCGTCGACGAGCACCTTCTCACGGCCGCGCGTCCCACGGAGGTAGCTCTCCCAAGCGCGCTCTGCGCCCGTGACGCCCAACCGGTCGCCTTCGACGTAACCGGCGCCGCGGAGCGTCGGCAACGTCTCTGCCGAGACCTCGGCCATGTAGCCGACGACGTGCGCTCCCACCTCGCCGTGCGGATAGAACCGCACGGGAACCGGCACGACGCTCACGCCCCTGAGGTCGGAGGCGTGCGTCGTGAGGATCGCCACGGCGTCGCGCGTGATGTCCTCTTTGAGGAGGATCTGCTGCTCCTTCTTCGGGCTCTCCTTGTCGGCGAGGATCGTGCGTAGCCGCTCCTCGGCCTTCATCCGCTCCTCTTGCTGGAGGCCGACGTACTCGGCGAGCTTCGGCCACGTCGTCGTCATGTCGAGGAACTTGGGGACGACGTAGAGGTTGTACGAAGGCCGGCTGCCGGCGAGGACCTTGTCGTTGCGATCGCGGATCACGCCGCGCGTCGTCGCCAAGGAGACGTGCCGGACGATGTTCTCGACCGCGATCGCGTGGTTCTCCTCGTGCTCGAGGATCTGCAGCTGGAAGAGCCGGCCCAGGATCCCCAAGAACGCGAGCGTGAAGAAGAGCGCGATCCAGCGGAAGCGCCGCCGGAACTCGGTCGTGTCCGACCGCTGGACGAACCAGCTCACCGCCCACCCTCCGGCGGCGTGGGCGAGGCGACCGTGGCTACGTGAACGCGCTCGGCCAGACGAAAAACGAGCGGAGCAAACGCGGCCGTCAGGATGGCGTGTGCGGGGACGAGGACCGCGAGGGCACGCGCGCGGTACGGATCGCCGCCGAGGATCGCCGTCAGAACGACGAGCAGGATGCTCTCGAGGAGCGCGAAGACGAACGCGAGCGCTACCTTGGTCAGCAGCGTCTGCGCCGCCAGGCGGACGCCGGCGATGCGCGCCATCGAGAAGGTCGTGACGCTGATCAGCGTGAAGAGGCCGATCGGCGCCGCCGCGAAGAGGTCGAGCAGGTAGCCGAGGATGAACGAGAGGGCGACGCCGCGAGCGATCGAATACTCGTGGACGCCCATGAAGACGACCAGCGGAAGGAGCAGGCTCGGCGTCGCGCCCGCGTGGTGAACGAGATCGATGACTCGATAGAGCGAGCTCTGGATGATGAGCAGAGCGACGCCCAGGAGGAGGAAGGCGGTGTTGCGCACCTTACCGCCCTCCCCCTTGCTTCGGCTCCGGGGTCGCGACCGCCTCGGGCTTGCCGCCGAGGACGATCACCACCTCTTCGAGGCGGGAAAAATCGACGGTCGGCGTGCACGCGATCTCTTGGTAGATGCCGAAGTCGCGCTTGGTGACCTTGCTGACGGTGCAGACGTCGACGCCCTTGGGGAAGCGCAGACCGACGCCGCTGGTAACCAGCTTGTCGCCGACCGCGACCTCATCGACGCGCTCCATGTACTGGACGCGGCAGGAGTACTCCTTCTCGTTGCCGGTGCCGCGGAGGATGCCGCGCGCGCCGGTGCGCTGAACGACGACGTCGACAGCCTCGGCCGCGTCGACGACGAGCCGCACGTCGACGGTGTCGCCGGAGATCTTCTGGGTCGTGCCGACGATACCGTCAGGATGCAGCACGGCCAGGTTGGGGCCGATCGCAGGGCTCGACCGGTCGAGGGTGACGCGGATGACCCGGAAGAACTCGTTGGTGTTCTTGCCGATGACGACGGCGGTGACGACCTCGCCCTCGGTGTCGTTCTTGAGATCCAACATCCGCTTGAGGCGGCGGTTCTCGGCCTCGAGCCCTTCGAGCTCGCTGATGCGCTCGCGGAGGCGCGCGTTCTGGGCCACGAGGGCGGCGTTGTCCTTCTTTACGTCGACCAAGTAGACGTAGTCGCCCCACAGGCCCGAGAGGCCGCGTGCGAGCTGAGCCACGGCGCTCTGCACCGGGGTCGCGATCTCGATCAGGATGCGGTCTGCACCCGTCGCCTGCCGCGGATCCTTCATGCTGGCGCGGAGGAACCAGAACGGCACCGCCAGCGCGAGCACGACGATCAAGTAGTCGCGGTACCGCTTGAGATTCACGGCAGCGCCTCCTTAGCGCAGGTGCCGCCGCGCGGCTTTAGCGAATGCTCGAGAAAGCCCAGCTATTCCCGCGAATTCGCAAAAAATTCCGACCTCGGCACGAGGGCGAACGGCCGAAAAACCCTTAAGACAGGGTCACTTCCTTCAAGAGCTCGAGGTGTTCGAGCGCTTTTCCGCTGCCGAGCACGACGGCGCTGATGGGGTCGTCGCAGACCATGACCGGGAGGCCCGTCTCTTCGCGGAGCAGGACGTCGAGGTTCTTGAGGAGCGCGCCGCCGCCGGTGAGAACGACGCCCTTGTCGACGATGTCGGCGGCGAGCTCGGGCGGCGTGCGCTCGAGCGCGACGAGCACCGCCTCGACGATCGCGTGGATCGGCTCGGCCAGCGCTTCGCGGATTTCGTCGGCGCCGACGACCACCGTCTTCGGGATGCCGGCGACCATGTCACGGCCCTTCACTTCCATCGTCTGCGGCTGATCGAGCGGATGCGCGTTGCCGACCGAGATCTTGATGCGCTCGGCCGTCTGCTCGCCGATGGCCATGTTGTACTTGCGCTTGATGTACCCCATGATCGCCTCGTCCATCTTGTCGCCCGCGACGCGGACGCTCTGCGAATAGACGATGCCGGCGAGGGAGATGACTGCGACCTCGGTCGTGCCGCCGCCGATGTCGACGACCATGTTGCCCGACGCCTCGGTGATCGGGAGGCCGGCGCCGATCGCGGCCGCCATGGGCTCTTCGATCAGGTACACCTCACGCGCGCCGGCGCTCTCCGCGCTCTCTTTCACGGCGCGCTTTTCTACCTCGGTGATGCCGAACGGCACACAGATGACGATGCGCGGCTTCACCAGCGTGCGGCGGTTCGACGCGCGCGCGATGAAGTAGCGAAGCATCGCCTCGGTGATCTCGAAGTCGGCGATGACGCCGTCACGCAAAGGCCGCACGGCCTGGATGTTGTGCGGCGTGCGGCCCAGCATTTCCTTCGCCTCGCGCCCGACGGCGAGGACCTTTTTGTTGCCCCGGGTGTCGCGCTGCACGGCCACGACCGACGGCTCGCAGGACACGATGCCCTTGCCGCGGACGTAGATGAGCGTCGTCGCCGTACCGAGATCGATGGCGAGGTCGTTCGAGAAGAGTCCGTTGACCCAGTCGAACAGCATGCGACGCCGAAAGGGCTAGGTGATCGCCGAAGCGATCAACCCCGCGAGATCTTGCCTTCCTTGTGCTCGAAGTGCTTCCGGCACACCGGGCAGAACTTCTTGATCGCGAACTTTTCGGTCATCGTGCGCTTGTTCTTGGTCGTGTGGTAGTTCGCACGATTGCAGTTTGCGCACGTGAGCTTGATGATGTCACGCATCGGTAGACACTCCTGAAAAACGGAGAGCGGACCATAGTCCAACAGCGCTCTGCGTCAAGCTGAGCAGGCTCAGGGGCGGCTGTGCCAAGCGCCGACTAGGGGGCGTCTTCATACCTGGGAAGTCTCCCAAAGCAATCGGGCACGGGCACGGGCACGGGCACGGGCACGACTCGGGGAGAGCAGGCACGGAGAAGGGGTCGCGGACCCGAGAGCGGGGAACGAAGCAAGCGGGACGGACATGGATAAGCCCGCCGAAAAAGTTGGCCTTGGATCCTGCGGACAGGCGCGCCCTGGCGCGATCTGCCGACTTCGTACGGGCCGTGGCAGTCGGTCTACACGCGTTTTTCGGCGATGGACGATCTCGGGCGTCTGGGCGTCCATCTTCCAAGCGCTCAGCACCGACCGGGATGACGAACACTTCGTCGTCGATGCCACGATCGTGCGCGCCCACCAGGATGCTTCTGGGGGGGCGCGTCGGAAGATATCGGGCGGTCCCGAGGCGGCCTCTCCACCAAGATTCACGCGCTCTGCGATGGCCTCGGCAATCCGCTGAAGCTGCTGCTCTCCGAGGGTCAGGTGCACGAGATGAAGCGAGCCCATGAGCTCTGCTCTTGCATTCACAACGCCAGCGTCCTCGGCGACCGTGCGTACGATGCGCAGTCGCTTCTCGCGGAGCTCGAGGAGAGAGGATGCACGGTGGTCATTCCCTCCAACCCGACCCGATCGTCGCCGCGCAAGATCGACAAGCGCCTCTACCAGGACCGCTGCCTGATCGAGCATTTCTTCCAGAAGCTGAAGCGCTTTCGGCGTATCGCCACCCGCTACGAAAAGAAGGCCCGGAACTTCCTCGCGTTCGTCCACCTCGCATCGATCCTAATCTGGCTCGCCTGACTTTCTTCGAGTCTCGACGCAATTCCGCGCGCGTCGTGTCGACATATCGGGCATGGAATTCGATCACGAGCGTCTCGACGTCTACAAGCTGTCCCTCGACTTTCTGGTCTTCGCGGAGCGACTCATTGGCGGCTTTCGGCGCGGCAGAGCCTACTTCTCCGACCAACTCGGCCGAGCGGCCCTGTCGATCGTGCTCAACGTGGCCGAAGGCGCGGGCAAGCTTTCCCCACCGGACAAGCGCCGCTTCTACCAAACAGCTCGCGGATTGGCGACCGAGTCCGCCGCGCTGCTCGACGCCTGCCTGCGGGTGAAGCTCGTCACCGACGCCGATCACCGCCTCGGCAAAGAGCTCCTCCTCCGACTTGTCTCGATGCTCGTGAAGCTTACGAGGAGCTTCGAGACGCCCCTCGTTCCCGACAAGGCCTGACGTGCCCGTCCAACGTGCTTCGTTTCCCGGTCTCGAGCCCGCGACCCCTTTCCCGTCCTTCGTCACCCGAGTCGTGCCCGTGCCC
>JBGTSH010000299.1:0-13324 GCA_041940405.1 Polyangiaceae bacterium
GATCGAGCGCGCTCGGCACGCTCATCCGCGACGGCAAGACCTACCAGATCCCGAACGTCATGCAGGCAGGGCGCGCCCAAGGGATGCAGACGATGGACGGTGCGCTGGTGCGGCTCACGATCACCGGCGTGATCTCGCCGGAGACAGCGCTCGCCCGCGCTCGCGACCGCGAGTGGGTTGCGCGGACGATCAAGTCGCCGGCTTGATCTCTTGGACCTTGCCCGCGTCGCCGACGAGGACGAGCGAGGCCATGTCGAAGAAGAAGCCGGTGTCGACCACGCCGGGCAACGTGCGAACCTTGGTGTCTACCTCACGCGGGCTCGCGAAGCGACCGCCCGACGGGGCGAGGTCGATGACAGCATTGCCATTGTCGGTGCGGTAGGCCGCGCTGCCGGTCATTCGCAGGACGGGGCTACCGAAAGCCTCGAGGGAGCGACGAACGGCCGGAAGAGCGAACGGCACGACCTCGACGGGGAGCGGGCACTTCTCGCCGAGCCGATTGACGAGCTTGTCGGGCGTGACGAGAACGACGAAACGCGACGCGAGCTTGGCAACGACGCGCTCGCGCAGCATCGCCCCGCCCTTCCCTTTGACGAGCGACGCGTCCGGGGCGACCTCATCCGCTCCGTCGAACGCGACATCGAGCGACGTCACGTCCTCGAGCGTGACGATCCGGATCCCGAGCTCTCTGCCCAGCGCGTCCGATCGCTCCGATGTCGGAACGCACGTCACCTCGAGCCCCGATGCGACGGCCTTTCCTAGACGGCGAATGAACGCCTCGGCAGCTCGGCCGGTGCCGAGACCGAGCCGCATGCCGGAGCTCACTTCGAGGATGGCGCGCTCTGCAACGGCGTCGAGGTCGGCTTGGCTGGGTGAGCTCACGGGGAGCTTCTAGCCCAACGCCGGCTCCAGGTGGGCCTCGAAGATCACCCGCACGTCGGCGGGCATCGGGATCGATCGCATCGCTGCGAGATCCGTCGTCACGACGGTGTGGAGCACCTCGGCCACCACGACGCCGTCAGAGACGCGCCGCATGCGATAGCGGAGCTTCGCGCTCTTGTTCCCCAGGTGCGCGGTGGTCGTCTCGACCGACAGCACCTCTCCGTAGCGCACCGGCGCCGAGAACTGCACGTTCACGTCGACGGCCGGTAGCCCAACGCCGCGCACGAGGATCAAGCGCGGGTAGCCGCCTTCGAGACCGGCGAAGAAGTGCTCCATGGCTTCGTGAGCGTAAAAGAGATACCGGCCGAAGAAGACGATGCGCGCCGCGTCGACGTCCTCGAAGCGGACCGGCCGCTCGTAGGCGATCATTCCGCTCCCTCCGGCTGCGCCGTCAGTCGGTGCCTACCTCGGTCTCGGTGCTCGCTCGCTCGCACCTTGCCCTCCGGTTTCAAGCGAGGTCCTCGGCGAGAGACTTGAGCGTCGCCTCACCGAGCGTCGCGCTGACCAAGTGGGCGGGGTGCGTCACCTCGAGCTTCACAGCGGGTGCTTCACCGCGCGCGGCGCCGCGGATTTTCTGCGTCGCGGACTCCGAGAGGTCGAACGTGAAGTAGTGGACCGCCGTGGTGCGCGTGTAGCCCTCGGTCTTGCGCTCTTTCGAGTGCGCCACGAACCTCTCGCCTGCGACGTCGAGCACGACCTTCTCTTCGAGGCCGGCGAGCGCCTCGAGCATCCGCTCGCGCTCGGCCTGGTCGGCGATCTCGACGAAGAGCGTCAACTTGAGCTGCCGGGGACCGGGAACGAGCTCGTTGTAGGTCTCGATCTCGTGGAGGATCCCGCTCTCGCTCGTGATCCGCTCGGTGCGGAGCATCTCCTGGATCTGGAGCAGGACCGAGTCGTGGTTCTCGAAGACGGCCGAGATGATGTCGGACACCGACACGCGCCTCGCCTTCTTCGCCTCGATCACCCGCGCGCGAAAATGCGGCCGGATCTTCTCGTATTCGCCGATGGGGAGGATCTCTTCACGCGTAACGGGCTGCATGGGCGACCTCACGAACCGGAGGGGGCGATACCTTTGGCGCCGGCAGCTTCACCGAGGCCGTAGGCTTCGGCGAGCGCCTCGATCGGGTGGACGACTCGAACGCCTTCGGCGCCGGCGAGCGCGCGCTCGTGCTCGATCCGATAGGCGGAGAGCGTGCAATCGGTGATGACGAGATCCGGCTCGAGATCGACTGCCGCTCGCGAGAGCTTGGCGGCGTACTTCCTGCCGGTCTCGTAGTGCTCGGCCTTCATGCCCCACGTTCCGTCCACGGCGGAGCACTCCTCCATCATGCGCACCTCGGTGTCGGGGACCTTGGCGAGGACGCGCTGCCCCGGGTAGCCGATCTTTTGAGCGCGGAGGTGACAAGCGGCGTGGTACGCGACCGTGCCGAGCCCGAGCTTGAACTCGAGATCGAGCTTCTTTGCGCGACCGAGCTCGACCAAGAACTGCATCAGATCGAAGGTCGCTCCGGCCACCGCCTCGACCTCGGGCGTCGGCACGTACTCGGGCCACTCGTGCTTCATCGTGTAGCTGCACGTCGGGCCCGGGACGACGACCTTCCAGCCCTTTTGCACCTGCGGATAAAGGAGCGCTGCCTCGCGCTTTACCTTCGCGATGAACGCGTCGACGTCGCCACCGTCGAGGTTCGGCATCCCGCAGCACGACGGGGCCGGGGGCGAGTCCTTGTCCGATAGCTGTCCGGGGCGAAGCACACGAAACCCGTTGTGCTCGAGCACGCGCACCGCCGCCATCGGGACGCTCGGCTCGTTGTGCTCGCCGTAGCAGGTCGCGTAAAGCACCACCGTGTCGGCAGGCGCCGTAGCGGGAGCCTCACGCTTTTTGTGCCAGGACGAAAATCTCTCTTTGGCCATCGGCGGGATCGGAAACTCGCTGGAGATCCCGGTGACCTTTTCCTGCACCTTGCGAACCAAACGGTTCTTGTGGACCAGGTTGGTCATCGGCGCGGCCGGGCCGCCGCCGAGCGCGCCGACGACGTGCGGCTCACCGAGCAAACGGTCGACCCAGGCGACGCCCTCGCGCTTGGCGCGAGACGCCTTCTCGCGCGCCATGAGGCGCGGATAGTCGAGGAGCTCGTACGCGCCGTCGTCCTTCGTGTACGGGCATTTCACGAAGCAGAGCTTGCACTGCCAGCACTCGTCGGCGATCGCGCGGAAGTCGGCTGCGTCGAGCAGCTCTGCCCCCTCGGCCCGGCCGCTCTCGATGTCGCGATCGACGCGACGAAAGAGCTCGGGGAACGAGCCGCAATAGCCGACGCACATGCGGCACTCGTGACAGATCTGAAACGTCCGCCGCAGCTCGTCTTCGAGATCGCGCTCGTCGAAGTACCTGGGATCCGAGGGCCCGGTTGCGGGCGGTGACTTCGGTGCGCGGGCAATCTTGGACATGGTTCCGGGCTGGCAAACGTGGGAGTGCTTGGTGACGTTGATCCCTGTGATTTCACCCCCCCGTCCCCCCTCACTCCGCGAGGGGGGTGCCTTCTCCAGGGCTAACTCCCCCCTCACGGAGTGAGGGGGGTCGGGGGGGTGAATCCACAGCAACAGATCTGTCAGGATGGAACGACCTGACAGTCTTCGCTCAACGTCAGAAGTCGAGCGAGTCGAGCGCCTTGGCGAAGCGGCCCGCGTGGGACTTCTCGGCCTTGGCGAGCGTCTCGAACCATTCGGCGATGTCGTCGTGACCCTCGTTCCGAGCTTCCTTCGCCATGCTCGGGTACATGGTCTCGTACTCGTGGGTCTCGCCGGCGACCGACGCCTTGAGGTTCTTCTCGGTCGTGCCGATCGCGAGACCGGTGGCCGGATCGCCGACCTGACGGAGATAGTCGAGATGACCGTGCGCGTGGCCGGTCTCGCCGTCCGCGGTGTCCTTGAAGAGGCCCGCAACGTCCGGGCGGCCTTCGACGTCCGCGATCTTTGCGAAATAGAGGTAACGGCGGTTCGCTTGGCTCTCGCCGGCGAACGCCGCCTTGAGGTTCTCGTGGGTCTTGCTGCCAGCAACGAGCGGTTTCGGCATGACTGGGTTTCTCCTATTACAGAGTGCGAAAAGCCGACGCCTCTTTCGATGACGTCTTCGTTATCGAGTCTTGTTCGGGCTTACGAGGCCCCTTGGCACGAGGCGCAGAGGCCGCGGTAGATGCGTTCGACCACACGGACCGAGAAACCGTCACCCACCGCGGCGATCGGCTGTGCCGCCGAAGCGATGGGTACATCGGCGACGGAGCCGCAGCGATCGCAGACTGCGTGATGGTGCGCTTCGGTGTTGGGATCGAAGCGGGCGGGGCCGGGACCGAAGCTCTTACACTGACACAAACCTGCCTCGGCCAAGGTGCCGAGGGTGTTGTAGAGGGTGGCGAAGCTGGTCGTCGGGAGGGTCGCCGAGAGCCGATCGAACAGCTCCTGAGCCGTCGGATGGGTCACGTCCCCTGCGAGCTCTTTTACGATCGCGAGCCGCTGCGGCGTGAGCTTGAGACCGCTGGCGCGCAGCCCCTCGAGCATCCGCCGCTCGCGCTCGCCTTTTCTGGAGCTTGCAGGCACGGGCGGAACTCTAGTTAGAAGGATTCTTATTTGCAAGCCGGTCCAAATTGGCGGCCGCCCCCTGGAGGGAGCGGCGGGGGAGACGGGCCTTGCCAGGCCAAACGCCTTTTGACATAGTCCGCCGCCCCAAACGGACCCCCCACGGCTCCGTCTGGCGAATCACCCTATTTAGTCGGAATTGAGGCGCGAGAGACATGCCGAGTGAAGCGATTCAGTGCAAACCGCTCGAGGTCACCGTCGGTGACAAGGGCATCGAGCGGGCGATCAAGCACCTCAAGCGGAAGATGGCCGCAGAGGGCATCCTTCGCGAGCTGAAGCGCCGCCGGCACTACATGAAGCCCTCGGTGAAGCGCCGCAAGAAGGCGTCCGAGGCTGCGCGCCGCCGCCGCAAGCGCTCCAAGATCGAGATGATGTAGACATATCGTGGCCCGCGATGTCGCGATCCTGACGACCTCGTATCCGCAGTCGTCAGAGGACGCCGCGGGCCACTTCGTCGAGGCGCATGCCTTCGAGCTCGCGCGTGCAGGCGCACGCGTGACCGTGCTCGCCCCGGGAACGTCGCGCCCCCCTCGCGAGCTGGGCGCCGGCTCGATCCGCGTCGTGCCTCTCGGCGGCGACGCGCTCTTTCGTTGGCCCGGGGCCCTCGAGCGCCTGCGAGCTTCACCGGCGCGAGCGCTGTCGGCCCTGCCCTTCGCGCTGCGGGCCGCCCGAGCGCTGCGAGGGCTCTCGGTCGATCGAGTCGTCGCCCACTGGGTCGTTCCGTGCGCATGGCCACTCGCGCTCGTCTCGCGCGCGCCGATGGAAGCGTGGGCGCACGGCGCCGACGTGCGACTTCTTCTCGCGCTACCGCGGCCTGCGAGAAGCAGCATCGTCTCCACGCTGATCGATCGCGGGACGTCGTTCCGGTTCGTTGCCCGGCGCCTGCTCGAACAGCTGGCCGGTTCATTGCCGCCGCCCGAGGCGCTCGCGCTGCGCGAGACGAGCGTCGTCGAGCCGGCTCCTATTCTCGTTCCGTCGCGAGAAGAGCTCGCCATGCCCGAAGCGGCGCGCGCGCTCGAGCGCGGGTTCGTCGTTTGGGTCGGACGGCTCGTCGCATCGAAGCGCATCGACGAGGCTGCGATGGTTGCCGATCGCGTTCGCCTGCCTCTCGTGGTGATCGGCGACGGCCCCGAGCCGGCGCCGCGAGCAGCGATCGCTCTCGGCAGGCTCCCTCGACGCGAGACATTGCGGTGGATCGCACACGCGCGCGCGCTTCTATCGACGTCGCGCGAAGAGGGCGCGCCGACCGTCGTGCGCGAAGCGCGCGCGCTCGGCGTACCGGTCGTGGCCGAGCCCGCGGGCGACATCGAGAGGTGGGCCGCGGACGACCCGGGGATCGCCGTCGCACGCGGAACGAGCGCGCTGGCAGCGGCGCTCGCGCTCGTGGCCCGAGGCTAGCGCGCGGCGGCGCGTCGCGATGATCCGCCGTGCTTGCGCGGCGGCGACGACCCTTCGGGCTGAGGCGCCGGCGGCACGTGCTTGAGCGCCAGGCTTCCGTCGGACTCGAGCACCTCGTCGAAGTCCGACGTCTGGACGCGATCGAACTCGGTGCGCATCTGCTCGCCGAGCTCACGAAGCTCGGCGGCCGACATCAGGCGCTTCGCGCGCACGAAGAGGTCACGCTCTTCCTCATGGATGTGATGTAGGACGAGGTCCTTCAGGACAGAAAGCCGCGCGCGTGCGTCCGCGCCTCCAACCATCGCGCGGCCGAGCGCGAACCGCGCGATCATGTGCTCCTCGTACGACTCGGCCAGGCGGTCCTGGTTCTTCTCCAGCTCGGCGACGCGCGGATAGAAGAGGTGCTCCTCGATCACCATGTGACCGAGCAGGAGATGCGCGAGCTCTTGGAGCGCGTGGTCCGGATCGTCCGAGTCGACCACGCTGCTCAGCACGCGAGCGATGGCTGCGTGCTGCGATCGCAAAAGCTCCAAGGCATCCATTCGTTTCCTCCGGAAGCCTCGATGTTGCGAGAAGCATGCCCCTCCGCGAGGCCGCCCTGCCGCGTGGCAACGAGCGTGGCCAGATGCCTCGGTCGCGGCGCAGGCGGGGCGCTACAAACCGCGCAGTTTCGCAAAAGAGCGCACGAAATCGAGTCGGCAGAGAGCTTGCCTCTCCTTCCTTCCGAGCCCCGAATCTCTCGATTGGTCCACCGAAGGAGAAAGCAACCATGGGCATCATCTCGTTCATCATTTTCGGTTTCATCGTGGGTCTCATCGCGCGCGCGCTCATGCCTGGGCCGCAACGGATGGGCCTCTTGATGACGACCGTCCTGGGCGTCGTCGGCTCGTTCGTCGGCGGCTTCTTGGGCAGCCTGTTCACCCATCGTTCGGTCTTCGACCTTCACGCGGCCGGCTTCATCGGAAGCCTGATCGGCGCGATGGTCGTCATGTTCCTGTTCGGTTGGGGCATGCGCCGGCGGATCCTCGCCTGAGGCATCGTGCGCCCTTCGAGCGAGACGGCGAACGACTCCGGGGCCTCCACGTCGCCTTGGATGGGCGTGGAGGTTCCGAGATTCGAGGGGCCCTTGCCCTCCCGATCGGACGCGGAGATCTGCGTCGTCGGAGCGGGGATGGCGGGGCTCAGCGTCGCCCACGCGTTGATGCGCGAGGGGCGGCGCGTCCTGGTCGTCGATGACGGTCCGATCGGCGGCGGAGAAACCGGCCGGACGACCGCCCATCTGACTGCCGCGCTCGATGTGCGGCTCGCCGAGATCGAGCGCGTCCACGGGATTGAAGGAGCGCGGCGCGCGGCGCTGAGCCACACGGCCGCGATCGATCGCATCGAGCAGACGTGCCGCGAGGAGGGCATCCGATGCGACTTCGCAAGAGTCGACGGGTACCTCTTCGGTCCTACGCGCGGCGTGCGCGAGCTGGACCGCGAACGCGCGGCTGCGGAGCGCGCCGGGCTCGCGGGCCTGGAGCTCATGACCCGCGTACCGAACGCAGGATTCGAGACCGGCCCCGCGTTGAGGTTTCCACGGCAGGCGACGATGCATCCCTTGGCGTACCTGCGCGGGCTCGCCGAAGCTTGCGCGCGTGGCGGGGTCCGCATCCACACCGGCGTTCACGTCGACAAGATCGAGGACGGCACGCCGCCCCGGATCATCACCTCGGACGGTCGCGTCCTCGAGGCCGAAGCCATCGTCGATGCGACGAACGCAACGATCTCCAGCCCCATCGCGATACCAGTCCGACAAGCGGGCTACATGACGTACGTCGTCGGTCTCACCGTGCCCGTTGGCTTGGTGGCTCCCGGGCTCTTCTGGGACATGGAGGAGCCGTTTCATTACGTCCGGCTCCGCTCGATGTCGGAGCCCGGGCCCGAGGCGATGCTCCTCATCGGCGGCGCCGATCACAAGACCGGCCAAGACGAAAGCCCGCAGCATCGTTACGCGGAGCTCGAGGCATGGGCGCGCGCCCGCTTCCCCAAGGCCGGCCCCGTGACCGCGCGCTGGAGCGGCGAGATCCGAAACACGTTCGATGGCCTCGCGTTCATCGGTCGCGCTCCCGGGAAGCGGAACGTGCTCGTTGCGACCGGCGACAACGGCAACGGCATGACCTACGGCGCTCTCGCAGGCATCGTGCTCACCGACATCTTGATGGGCCGGCACGACGAGTGGGCCGAGCTCTACGACCCTTCGCGCACGACCCTCCGGGCGCTCGGCGAGCTCGTTCGCGAGAGCGCGAACACGGCGGTGCAATACGCCGACTGGCTGCGCCCCTGCGCACACTCGGCGGACGAGATCCCGGCCGGAAGCGGCGCGGTCGTGCGACACGGACCGCGGCTCCTCGCCGTCTACCGCGATCCCGCGGGCACGGTGCACGAACGCTCGGCGGTGTGCCCCCACCTCGGCGGCGTGGTCACTTGGAACGACGCCGAGAAGACGTGGGACTGTCCATGTCACGGCTCGCGCTTCGACGCGACGGGTCGTGTGATCGCCGGCCCCGCCCGGACGGATCTCGAGCTGCCCGAGGGCGGCAAGCGCCATCGAGCTGCATGATGCAAATTTGGTAGAGTCGGGGGGCCTTGCTCCCCCTTCTCGCCGCCAGCGTCATCGCCGTGCTCGTCTTCGGCTACGTGCTCTACGGGCGCGTCGTCGCGAGAAACTACGCCCTCGACGACGGCCGCACGACGCCGGCGACCGAGCGCGAAGACGGCAACGACTACGTCCCGACGAAGCCCTTTTATCTCCTCGGCCAGCACTTCAGCGCGATCGCGGCCGCGGGGCCGATCGCCGGACCGATCATCGCGTGCCAGATGTTCGGCTGGCTGCCGTGCGTCCTCTGGATCGCGCTCGGCGTGGTCTTCATCGGCGCGGTCCACGATTTCTCCGCGCTCGTCGCGAGCGTGCGGCACGAGGCCGAGAGCGTCGCCGAAATCATGAAGCGGCATGTCGGCCGGCGCGCGTGGCTGCTCGTCATGAGCTTCATCTGGCTGGCGCTCATCTACGTCATCGTCGCGTTCACCGACATCACCGCCAGCACCTTCGTCGGCAAGAGCGAGGAGCTCGAGGGCGTCACCTTCAACGCCGGCGGCGCCGTCGCGATCGCGAGCGCGATGTACCTCGGCTTGTCGATCGTGATGGGCCTCGTCGAGCGGTACCTCAAGCCGCCGCTGTGGCTGACGACGATCATCTTCGTGCCTGCCACGCTCGGCCTCGTCTGGTTGGGGACCAAGCTCTCGACCGTGCTCGTCCTCGACGTCTCGCAGCCGCAAAAGATCTGGGGCCTCACGATCCTGGCGTACTGCTTCGTCGCCTCGCTCCTGCCGATGTGGATCCTGCTTCAGCCGCGCGGGTACCTCGGCGGGTTCGTCCTCTACATCGCGCTCGCGGTCGGGACGATCGGCGTCTTCTTCGGTGGCCTCCGGTTCCCCGGAGAGTTCGAAGTCACGCAGCCCGCGGTCAAGGCGCTGGACGCCGGCGGTCCCTTCGGCTCGATGTTCCCGTTCCTCTTCGTCACGATCGCGTGCGGAGCGTGCTCGGGCTTCCACGGCCTGGTCTGCTCGGGGACGACGTCGAAACAGATCGCAAAGGAGTCTCATACCAAGCCCGTCGGCTACGGCGCGATGCTCCTCGAGGCCTTCGTCGCAATCCTGGCGCTCTCGACCGTCCTGATCGTCGCCAAGGACGGCCCCATCCCGCCTCCGGGCAAGGTCTACGGTGACGGCCTCGGGAGGTTTCTCACCGTCGTCATCGGCAAGGAGCACTACCTCTTCGCCGCGACGTTCGGCGCGATGGCCTTCTCGACGTTCATTTTCGACACGCTCGACGTCTCGACGCGGCTCGGTCGCTACGTGCTCGAGGAGCTCGTCGGTTTGAAGGGCAAGGTGGCGTCGGCCGCAGCCACGCTCGCGACGCTGGTCGTTCCCGCGATCTTCATCGCATCCGCCAAGCCGCCCGCCGCGGGGGCGCGACCCGCGTACATGGATTACTGGCTCCTCTTCGGCACCTCGAACCAGCTCCTTGCGGCGCTGACGCTGCTCGCGGTCACGGTCTGGCTCTACAAAGAGCGCCGCCGCGTCTGGTACACCGCCGTCCCGATGGTCTTCGTCATGGGGATCACGCTCTGGGCGCTCGTCGTGCAGATCAAGCACGCCCTCGTAACGCTCGGCCAAAAGGGAATAGGCCTCGATGCTGCGACGCTGAATGGTTTCGTCGGCATGCTCCTGGTCGGGCTCGCGCTCGCGATCCTCTACGAGGCGGCGCGCGTGCTTCTCTCGAAGGCACCCGAGCCGCAGAAGGCCGAGGCCTCCTAGCCTTCGTGAGGCACGCTCGCCTCGGTGTAGCGGTCTTGTAAGGTTCGGGGCGAAGCCGCGTTGCTCTGTTGGGGCGCTCGTGACAGGCTGCCCTTTCAGATGCGTCCTCGAATGACCCGATACCTGCTCTTGGGCCTTTCCATCGCAGTCGGCGCAGCATGCACGTCGCCGCCGGCGACGAACGGACCGCACGTCGGGTCGAGCTCGGCGCTCGCGTCGGGCGCCTCGCCGGAGCCCGCGGTCGACCTGCCCGAGGTAATGGCCGACAAGCGCGAGCAGACGCTCGCCGAGATCGCCATGGTGCTCCTGCCCGACCGCCATCTGCTTCGCCGGCCCATCGACGACTCCGTCTCCAAGGACGCGTTCCCCCGCTACCTCGAGGCTCTCGACGGAGCCAAGCTGCTCCTGCTCCAAGAGCACGCCGATCTCTTGGGCAAGTACGCCGACCGCATGGACGACCAGCTCCGCGCGGGCGACCTTTCCTTGGCGCGCAAGGGCGCGGCGCTCGTCGCCCGTCGCCGCAAAGAGATCGCCCAGACCGTCGCGGAGATCCTCTCGAAGCCCTTCGACTTCAACGTCGACGGCGAGCTCGAGACCGACGCCGAGAAGCGCAAGTTCGCCAAGACGGAAGACGAGCTGAAGGCGCGCTGGCGTGACGTCCTCAAGCTCCAGGTGCTCGAGCGCATTCAGCAGATGGATGAGATCCTGGAAGCGCGCGCGAAGAAGAAAGAGCCCGAGGACTCGGTCGCGGCCAAGGCGCTCGGCCCTATCCCCACGACGTTCGAAGGCAAAGAGGAGAAAGCCCGCAAAGAGCTGGCGACCCGCTACGAGACGCGCTTCACGCGCCTCGCCGACATGGAGTCGCTCGAGCCCGCCGAGCAGTTCATCAACGCGATCGCGTCTGCGTACGACCCGCACACGACGTACCTGGCTCCGTCGGAGAAAGAGAACTTCGACATCGCGATCACAGGCCAGCTGCAGGGCATCGGTGCCGCGCTCGGCGAGCAGGATCACTACGTCGTCGTGCAAGAGCTCATCCCCGGCGGGGCGAGCTGGAACCAGGGCAAGCTCGCCGCGGGCGACTTGATCCTCGCCGTCGCACAAGAGGGCAAAGATGCCGTCGACGTCACCGACATGCCGCTCGACAAGGTGGTGTCGATGATTCGTGGGCCCAAGGGCACCATCGTCACCCTCACGGTGAAGAAGCCCGAGGGCGCCATCGAGACGATCTCGATCAAGCGTGACATCGTGAAGATCGAGGCCACCTACGCTCGCGGAGCGATCCTCGAGCGAACCAAGGGAGACAAGGTCGGCTACGTGCATCTCCCCGGGTTCTACGGCGGACTCGGCGGTCCCACCGGCAAGCCCGGCGAGCGCAACGCCACCGACGACGTCCGCGCGATCCTCGAGTCGCTGAAGAAGAAGGGCGTTCAGAACGTCATCGTGGACCTCCGCGGCAACGGCGGCGGCATCCTCTCTCATGCGCGCGACATCAGCGGGCTCTTCATCCCGAAGGGCCCGGTCGTTCAAGCCCGCGCCTCGGACGGTGACATCGAGGTGCTCGCCGATGGCGACCCGAGCGTCAGCTTCGACGGCAACGTCGTCGTCCTCGTCGATCGCTTCAGCGCTTCGGCGGCCGAGATCCTCGCCGGTGCTCTTCAGGACTACGAGCGCGCAGTGATCGTCGGCACCAGCGCGACGCACGGCAAGGGGACGGTTCAAGCCGTCGTCGAGCTCGACGCGCTCAAGGCGACGCCAGGAGGCGACTCGCTCGGCGTGCTCAAGCTCACGACGCAGCAGTACTTCCGGGTGAACGGCGCTTCGACCCAATGGCGCGGCGTCGCGCCCGACATCCTGCTGCCCGATCCGGCGTCATTCGTCGATTCGGGCGAGCGCACCCTGCCCCACTCGATCCCGTGGACCAGTGTCGAGCCGGTCGAATACAAGAAGTCGGCGCACCAGTGGAAGCTCGCGGAACTTCTCGCGGCCAGCCAAGAGCGCGTAAAGAAGCAGGCCGTCTTCGGCAAGGTCGAGACGTTCGGCAAGCTCGTCCGCGCCAGGCGAGAGGACACGACCGAGCCGCTGAAGGCGTCGAAGTTCTTCGATGAGCGCAAGAAAAGCAAGGCCGAGCTCGAAGCAGCCGATCCGAAGCTCGCCGACACCAAGCCGCTCTTTCAGGTGAGCGCGCTCGACGGAGCGGCGCCGCCCCCGCCGCCGCCATCGGGCGACAAGGACAAGAAGAAGAACAAGCTCGATGCGTGGAAGGACGAGCTCGCCCGCGACCCCTGGGTCGATGAGGCGATCAGCGTCCTCGGCGACATGGCGAAGAAGAAGTAGCGTTCAGTCGGCTGCAGCCACCGGGAACGTCCGCGTCCACCACCCGGTCTTCTCACCTTGGTGCCGCATCAGGACGATGCGCTTGCCTTGATCGGTGTGTAGGGGACTCCTCCGTCGACCGAGGACTGCACGCTTGAACGAGGACGGCCACGAGGCAGAGTCGGTGCACGCGGCGATGATCGCACGCCTACGCGCGGGCCGGGTGCCAGCCCTTCGGATCAGCCGGCTCGCGGTCGGTGGTGCGGATGAGCTCGGCGAGGTCGTGCCGGGCGAGGCCGGCTCGTGCCGCGGTGCGCCGAGCCGGAGCCCGATCACCACCGGGATTGCGCCCAGCGCGCAGAGCGCGGCGGCGACCAGCACCGGCGCCCAGCCCTCGTAGCCGATCAGCCCGAGCACCGCGGGGCCAAGTGCGAAGCCGCCCGCGAGCGCCATGGCATAGACCGCCACCACCCGGCCGCGCAGATGGTCCGGCGCCTTGCCGACGATCCAGAACTCCGAGGCGAAGAAGATCGCGGTCGCGGCGAGGCCATAGACCAGCCGCAGCCCCGACCAGTACCAGATGTTCTCCCAGACCGGGATCAGCAGGAAGATCCCGATCAGCACCGCGATGGAGCCGAGCATCAGCCGCCCGAGCCCGATCCGGGCGAGCATGGCGGGC
>JBGTSH010000300.1:0-13309 GCA_041940405.1 Polyangiaceae bacterium
CAAGCTCGCCCTGGTCGCCGTCGTCCCGGCGCTGTTCGTCAACATTCGCGAGGCGATGCTCTACATGGGCTACATCGACGGCCCCGAGCATTTTCGCTTCGAGGCGGCTGCGAACGAGCAGGCGGTGAATCTCGTCCGGTATGTCGCGACAACCGACCGACCGTTTGTCGAGATCCTCACAAGCGATCTCACGATCGTCGACGAGCCCCTCCTCCAAGAGCTGGCGACGATTCAGGCGGGCTCTCTCCCGCTCGAACCAATCGATCCCCAACCTGATGATCTGCCTCCCGGCACAGTCATGGCTCGATACACCGACGGCCGGCCGGCCTCGGGCGTGATCGGCTCGTATTCCTTCTGGTGGAAGTTCTTCTCGAACGTCGCCAATGCGCAACGAGCACGGGCGAACGCGCTCTCGCGCGGCCTGCTTTGCGAGGACTACCTGGAGCGTCCCATCGACTTTCCGACGGACGTGCCCCTCTCGGACTCGAACCAGATCGCCCAGGCCATCAGGACCCTCGACGCGTGTCAGGCGTGTCATGCGACGCTCGATCCGCTCGCGAGTCATCTGTGGGGCCTGTACACGGTGCCGACGGCGGACCTTTCTTGGTCGAGCGAGCGCTACAACGGGGACAAGGAGGAGCTCTGGAACAGCACGACCGGCGTTCAACCGGGGTACTACGGCGCACCCTCGTCGAACGGAATCGGTGCGCTCGCGACCGCGGTCGCACACGATCCTCGCTTTGTCAGCTGCTCGGTGCGACGCGTGTACGAAGCCTTTCTCGGAAGACCGGCGGTGCTTGCCGACGAGGGGCAGCTCGAGATCCATCGTGAGGTGTTCGTCGATTCGGGGCTCTCCATGCGCGCCCTGGTTCGCAGCGTGCTCGACGATCCCGCATACCGAGGTCGCAAAGAGAGGAGCGCGCTCGGCGGCGCCCCGGAGCCGGTCCTCGAGAAGCTTGCGACGCCGGAGGTCCTCGCGAGCTCCCTCACCGATCTGACGGGCTATTCCTTCACGCTCGATGGTCGAAGCTCGATTCGCTTCGACGCCGGGCTGCGCACGCTCGCTGGAGCATCGGACGCCGGAGCAATCGGCGCACCGTCACCGGGGCGTGTGCTCGTGCATCGTCGATTTGCGGAGGCATCCGCTGCGGCGTTGGCGAGTCAGCGGATCGCAACGTCTTCACGATCGCTCGTCGCCGGCATGGACCTTTCGCGCGAGCCCACGCGCGAAGAGGTTGCTCTCTTGATGCTTCGTGTCTGGTCTCGACGCTTCGAGCCCGAGTCCGAAGACGTGGCCGAGCTCCTCGCGCTCTGGCGTGAGGTTGCGGCTGCATCGAGCAGCAACGAAGAGGCCTGGTCCGCGCTGCTCACCGCGCTCCTGGCCGATCCCGACGTGGCCATCTATTGAGGAGCCCCCCGTGAACCGAAGAACGCTAGGGCGACGATCGCTGGGGTTGGGGACGCTGGGGGCGTTCACGGCTCTCGCGACCGGTGCCGGTGCCGGCGCAGGGAAGCGGTTTCTGTTCGTTCAGGCCAACGGCGGTTGGGATCCGTTGTGCGTTTTCGCGCCGATGTTCGACGCCCCGCTCATCCAGATGGAGCCCGGCGACGAGCCGATGCCGATCGGCAATTTCAACCTCGTAGGCGCCGAAGGACGTGAGCAGGTAGAAGCCTTCTTCCAGCGCTTCGCAGACCGCACGCTCTTGATCAACGGTTTGGCGACGCGAAGCGTGAACCACGAAGCATGCATGGCTATCGCCAACACCGCCACGCCGACCGGAGACAAGGCGGACTGGGCAACGATGCTCGGTGCGTCGGTCGCCGACCAGTACGCCCTTCCGCACCTGGGCGTTCACGGTTCTGTGTTTGCGGGACCTTACGCGGGGCTCGTCGGCAGCGGGGAAGGCCTCCTCCAACAGACGGTGGATGGGTCTTTGGTCGAGCTCTTCGACGTTCACATCAGTCCGCCGCTGCCGCCGTCGACGTCCGCCGTCGACCGTCAGCTCGCGAAGCGTATCCAGAGGATGCGCGCCGCGTCCGCCACGGCGCTCACCGAAAACTATGAAGCTGCGTCCACGCGCGCGTCTACGCTGGTCGAGGCGCACGATCTTCTTCAGATAGACCCATCGAACACGCTGCTGGGTCACGCGGAGAACGCCATCCGCCTGCTCGCCGGCGGCATCTCTCGGTGCGTGACCGTGAGCACCGCACCGAAGCTTCAACGCCCATGGGATAGTCATGCCTCCAACGCCGCTACCCAGGCGCCGCTGTTCGACCAACTCTTCGGCAATCTCGCGACGATCCTCGACCAACTCGCCGCAAGCCCAGGTCCGGATGGCGCACCGCTTTCCGACAGTACTGTCATGGTCGTTCTCTCTGAGATGGGCCGTACCCCTGCGTTCAACGACGTCCACAAGGGGCGCGATCACTGGCCCTTCACGAGCGCGATGATCATTGGCCCGGGCGTCACCGGAAATCGCACCATCGGCGCCTATGGCGACACCTACTTCGGCATCGGGGTCGACCCAGCGAGCGGCGAGCTAGACGCTGGACGTACCGGGATCCTTGCCGAGACCTTCGGCGCGACGCTGCTCGCGCTGGGCGATGTCGACAGCGAGCAATTCCTCCCGGGCGTAGAGCCGATTCGGGCGGTGCTCGCATGAGCTGGAGAGCTTGGTGGCCGGTCGCGCTCGTCCTCGTCGCCTGCGACGAGAGCGCGCCGCCTGTCGAGGATGGCAAGCCGCTTCCGACTGACGTCGGCGAGCCGGGGCTCGATGCGCGCGCGATTCTGATCCGAGCGAGCCTCGACGTGCGCGGCATCCGACCCACCGTCGAAGAGCTGGATCGAATCGATGCGGATGAAGGCGAGCTGGAGCCGATCCTCGACGAGATGGTGCTCGATCCGCGGCTCGGCGACAGCGTCGGCACCATCTTTGCGGAGGCGCTGAGGCTGCGAAGCCATCGAGGGGACTTCACCAGCGACGACGACGCCACAGCCAAGGAGCGAGGCGAAATGAGTGCGGCGGTCAACGAGGAGGCGGTAAACCTCGTTCGCTACGTCGTAATGACGGATCGGTCGTTCACCGAGGTCCTCACCAGCGATGTGACCATCGTGCATGAGCCTCTCTTCCGGAAGTTCGCATACGGCGGCTCCCCTCTCCTCGAATGGGTCGAGCCGCAGCCGGTCGACCTCGCCGCCGGTACTACGATGGCTCGCTACACCGACGGCCGCCCGGCCTCGGGGCTTCTTGGGTCGTTCTCGTTCTGGACCAGGTTCGAGTCCGGCATCGCCAACGCGCAAAGAGCGCGCGCCAATGCGCTATCTCGCGCACTCCTCTGTGAGGACTACCTCGACCGTCCAATCGACTTCCCGGAGGATATCCCTCTCACGGACTCCACCCTGATCGCGCAGGCGATCAAGACAGTCGACGCGTGTCAGGCTTGCCACGCCACACTCGATCCGCTCGCCAGCCATCTCTGGGGTCTCTACACCTTTTCGGCCGATAAAAAGCTCCAATGGAGCTCTTACGAGTACGAGCGCGACAACGAAGCTGTATGGAAGGAGACGACCGGCGCTCCCCCAGGCTACTTCGGAGCACCGTCCTCGAATGGTATTGGCGCGCTCGCAAGCGCGATGGCGAACGATCCTCGGTTCGTGAGCTGCTCCGTCCGGCGCGTATATGAGGCGTTCCTCGGGCGGCCCGCGGTACTCGCCGATGAAGGGCAGGTCGAGCTCCACCGAGAGGTATTCGTCGATTCCGGGCTGTCGATGCGGTCACTCGTGCGGAGTCTTCTCTCCGATCCCGCATACCGCGGGCGCAGGGAGCGCAGCGTGCTCGGGGGCGAGCCTGAACCGGTGCTCGAAAAGCTCGCGACGCCGGAGCTTCTGGCGAGCTCCCTTTCCGATTTCACGGGCTACTCGTTCATGCTCGATGGGCGCAGCGCGGTTCGATCGGATGACGGGCTACGCGCGCTCGCCGGCGCATCGGATGCCGGAGCAATCGGAGCGCCGACACCAGGCCGGATGCTCGTGCATCGCCGTTTCGCGGAGGCCGCCGCGACTGCCCTCGTCAGCGACGGCCTCGGAGTCGCATCGAGCCCGCTCCTCGCCGGCATCGATCTTTCGCGCGAACCGACGCCCGAGGAGGTCGCTCTGCTCGTACTTCGCATCCGATCGCGTCGGGTCCAGCCCGAGTCCTCCAACGTCAGCGCGTTGGTCGCGCTGTGGCGTGAGGCTGCTGCTCTTTCGACCAGCAACGAGCAAGCCTGGGCTGCGCTCTTGACTGCGCTGCTCGCCGATCCCGACCTGGCAGTTTACTGAGGAGCGCATCACGTGAGCCGAAGCACTCTGGGAAGAAGGTCGTTGGGGCTGGGAGCGCTGGGGGCGTTTACTGCGCTGGCCACCGGAGCCGGCTCGAGCGGAGGTAAACGCTTCCTCTTCGTGCAGGCCGACGGCGGCTGGGACCCGCTCTGCGTGTTCGCACCCAAGTTCGATTCGCCGCTCATCCAGATGGAAGACGGGGCCAGGCCGATGAAGGTCGGCAACTTCACGCTCGTGGGTGCTCCTCGGCGGGACCGGGTCGAAACCTTCTTTCGGCGCTTCGGCGACCGCACGCTGCTGATCAACGGCTTGGCCACTCGCAGCGTGAACCACGAAGCGTGCATGGCGATTGCCAACACATCAGAGCCCAGCGGAGACCGAGCAGATTGGGCGACGATGCTCGCCAGCGCGGCTGCGGACGCGTACCTCCTGCCGCACCTCGGCATCCACGCCGCCCTCTTTCCGGGGCCCTATGCCGGGATCGTCGCCAGCGGCGAAGGCCTGTTGCAGCAAGCGGTTGACGGCTCGGTGGTCGCTCAGTTCGACGTTCCGGTCCCTGCGCCGTCGCCTCCCGTATCGTCGGCCGTCGACCGGTATCTCGGTACGCGTGTCGCCGAGGCACGCGATTCTTACAAGACTCCATGGCTTTCCGACCGATACGAAGCCGCGGCCGCTCGTGCCGCCGGGCTCGTAGAGGCGCGGGACATCATCCATCTCGAGCCTTCGGACACGCTCATGGGGCACATCCAAGGCGCCCTGGGCCTGCTCGCCAACGGCTTGACCCGCTGCGTGACGGTCAGCACCGCGCCGAAGACAAAGCGGGTGTGGGACACCCACTCCGACAACGTCGTGCGTCAAGCTGCGCTCTTCAACGACCTCTTCGGGGATCTCGCAACCATCCTCGATCAGCTCGCGACGACACCGGACCCGGATGGCGTCCCACTTTCTGACACGACCGTCATGGTAGTTCTTTCGGAGATGGGCAGGACCCCCGCGTTCAACGACTACCAGGGGGGGCGGGACCATTGGCCGTTCACCAGCGCGATGATCATCGGCCCAGGAATCACCGGAAACCGTACGATCGGCGCGTACGACAACAATTACCTCGGGGTGGGTGTCGATCCGACCACCGGGGAGCTCGACCATGAACGCACCGGGATCTCGGCGGAGACCTTCGGCGCGACGCTGCTCGCGCTGGGCGATGTCGACAGCGAGCAGTTCCTTCCGGGGGTAGAGCCGATTCGTGCGGTGCTCGCATGAGGTGGAGAGCGTGGTGGCCGGTCGCGCTCGCCCTCGTCGCGTGCGACGAGAGCGCGCCGCCTGTCGAGGAGGGTAAGCCGCTTCCGACTGACGTCGACCAGGTCGGCCTCGATACACGCGAGATCCTCGTTCGCGCGAGCCTCGACGTACGCGGGATCCGGCCGACGGAGGATGAGCTTGCGCGCGTTGAAGCTGATGAGGCTGAGCTCGAAACGGTCCTCGATGAGATGGTGCTCGACCCCAGGCTGGGCGACAGTGTGGGGACGATCTTCGCGGAGGCGCTTCGGGTCCGTGGCCCCACCCGCTACGATCTGACGTTCCCAGGTGCAGGCGAGCGAGCCTTTGCCGAGCAGGCCGTGAATCTGGTCCGGTACGTCGCGACGACCGATCGGCCCTTCACGGAGATCCTCACCAGCGACGTGACGATCGTGGAGCCGCGCATGGTCGACGATTGGCCGGGAGACAAGGACCCACTCCGACGAGTCGACCCTCAACCTGCGGATCTGCCGGCCGGTACGGTGATGGCTCGCTACAGGGACGGCCGCCCGGCTTCTGGTGTGATCGCGTCGTTTGTTCTCCCGTCGCGGTTCACGTCGAACGTCGCGAATGCGCAACGAGGCCGCGCCAATGCGCTTTCGCGCGCTCTCCTTTGTGAGGACTTCCTGGATCGACCGATCGACTTTCCTGAGGACATTCCGCTCGCGAATTCGACACTGATCGAGAACGCGATCAAGAACGTCGACGCGTGTCAAGCGTGTCATGCGACGCTCGATCCGCTCGCCAGTCATCTTTGGGGTCTCTATACCGTTCCTGCTGGGGATCTCATCTGGGACAACTTTACGGATTACCTCGGAGACATGGAGAGCGTGTGGATGAGCACGACAGGCGTGCCGCCGGGCTACTTCGGTGCGCCGTCGTCGAACGGCATCGGCGCGCTCGCGACCGCGATGGCCAACGATCCTCGCTTCGTGAGCTGCTCGGTGCGACGCGTTTACGAAGCGTTTCTGGGGCGGCCGGCGGAATTGGCAGATGAGGGCCAGCTCGAGCTCCATAGAGTGGTGTTCGTCGATTCCGGGCTCGCGATGCGGTCGCTCGTGCGGAGCGTCCTCGACGATCCGGCGTATCGCGGTCGCAAGGAGCGCAGTGTCCTCGGCGGAGAACCAGAGCCCGTCCTCGCGAAGCTTGCGACGCCGGAGGTTCTGGCGAGCTCGCTCGCCGACCTGACCGGCTATTCCTTCATGCGCAAAGGCCTCAGCGCGGTTCGATCCGATGCCGGGGTGCGCTCGATCGCTGGGGCCTCGGATGCTGGAGCGGACGGCACCCCTTCAGCCGGGCGTGTGCTCGTACACCGCCGATTCGCGGAGGCAGCTGCAGCGGCGCTCGTCGCGGACGATACCGCGAGCGCCGCGCGGCCACTTCTCGCGGGCATCGACATCTCGGGCGAACCGACGCCCGAAGTGGTTGCTTTGCTGATGCTTCGGACCCGGTCCCGCGGACTTGCTCCCGACTCTCCGGACGTCACCTCGCTGGTTGGGCTTTGGCGTGAGGTCGCCGTCGCCTCCGGCAACACGCAGGAAGCCTGGTCCGCGTTGCTTACGGCCCTCTTCGCCGATCCCGACTTCGCCATCTACTAGGACGCAGCCAGTGAACCGAAGAACGATAGGCAGAAGGTCGTTGGGGCTCGGGGCGCTGGGCGCGTTCACCGCGCTGGCAACCGGCGCCGGGTCCGGCTCCGGAAAGCAGTTTCTCTTCATCCAAGCCATTGGCGGCTGGGATCCGTTGTGCGTCTTCGCGCCCAAGTTCGACGCACCACTCATCCAGATGGAAGCCGCCGCCCGGCCGATGAAGATCGGGAACTTCGCCCTCGTGGGCGCCCCGGGGCGGGACCGTGTCGAGGACTTCTTCACGCGCTTCGCGGATCGGACGCTGCTCGTCAACGGCCTGGCGACGCGCAGCGTGAACCACGAAGGATCGCTGGCCGTCGCCAACACCGCGGGGTTCGGCGAAGACAAGGCCGACTGGGCCACGATGCTGGGCGTAGCCGCAGCGGACCGATATCTGCTTCCGCATTTGGGCATCAACGCTGAGCTCTTCCCGGGACCGTACGGGGTCGTAGTCGGGCGCGGTGATGGCCTCCTCGAGCAGACGGTCGACGGCTCGTTGCTCGAGCTGCTCGATGCTCCCATGACTCCGCCCTCGCCACCGGCCACTTCCGCTGTCGACCGTCATCTCGCGACGCGCATCGATCAGATGCGCGCCTCGGCGAGGGTGCCCGATCTGGCCGACAAATATGCCGAAGCGGCCATGCGCGCTCGAGGTCTTGTGGAAAAAAGTGACCTCCTCCATTTCGAGGCGTCCGAATCGCTGTTGGGTCGCGCCCAAGGCGCCATTCATCTTCTCTCGAATGGGTTGAGCCGATGCGTCACGGTGAGCACCCACCCGAAGGCACTGCTCAAATGGGATACCCACTCCAGCAACGCTCGTTTGCAGACGCTCCTTTTCAACCAGCTCTTCGGCGACTTGACGGCGGTCCTCGAGCAACTCGACACGACGACCGGCCCTGACGGCGCGCCGCTATCTGACACGACTGTCATGGTGGTGATGTCGGAGATGGGGCGCACTCCGGCATTCAATGATCGAGATCAAGGTCGCGACCACTGGCCGTTTACGAGCGCGATGATCATCGGCCCTGGAATCACCGGAAACCGAACCGTCGGCGGATACGGAGACAGCTATTTCGGGATCGGCGTCGACCCGACGAGCGGCGAGCTCGATCGCGACCGTGCCGGCATCGCCGCCGAGACCTTCGGCGCCACCCTGCTCGCGCTGGGCGACGTCGACAGCGAGCAGTTCCTTCCTGGCGTCGAGCCCGTTGCAGCCGTTCTCACCTGATGCGAGCGCTCGCATTCCTGCTGGTGTGCAGCCTCCCGGCCTGCTCTCCCGAATCCGAGAGCGAGAGCGATCCGCCGCCGGAGGAGCACGGGCCGCGTTGCGGTGAGGAGATCCCCATCCTCACCTGGGACGGCTTCGCGCAGGGGTTCCTCACGACCCATTGCCAGGGCTGTCATGCGAGCACGTCGCCCGATCGCCACGATGCGCCGGAGAACGTGATCTTCGACACCGAAGAGGACGCGCTCGCGTGGAAGGAGCGCATCCTTGTCACGGCAGGGACCGAGCCGTACACGATGCCTCCCGCGGGCGGGCCGACGGCAGAGGATCGTGAGCGGCTCGTGGCGTGGCTCACGTGCGTCGAGGACTGAGCCGCGCTGGGCGCGTGCCTTGCAGCCCTTACTCGCATGCCGGGGCAGGCTGGCCACAGGGTGCCCGAGCGTCTCAGGTTCACGCTCTGCGGTGGTGGGCCTCTCTGGCGTCTTTTGACATGGATGCGCGTCGTGAACCCCGAGCATCGGCTGCGGGGTGCGGCGCTGCTCTTTCTGCTCGTCGGCCTCGTTCCGGTCGTGGCGCTCGGGCTCTACGGCTGGTCCAAGACGGGAGTGGTGCCGTCGCTGCTCCGCGATCTCTCGCTCTACGCGAGGTTCATCTTGGCGGTGCCGATCCTGCTCGTCGCCGAGTCGGTGCTCGACGAGCGATGCACGCGTGCTCTCAACCGCTTCGTCGCCGGTCGGTTCTACGACACGCACGACTGTACCGAGCGCGTTCAGGCGATCGCGAAGAGAGCGGAGCGGCTGCGTGACTCGAACCTGATCGAAGTGCTGCTCTTCGTCCTCGCACTCGTCGGCTCGCAAGTTGCGCTGCTCGGCCAAGGGATCCTCGAAGGACACGCGAAGCCGGCGGAGACCTACTACGCATTCGTCGCGCTCCCGCTGTACCAAGTCCTCGTCTGGCGCTGGCTGTTCAGGTGGCTGGTCTGGTGCGGCGTGCTGTTTCGCCTAGCACGGTTGCCGCTCAAGCCGCTCGCCGCGCATCCGGATCGCGCCGGTGGGCTCGCGCTGGTCTCGGAGCCGACCGTCGCGTACGCATTCTTCGTCTGCGCCTCGAGCGTGGTGCTGAGCGCCAGGTGGGCTACACACATCCTCTCCGGCCAGAGCGAGCTCTCGTCGTACACGACGATGTTCACGCTCTTCGTTCTGCTCGCGATGGCGATCGGGTTCGTTCCGCTGCTCCCCTTCGTTCCTCACCTCTATCGAGCGCGTTTCGACGGCGTGCGCGACTACGCCGAGCTCGCCACAGATCACAGCCGCAGGTTTCATCGGCGTTGGATCACCGGCACGGAAGGAGACGACCCATCGCCGCTCGGAGCGCCGGATATGTCGTCGTGGATCGATCTCGGCTCGGCTTACGGCGAGCTCACGCGCATGCGGCTCGTCCCGTTCGGACCGCGCTTCATCATCGTCGTGTTCGCCGCCGCGCTCGCGCCGATGCTGCCGCTCATCGCGACGCAGGTCCCGCTCATGGAGCTTCTGGGATACCTCGGAAAGTCGATGCTCGGCGGGCTTCCGGGGTGACGCCCGTGACGTCTTGCTGGCCACGCTTGGGAAAGAAGCGTCCGACGACGCGACGAAGGCAGTAATCCGCCGCGGCGACTGAAGCTGCTATGCCGACGGCAGTGAGCGGGCGACCCAGGGCGGCGATGCACCCGAGGGCCGCCGCGGTCCACACCGACGCGGCCGCAGTGATCCCTCGCACCGAGGCAGCGTTCCTCAAGACTGCAGCGGCGCCGATGAAGCCGACGCCGGAAGCCACACCCTGCACGGCACGGCCCGGATCACTGGGCAAGAGTGCGATGCAGAACACCGCGGCACCGACGGAGGTCACGAAATGCGTGCGGAGCCACCCGGACGGCGACGGTACTCGTAGTGAACGCCCAACAAGCCGCCCGCCAGGCCCGCCGCCACGAGGTCCCAGACGAGGGGCCAGTCCGGTGCCAGCGCTGGGCGGCGGTGCGAGCTTATTGGGCGCGTGATGCGCGTCGGCGCCCGCGACGCGCTCGAGCTCGGTCGCAGGCGCCGGCGCGGCGATCGAAGTGGGGGGTATCGTTTCTATGGGTGGAGTTCTGATCGCGCCTGCCCTTCGGGGCGACCGTGTCGGGGACTGAGGGCGATCGAAGTGCGGTGGATAGCGCGTGATAGGTCGATGTTGGATCGCGCGCGCTCCCGTTGGGCGCCGCCGGGGCGACCGCGCCATGCTGCGAGGCGCTCGAGCTCGGGCGCAGGCGCCGGCGCGGCGATCGAAGTGGGGGGTATCGTTTCTATGGGCGGGGTTTTGATCGCGCCTGCCCGCCGCGGCGACCGTGTCCGCCGCCGAAGGCGATCGAGGGCGGGCGGGTAACGCGCGTTATGTTCGCGCCCCGCGCCGCCGACCGCGCCGCGCCGCCGACCGCGCCGCGCCGCCGACCGCGCAGCGCCGCCGACCGCGCAGCGCCGCCGACCGCGCAGCGCGGCCACCCCCGCCCGCCGCCACGGCGAGCTCACTCGCCAGCGATCGCGACCTCAGCCGCTCAAAACGTCCACTCGAGAGCTGCCGACCCGAGGCCGACCTTGAAGTCGGGCACGACCCACTCGGGCTCGAGCGCCGCGCCTTCGGCGATCATGACAGGCCCGCCGATGACGCCGGCGAGACCAAAGAGGAGCGTGGTGACGCCCCAGCCGACGAGCGGTCCCGGCTCGTAGCCGCAGAGGTCTGCGGCCCAATGATCGGCGTCGAAGCATTGGGTGCCGGCGCCGTCGGCCATGGTGAGAAGGAGGCCCGAGCCGATGACGGCGAGGACGCCGAAGGTGGTGACCGCGATGCCGCCGCCGACGAGCGCGGTGTCGTTGGGCAGCGTCTCGGCGGCGGGCACATAGACGTCGGTGATCCTGTTGGGATGGATGAAGACGACCTGGTCCCGCGTGAGGACGACGCGGCCCCGTTCGTCGATGGCTTCGGCATGGAGGACGTGCTTGCCGGCGGGGAACTGCTGCGCGTGACCGTAGCCCGCGGCGGGTATCGGCCGGCCGCCGACGTCGATGCGCACGACGGGCTCACCGGTCAGCGGCTTGGGGCCCCAGACGGTGACGAAGCCACGCTCCTGCGCATGCGCGGTGCTCGAGACCAAGATCGCAGACAGCGTCGCGGCGACGGAGAGGGCAAGGCAGGCGGAGCGGATGGCGAAGCATGCCGCTAGCGGGCATGTTCGTCGAGAGTCTTTGATCATTTCGTAACCGCCCGGGCATCGGCCAGGCGGGGTAATGCCTCCGGCGGCCGGCTGTCTTGACGGTCTCTCGGCATCGGCGCTGTCATGGGTCGGTGAACGGGGCGCTGCCGGGCCTCTCCGCGAGACTGGCCGACGCAGAAAAGCGAATCGAGCGCTACGAGCTGATCCTTCGGGCCAGCCGCGACGCGATCTGGGTCTTCGAGGCTCGGAGCGGCGAAGTCTGGTGGAACGACAACGCGTACCGCCTGTTCGGGTACGACCGCTCGGTAGAGAACCTCCACGAAGCATGGGTCGCCCGCATCCATCCGGACGACCGCGCGTGCGTGCTCGCCGCGATCGACGAAGCCAGCGCGGGCAGCGCGTCGATCCTCGACGACGAGTACCGTCTCCTGTTCCCGGATGGTCGCGTCGCGATCGTCGAAGACCACGCGTACATCGAGCGCGACGCCGCCGGTGCGGTCGTCGCCTACGTCGGGGTGGTCACCGACATCACCTCGCGTCGTGAGGCAGAGCGAGCGCTGCGAGAGAGCGAGCAGCGCTTTCGCGAGATCACCGAGAACATCGACGACGTCTTCTGGCTGCTCGACGTCGAGGGGACGCGCGTCCTTTACGTGGCCCGCAGTGGGAGTCGATGTTCGGACGCTCCCGGCAGAGCCTGTACGAGCGAATTGAAGAGTTCATCGATTCGGTCCATGAAGAGGACCGACCTCGCGTTCGCGCGCGTTTGAGCAGGCAGCTCGCGCAGGGGTACGATGAAACGTTTCGCATTCGCCGGCCCGACGGGTCGATCGCGTGGATTCGCGACCGCGCCTTTCCGATTCGCGCCGCGGACGGCACCGTCACTGCGATCGCCGGCCTGGCTACGGACATCACGCCCCAGCGCCGGCTCGAGGAGCAGCTGGCCCAATCCCAGAAGCTCGAGAGCATCGGCCGCCTGGCTGGAGGGGTCGCCCACGACTTCAACAACTTGCTCACCGTGATCCTCGCCGGTGTCGAGCTCGCGCTCCGCTAGGCGCCCGGGTCCGACAAGATCTCCGCCGACCTTCAGCAGATCAAGGAAGCGGGGCAGCGAGCGGCCAACCTTACGGCGCAGCTCCTCGCGTTCGCCAGGCGACAAGTCGTCGCGCCGGTTCGCGTCGACTTGAACGAGCTCACGCGCGGGATGGATCGACTGCTTCGCCGCGTGATCGGTGAGGACGTCGAGCTCGTCACGGTGCTCGCGCCCGACTTGGGTGCAGTCTTCGCCGATCGGAGCCGCCTCGAGCAGGTGATCGTGAACCTCGCCGTCAATGCGCGGGACGCGATGCCGCGTGGCGGTCGGCTCACGCTCGAGACCTCGAACATCGTCGTCGACGGCGCGTTCCACCCGGACATCGATCCCGGCTCGTACGTGATGCTCGCGGTCACCGACGACGGGATCGGGATCGCGCCCGACGTGCTGGAGCAGCTGCGCCTGTTGACCAATCTGGAGACCAGCGAGCGCAAGCTGCTGCAGATCATCCTGATCGGCCAGCCCGAGCTGCGCGGCATGGTCGCCAGCCCCGAGCTGGAACAGCTGGCGCAGCGCGTGATCG
>JBGTSH010000301.1:0-13230 GCA_041940405.1 Polyangiaceae bacterium
TGCCACAGCCGCTCGCCCCGCTTCGACGAGTACACGACCACCTTGCCCGCGTTGCGCCGGCTGCCCCGGTCGTAGTACGGCGCGCCGGCCGCCAGGTAGATGGGAAGCACCTCGAGGTTCCAATCGCGGATCGGCCGCACGGTGACCCCCGAGCCGCGGCGTGCAGCGATGAGGTGCATGCCCTCGAGCTGGCGGAACGCCTCGCGGAGGGTCGCGCGGCTCGCTCCGAGAGCGGGCGCCAGATCGCGCTCCGGAGGCAGGCGCGCCCCGGGTTGGTAGGTGCCGCTTACGATGCCCACGAGCAGGCGCTCGGCCGTCATCGCGACGAGCGGCGCGCTTTCGCGGGATTCGTCGCCGAGCGAGCTCGCCCGCGGGCCTTCGGAGGGGTAAGAGTCGAGAGGGGGCCGGACCGACATAGGGCTCCCCCAGCCTACCCGCGATCGTCGGAGAAATTCCGAGCCTCCGTGTTTTTTTCTTCCCCCTTCCCCGTGCTAGCCTCGTCAAAGCCTTGTGCAAGGCTCGGCGCCCCCAAAATCGTCTTTGGTTCACACCCTCGAGGGTGTGAGCTGGGGGGCCGGCTGCCCTGATCACCCCCGCCGGGGGGGTGGATCAGACACGATTTTCGAATGAGCGCGGCGGCCGCGGCCGGGCACTGAGGGTTACGGGAGCACCAATGCAAGAGGAGGAGGTCGCGTATCGGCCGGGACAGGTTCTCGCCGGCAAGTACAAGGTCGAGCGCGTCCTGGGGATAGGCGGCTTCGGCGCCGTCCTCGCCGCACGCCACATGCAGCTCGAGGAGCGCGTGGCGATCAAGGTCCTCTTGCCCCACGCCGCAAAGAACAGCGCCGCCGCCGAGCGCTTCTTGCGCGAGGCGCGCGCGGCCGTCCGCATCCGCAGCGAGCACGTCGCCAAGGTGACCGACGTCGGCCAGCTCGAAGACACGGTCCCGTACATGGTGATGGAGTACCTCGACGGTACCGACCTCTCCACGCTCGTGAAGTCGCGCGGCGGCCAGCTGATCCCCGACGTCACCGAGTGGATCATCCAAGCATGCGAGGCGATCGCCGAGGCCCACAACATGGGCATCATCCACCGCGATCTGAAGCCTGCGAACCTGTTCCTGACCCACAAGGTCGACGGCGCTCCGTGTGTGAAGGTCCTCGATTTCGGCATCTCGAAGATGCAGAACGAGACCGGCGACAAGGGGATGACCAAGACGAGCGACGTGATGGGCTCGCCCTTTTACATGTCGCCGGAGCAGATGCGTTCGACCCGCAGCGTCGACGTGCGCAGCGACATTTGGGCGCTCGGCACCATCTTGTTCGAGCTCCTCGCCGGCGCCCCGCCCTTCGACGCCGAGACGATGACCGCGCTCGTCGTCAGCATCATGCAAGAGCCGCCGCGCGATCTCGCCGCATACAGGACCGACGTGCCGCCTGCGCTGCGCGACGCGATCATGCGCTGCCTCGAGAAGGATCCTGCGCGTCGTTTCTCGGATGTCGCCGAGCTCGTTCGAGCGCTCGCGCCGTACGCGCGCGCTCGCGCGCAAGTCGCCGTCTCGCGCGTGCACGTCATCCTCGGCAAGCCCGTGCCCTCGGGCATCCCCGGCGCGGTCTCGAGCGATTTTCCGCCGAATGCAGCGCCGACTGCCGTCGGCATGCCGACCCCGACGATGCCCGGCTCCATATCTCAGGGCGGGATCTCGGGCGCGGCGATCTCGGGCGGCACGCCCGGCGACACGCGCCACAGCAGCTCTCCAAACGTCGGGCCCGCACCTACGCGGCCGGGCACGCTCGTCTCGGGTGACGCGAGCGCCGGCGCCTTCGCGCAATCCGGCGGCTCGATGACGCAAGCCAACGGGCCGATGTCGAGCGCGCTCTACCAATCGGGCAACGTCGCGGCGACCGCCTCGGCGCCGTCGCAGTCCTGGGGCGGAACGTACACCGGCAGCAAGAAGGCTCCTTCGAAGGCCCCGATGATCGTCGGCGTCGCCGCGCTGTTCATCGTCGTCGGGGCAGCCGGCGGCTTCTTCTTCGTGAAGAGCGGCGGCAAGGACGACCGGGGGCAGTCGGCGCTCGTCGTCGACAAAACGAGCGGCGAGAAAGATGTCTCGGCAGGCTCGGGCAAAGCCGGAGCGGACAAGCCCGAGGACAAGCCCGCCCTATCGCCTCAGCCGGAGCAAACGCCGCCCGCCGCGACCCAGGCGCCGACGGTGACCCCCGCGCAAACAGCCGAGCCTGTCGACAACAAGCGACCCGGCGGCAAGCCGGGCGGCAAGCCCGGCGGCAAGCCCACCGCGGAGCCCGCGCCGGCGCATCCGACGACTCCCCCGAACCCGACGACTCCCCCGAACCCGACGACTCCGCCGCCTTCCTCGACGCCGACGCAGACGGCGCCAAAGCCCCCGTCCGGTCCGTTCGACACGCAAGACTGAGCACCTCCAAAGCCTGGCGGACCCGAAGGCGGAGTCGTGCTCGCAAGGCGGATTCTTGCCGTAAAGGCTGCATCCGCGCACCAGCTTGGCTAAAGATCGAGGCCATGCGCGCCCTCGCTTGTTCGCTCGCCGCCTCTCTCCTCTTGACCGTGAGCACGAGCGCCTTGGCACAAGGCACCGAGGCTCCGCCCGGCGACAAGCCAGCCGACACGTCCGCGCCCGCAGAGGAGGAGAACGTCAGCGACGCCGACAAGGCGCGCTCGACGAAGCTCTTCGAAGAAGGCCGCGCGCTGATGGCCGAAGGCAAATACGACCTCGCGTGCACGAAGCTCGAAGAGAGCCACAAGCTCCGCCCCGGCATCGGCGCGCTCTTCAACCTCGCCGACTGCAACGAGAAGCGCGGCCGGCTCGGCACCGCGTACAAGCAGTTCTCGGAGGTCGCCGAGCGCACGAAGGCCGCGCTCCAAGAAGAACGCGAGAAGGTCGCGCTCGAGCGCGTGAAGAAGCTCGAGTCGAAGATCGCGCGCGTGCGCGTCATCGTCGCGTCGACCAACAAGGTAAAGCTCGTCAAGATCGACGGCGAGAAGGTCCCGGCGACGGACTACAACAAGCCGCTGCCGATCGATCTCGGTGAGCACACGATCGTCGCGCACACGACGACCGACGACGGCGAGCCCTTCGAGGAGACGATCGAGATCGACCAGGCCGGCAAGACGGTCACGGTGACGATCCCCGTCGCCGCCGGCGCCAAGATGAAGCGCCGCGTCCCGATGATCATCGGCGGCGGCATCACCGCCGGCATCGGCGTTCTCCTCCTCGCGGGCGCGGTCGGCGTCGCGACCACCGACGGCGGCGTGGACGGCACCGGGATCGCGGTCGGCCTCGGCGTGCTCAGCATCGTGCACATGGCCGTCGGCTTTCCGATCTTCGGCGTCGGGTTCAAGAAGAAGCCCGTCTACGACAACAACGCGACCTGGGTCCCCGTTTACGAGCCTTCGCCCATCCCCCAGATCGGCCTCGGCGCTGGGGCGGCTTCGCTCACCTGGCAGTTCTGACACGACCCTCCTCGGCCCGAGGGTCCTCGACGAGAGGCCCCGACCGCCGGAGCTTGCTAGTCTTCGCTTCGTGAAGCGCGCCCTTGCGGCTCTTGCCTTCGCGATCGCGGGCCTGGCGGCGTCCAATGCGGGCGCCGACGAGCCTGCCGAGAGCTGGGCGACGTCTCGCGCGCGCTCCCTGACCGAGCAAGCGACGGCGAACCGCGACGCGGGACGTCACGATCAAGCGCTCGCGCGTTACCGCGAGGCCATCGAGATGGACGGGAGCTACGGCCCCGCGTACCTCGGGCTCGCATCGCTGCGCGAGGCCATGGGTGAGGTCGACGAGGCGAAGATCGTCCTCGCGCTCGCGCTCGAAGCGATCCCGGGCTTCGGCGAGGCGCTGCTCGCGCAGGCCGATCTGCTGAATCGCGCGAAGCGCTACGACGAGTCTACGGCGTCGCTCCTCGAAGCCCTGAAGCTCGAGCGCGACAACGTCGCCGTGCTCGAACGGTTGCTTCGGGTCGCGCCGAAGGGTGGCAACCTCCCGGTGGCGCTGGGCGCAGCTCGCCGCCTCGCCGCTCTCGCTCGCGCACGGGGAGACGAGGCCGCTGCAAAAGACGCCGACCTCACCGCCCGCGCGCTCACGCGCCTCGTGGGCGACGCCGATCCGGTCGCGCGCGGGCGCAAGCACGGCGAGCAGGCCCGGCGAGCCTTGGCCGTCGTCGCGGATCCGCGCCCTGCCAAGAAGCGCTGATCCTAGAAGCGCCGAATGCCTCGCCTCGGCAGCGCGCGGCCGGCTAGCGATGGTCGACACAGGCGGGCCGAAAGACTAGTGTCCGGGCCCTCCGATGCCCCGACCGGTACGTGATCCCGCGCGCGCTCGCGAAGCCTTCAAGACGCTGCTAAGCACGACGAAACCCGCGGTAGAGCGGCGCATGCGCGAGCTCTTCGCCGGCCGCCTCAAGGCACGCGGGGGCGTGGCCCCCGAGGTCAAGACGGTGGTCGAGGTGGCTCGCGATCTCACGCTCCGCGGCGGCAAACGCTTCCGCGCTGCGCTCCTCGCGAGCACGTACTTCGGCGCGAAGCCGCGCGGCGCCCAAGACGTCGCGATCGCCGGCGGCGTCGCCCTCGAGATGCTGCAGAGCTACCTCCTCATCCAGGACGACTGGATGGACGGCGACGTCGAGCGGCGCGGCGGACCCAGCGCACACGTCGCGCTCGCCAAGCGCCTCGGCAAGGGCCCGCTGGTCCCCGAGCGCGCAGGCGCCGTCGGCGCGATCCTCGCCGGCGATCTGGTTTGGGGGCTCGCGATCGAGTCGCTCGCCACCGCGGGAGCGCCGGCCAACGTCCGGGCGGACGCGGTCGCCGAGCTCGTCGCGATCCATGAAGACGTCGCGATCGGTCAGGTCCTCGACACGGTCGCGAAGAAGGCCGACACCGAGACGCTCCACGATCTCAAGACAGGGAGCTACACGGTCCGCGGCCCGCTCGCGCTGGGCGCGATCCTCGGCGGCGCTCCGCGTTCGACCGTTCGCGCGCTCGGGTCCTTTGCGGCCCCCCTCGGCGTCGCCTTCCAGCTTCGCGACGACCTGCTCGGCGTCTTCGGCACCGAAGAGGAGTCGGGACGCCCGGCAGGCAGCGATCTGATGGCCGGCAAAGGCACGACGAGCGTCCTCAAGTATGCGCTTCCCCGCCTTCGCGGCGCGGACAAGCGCGCCGTCTCGGCGGTCTGGCGTCGTCGCGCTTCGAAGACCGCGGTCGCCGCGGCCGTAAGCGCGGTCGAGGGATCGGGTGCGCGCGACGTCGTCGAGAAGCGGCTCGCAGCGCTCTGCACAGAAGCCGAATCCAAGGCCGACAAGCTGCCCCTCTCCGAGAAAGCGCGGTTCGAGCTCGCAGGCGCATCGCTCGCGATCCGCGTCGGTCCGGGAGGTCGCGAGGCTCGATGAGACCGTTCGAGGGGCGCGCCGCCGGCAAAGTGATCCTGCTCGGCGAGCACGCTGTCGTCTACGGCGTGCCGGGGATCGCCGCCGGGATCGAGCGGGGCGCGCGAGCGCAGGCCGAGGTCCGTCAGGTCGAGGACGGCGTTCCGCCCTCCCGCTCGGCGAGCACCCTCACCCTCGGCGGTCACACCTACAGGCCGAACGACGGCTCCGACCTCGGGCGCGCGTTCGCGGCGCTGCTCGGCGAAGCGCCGGCGATCTCGACGCTGATGGATGTCACCGCCGAAGCCGAGCTCCCGCCCGGCGGCGGGCTCGGCTGCTCGGCGGCGCTCGCCGTCGCGATCGCTCGGGCGACGCTGGCGGCCGACGGGCGGCCGCCCGCCGACAATGCTGACATTACCGTCATCTCTCGCGCCCAGGCCTGGGAGGACGTGTTCCACGGCAACGCCTCGGGGATCGATACGGCAGCTGCGGCCGTCGGCACGTGCTTGCGGTTCGAGCGCGGCACAGGGACGACGCCGCTCGCGGCGCCCGTCGATCTGTGGCTCGCCGTCGGCTACTCGGGCTCGAGCGCGTCGACGAAGGAGATGGTAGGCGGGATCGCAAAGCTCAAAGACAAGAAGCCAGAGCTTCACAAGAAGTTCCTCGACGGCGTCGAGTCGCTCGTCAAAAACGCGATCCTCGCGATCCAGGCGGGCGACGCGCTCGCGCTCGGCCGCTTCATGGACATGAACCAGATGCTCCTGGCCGGCGTGCTCCTCTCTACCGAGGCGATCGAGGCGATGTGTAGGGCCGCGCGCGACAGCGGGGCGCTCGGTGCCAAGCTCACCGGCTCCGGCGGCGGGGGCTCGGTGATCGCCCTCGGCGGGGCGGCCGACCCCGGCGCGACCGGCACCGAGGCCGAGCACACCGCGCACCGCGTCCGCGACGCCTGGGCCAAGGAAGGTTACTCGGCCTTCGTCACACGTATCGCCGCCAGCGGCGCCGACAAGAGCACATGACCTCGATCAAGACGGCTGTAGCCCACCCCAACATCGCCCTCGCCAAGTACTGGGGCAAGCAGAGCTTCGGACACAACCTCCCGGCGGTGCCCAGCCTCTCGGTCACCCTCGCCGGGATGAGCACCAAGACGACGGTCGCGTTCGACGGCGGTCTGGGTGCCGACGAGCTGATCCTCAACGGCAAGGCCGCGCCGGCCGAAGAGGTCGCGCGCGTGACAGGTCTCCTCGACCGCGTCCGTGCGCGCGCCGGCATCTCGCAGAAGGCGCGCGTCGAGAGCGCCAACGACTTTCCGACCGCGTCCGGGCTCGCTTCGAGCGCCTCGGCATTCGCGGCGCTGGCGACCGCCGCCGCCGCCGCCGCAGGGCTGGATCTCGATCGAAACGCGCTCTCGGATCTCGCGCGCCGCACGAGCGTCTCCGCTGCGCGCTCGCTGTTCGGCGGCTTCTGCGAGCTGCGCGCAGGCCGTCCGGAGGACGAGAGCCTCTCCGCCGCCGAGGTCGCGCCGAAGGAACACTGGGATCTCGCGGTCGTCGTCGCCGTCACGCGTGAGGGCCCGAAGGACGTCGGATCCACCGAGGGCATGAAGCATACGTCGATGACGAGCCCGTACTTCTCCGGCTGGGTCGAGGCGGCCCCTGCCCTGTTCGACGCCGTAAAGCGCGGCCTGCTCGCTCGCGATTTCTCGATCCTCGGGCCCGCCGTCGAGCAGTCGGCGCTGGCGATGCACGCGGCCGCGCTCGCTGCGGCCCCGGCTACGATCTATTTCACTGGCGCGACGGTCGAGGCGATCCTCGAGGTGCGCCGCATGCGCAAGGACGGCCTCGAGGGCTACCTCACGATCGACGCAGGTCCCCACGTGAAGGTCGTCACCCGCGGCTCAGACGCCGCGGCCGTCGCCGCCCGCATGGAGAAGGTCCCCGGCGTGCTCCGCACGATCGTCGCTCGCCCCGGCGAGGGCGCGCGCGTGGTGGGTGCGGGGTGAGAGCTCGCGCACCCGGCAAGCTCGTCCTGTCGGGGTCGTACTCGGTGCTCTGGGGTGCCCCGGCGCTCGTCGGCGCCGTGGACGGGTTCGCGCTCGCGGCCGGCGCGCGCGAGCCGGTCCACGTCGCCGACGAGGTCACGGCCGCGGTGAAGCTCGGGATGATCGATCGGCCGTGCTTCGTCGACGCCTCGGCGCTGCGCACGGCGGAGGCCGGCGGCGGATCGCGCAAGCTCGGGCTCGGCTCCAGCGCCGCGATCCTGGTTGCGACGCTCGTCGCAAAACGAGGAGCGCCCAGAAACGACTCCGAACGGCGCGCGCTCTTCGAGGACGCGCTCCGCGCGCACCGCGAAGCGCAGGGCGGCGGCAGCGGGATCGACGTCGCCGCCAGCACCTGGGGCGGCGTGGTCCGGTTCGAAATCGCCGGAGGGACGCCGGTCGTCACGCCGCACGCTCTTCCGGAGGGCGTGATCGTCACCGTGTTCGCGTGCGACACGCCGGTCGTCACGGCTTCGTTCGTGAAGAGCGTGCGAGCGTTCGCAAGCGAGAGCCCCGCCCGCTTCGATCCGCTGATCGGGCGAGCTCGCGAGGGTGCGCTCGCCGCTTGCGACGCGCGTGACGCTCGCGCGTTCTGCGGCGGGCTCGAAGCACAACGCCTCGCTCTGGCCGAGATCGGCGACGGCGCCGGCGTGGCGATCGTGACGCCGCCCATGCGCGAGCTGGCCGGGGTGGCGGCGCGCGAAGGCGCCGTCTTCCTGCCGAGCGGCGCGGGTGGTGGCGACGTCGCGCTCTTCGTCGCGAGCTCGAGGCCGAGCGATGCCTTCGTCGTCGCTGCACGCGAGCGGGCGCTCGTCCTCCTGGACGTCCTGCTCGGTGCTCCGGGCGCCGAAGTGATGGAGGGCGCGCGATGACGAAGGCGGGACGTATGGCGTTCGCTGCGGGGGCGATCTTGTTCGCCGCATCGGCGTGTGGACCGCCCACGGTGGTGCGCTCGGCAGGGGGTGAGCTCTTGCGCGGCCGCTTCATTTCGCCGCAGGCGTACGAGGCCTATGCCCGAGGTGCGCTCGCCGAAGCGGAAGGCCGGTTGCGGTTCGCCGCCGCCGCGTACCACCGCGCGGCGCAGATCGATCCCGATGGGCCCGAGGCTTGGACGCGCCTCGGCGCCGTCCTCTGCAAAGAGAAGGACGCGTCCGGCGCCGAAGACGCGTTCGTCGAAGCCGAGCGCGCCGACGCCGGGTACGCGCCGCTCTACCGCGAGCGGGCTCGCTGCGACCTCGCGAGCGGAAGGCTGGAAGCAGCGCTCGCCGCATCGGAGCAAGCGATGGTGCTCGATCCGGAGGACGAGGACACCGCGCTCTTGCGTGCGCGGATCCTGACGCAGAACGCGCAGCCGGACCAAGCGATCCGCGAGCTGTTCGCGCGGCTCGTCGCCGGCCCGAAGCGCACGCGCGTGGCGGCGCTCCTCTTCGAGCTCGCGACCGATGCGGGGGACGCGGGGGCGGCGCACTTCGCGCGATCGATCCTGGAAGCGGCGCCACCCGAGAAGCCCCTGTCGCCGGAAGCGCGCGAGGCCGGGGCGCGCGGCAAGCTCGATGCGGCGCTCGCGCGCGGTGACCTCGCCGGTGCCCGGCGGCTCGGCATCGACGCCCGCGTCACGCCAGGCGGCATAGCGCTGCGCGCGGCCGCTTCGGGTCAAGCGGCGCTCGCAAACGAGCAGGCTCGCCTCGTGCTCGAGGCCGACCCCAAAGACGTCGACGCGGCGGTTGCCCTCCTCGCGGCCGGCACGCCGAGCGCGGCGGGGATCCCACCGACGCCGTCATCCGCTTCCGCCACGCTCTCGCGCCTGGGACGGCTCGTCCTGGTCGAAGCGATCTACCGGCGCGTGGGTCCCGAGGCGGCTCTCGCCGCAGCGGCGGCGATGGATCGAACAGCCGGCCGAGCGAGCGGCGACCCGCTCGAGGCAGCGATCGAAGATCGTCTGCGGCGAGCCGGCATCGCGCTCTGACATCCGCGAGCGCGGTCAGCGCGGGACGTCGCTCTTCGGCGGCAGCTTCGGCGGATGGCCGAACGCGCCCGATGACGATTCGGTCGTGGGCGACGGCCGCGTCCACGGGTCGGCGATGATCTCGGCCACCTTGTCCTTCTTCGAGTCGTAGGTGAGCTCGATGTCGAGGGTGTTATCGCCCTCTTTGATTTCGATCGTCTTCTTCTGCGCTTCGTTCTGGAGCGCGGGCAAGAAGGCGTTCACGTCGACCTTGCCTACGGGGATGTTCTTGATCTCGTACGTTCCGTCGAGCGCGCTCACGTCATGGGTCGCGAACTTGAGCACGAAGACGCGCGCGGTGAGAAACGGCTTGCTCGTGTAGTCGCGGAGGACGTAGTTGATCGCCGGCTGGTAGGCGTAGAGCTTGATCGGGTTGCCTTGGGGGAGCGCGACGCCCAGCGATCGGAACGGCGCCGGATCGAGGATCGGCACGTGGCTCACGCGCGGATCGGTGTCGACGTTCTTGACCTCGAGCCGCTGGCCGAACGTGATCGCGTACGCCGTCTGATCGAAGGCACACCCCTTCATCGAGACCGACGCGAACGGCTTCTCGACGGGCACGAAGCCCTCGTACCCGGTCACCGCGACGAGGGCGTCGGCGAGCGCACCGCCCTCACCCACACGGAAGAGCTTGCCGTACGTCGCTCGCGCGGGCTCGCACTCCTTCGGGAGCTCGAGCTTCACGTCGGGGGGTGCATCGCCCTTGATCGTGATCTTGCCCTTCAGCGTGCCGGTCTTGCCCGAGTACGGCTTCTCGCCCTTCGGGTTGATGACCTTCTCGACCTCGTCGACGGCGCGCGGGATCCCGACCCAGGGCACCGGATCGACCGGCAGCGCCAGCGAGTTGGCCGGCTCGGGCGTCGAGCTCGAGCTCGCCACCGGGAAAGCGGCGGCCGACGTGGTAGCAGCCGCCGCAGACGCGCTGGAAGCCAGAGGCTGAGCCGGAGTCTCGCCGCACGCTGCCAGCGCAACGGCGAGACAAGCTGCGATTCGAGAAGCCATTGTCCGTACGTGGGAGAGGCGCATCGGCGCCATCACGAACTAGCTCAGGACGGCGCGAAGCGCCATCTCGAGCGACGAGCCGGGCATCAGCCCGACCACGACGACGCCAACCGCGGCGAAGATGAGGGCCGCCGCCACGTAGCCGCTCCGCATGGGAACCGCCACCGGAGCACCCGGGGCCGGCTCACGCATGTACATGTAGACCAGGACGCGCAGGTAGTAGTACGCGGCCACGACGCTGTTCAGGAGCAGGATGACGGCGAGGATGTACATGTCTGCGCCGATCGCCGCTTTGACGATGTAGAGCTTGCCGAAGAAGCCGGCCGTCGGCGGCACGCCCGTAAGCGACAGCAAGAACAGCGAGAACGCTGCGGCCGCCACCGGATGACGCTTGCCGATCCCTGCGAGATCCTCGTAGCTGACCGCCTCTTTGCCGCGGCTGCCGCAGAGGACGAGCGCACCGAAGGCCCCGGCGGTCGAGAAGGTGTACGTGAGGAGGTAGAAGAGCACGCTCGCCTGGGCGTCCGCGCTCGATCGCACCGTGGCCGCGACCGCGACGAGCACGTAGCCCGCATGCGCGATGCTCGAGTAGGCGAGCATCCGCTTGACCGACTCCTGGCGACCGGCAACGAAGTTGGCGACCGTCATGGTCAAGACGGCGATCGCCGCGATGACCGGCGGCCAGCCGGCGCTCCAGCTCATCGAGCCGGGGTCGCCGAACCCGCCGAGCAGGACGCGGAGCATGATCGCAAAGGCGGCGCTCTTGACGCTGACCGCCATGAAGCTCGTCGCGGGCGTCGGCGCACCCTCGTAGGCGTCGGGCGTCCACATGTGGAACGGGACGGCGCTCACCTTGAAGGCGAGCCCGACGATGACGAGGACCATGCCGACGAGGAAGACGCCGATCTTGCCGGCGACCGCGGCCTCTCCGCTCTTGGCGGCCATCGCGATGGCGGCCGCTTTGATGCCGGCGAGGTCCGTGTGACCCGTGGCGCCGTACACGAGCGCGCCGCCATAGACGAGGAGCGCGGCCGCGAACGATCCGAGCAGGAAGTACTTCACTGCGGCTTCGGTCGACCGCGTCGAGCCACGCCGGAACCCGGTGAGGCAGTAGACGCCGAGGCTCATCGTCTCGAGGCCGAGGAAGAGCGACAGCAGATCGCCGGCGCCTGCGAGGATCTGCGCGCCGACCACCGAGAAGGTCAGGAGCGGATAGAACTCGCCGCGATCGAGCTTGTGCTCCGGCAGGTAGCCGCCCGCGAGGAGCGCCGCGATCGCGCCGCCCGCGCACATCACCATCGAGAAGAAGAGGGTGAAGCGATCGACGATGAAGTACGGCGCGAGATCTTTGACCGCGTCGAGGCGCTCGGGGCCGTACAGCCAGACCGCGAGCGACACGATCACACCGGCGAGCATGGTGACGGCGGTGCCGAGCGCGATGTCGCTCGAGACCCCGGGCTCGCCCGCGCTCTCGCCGGACGATGCGACCGATGACGCGACCTGGCCTGGCTTCTTCTTGGCGAAGACCTCGGCCATCATGAGGAGCGCGCCGCCGAGGACGACGACGAGAACCGGCGACAAGGCGAGGATGATGGCTTTCATCGCGCACCTCCAGGGGCGGGCGCGGGTGCGGGCGGCGCCGGACGAGGCGGCTGGCCGGGCGCGGGCTGAGCCGGCGCGGGTCGCCCCGGTACCGGTTGCCCGGCAGGGGGCCGTCCGGGAGGCGCGCCCGGAGGAGCCCCGGGACCGCCCGGTTGCACGGCGGCACCACCGGGAGGCACGGGCCGTCCCGGAGGAGCGCCGGGGGGAGCCGCAGGTGGCGCGGCCGGAGCCGCGGCCGGTGCAGCCGCCTGTGCAGGCTGCGCAGCGGCGAGGAGCGCCTTGGCGTCGCGATCCGCTTGGGTCTCGGGCGCGCCCTCGAAGAACGTGGACATGAAGACGTCCTTGGGCACGAGCTTGGCGTCCTTTTCGTCGGTGTACTGCACCAGCGCGCCCGAGACGTCCCGGTAGTGCTGGTTGGTCATGTTGATCGACGCCTTCATCCGATCGAGAAGGATGTTCGGGAAGAGCCCGATCACGAAGACGAGGATGACGAGCGGCGCGAGCGCGAGCGTCTCACGCGGCGAGATGTCGGTCAGGTGGTTGTTCTTCGGGTTGGTGATCGGTCCGAAGAACACCTTCTGTACGACGTGCAGCATGTACACCGCCGCGAGGATGACGCCGAGCGCGGCGCCCACGGCGTGCACCCCGGCGAACGTGCGGAGGCCGTCCGACGAGTAGGTCCCCATAATGACCATGAACTCGCCGACGAAGCCGTTCGTGCCGGGGACGCCGACCGAAGCGAACGTCGCGATGAGGAAGAGCACCGTGTAGAGCGGCATCTTCTTCGCGATGCCGCCGTACTCGGCGATCATGCGCGTGTGCCGGCGGTCGTACACGACGCCGACCAAGAGGAAGAGCATGCCGGTCGAGACGCCGTGGTTGATCATCTGGATCACGGCGCCCTGCATGCCCGCCGTCGTCGCGCCGAACAGGCCGAGCATGATGTAGCCGAGGTGCGCGACCGACGAGTACGCGATCAGCCGCTTCATGTCGTCCTGCTTCCAGGCGACGAGCGCGGCGTAGATGATGCCGCCGAGGATGGCGACGCCGGCGAGGTTCGGCGCGTACGACGCAGCCTGGAGGGGGAAGAGCCCCATCGAGAAGCGCATGTACGCGTACGTTCCGAGCTTCAGCATGACCGCGGCCAGGATGACCGAGCCGCCGGTCGGCGCTTCGACGTGCGCGTCCGG
>JBGTSH010000302.1:0-13154 GCA_041940405.1 Polyangiaceae bacterium
GATCGCACGCCCGACGTCGTGCTCACCACGCACCTCGACACCGTGCCGCCGTTCATCCCGCCCACCGAGGACGACGCGCGCCAGCTCATCCGGGTGCTGCAGGTGGAGCTCGGACGGTCGCCGCACGTGTCGCTGGTGGATGTCTCCCAGGTCACCGGCGGCGATCCGGTTTGCTTCGATCTCTTGCGCAAGTACGTCGCCGAGCACCGAGCGGAGCTGACCGCATGCGTCGAGCGGCTCGCCATCGTGCGTCCCCCGGGCGCGCTCGGGGCATTGGCGACGGGCTTCTTCGGGGTGACGCCGCAGCCGTACCCGGTCGAGGTCTTCGATACGCGCGCCGCAGCGCTTTCGTGGCTCGGGGTCGAGGACGGAGAAGCTTTCTCGCAGGAGCTCGAACGTCACTCCGGCGGCGGCGCAGGAACGAGCGCCGTCCTTCGGCAGCTTCGGCTCTTGCTCGAGAGAGCGCCCAACGGGGCGACGCCGGCGAGCGCGGCGCGAGCATTGGGGCTCTCCACCCGAACCCTGCAACGCCGCCTCGGCGAAGAAAACACGAGCTTCACGAACGAGCTCGGCGCCGCGCGTGTGCGAGCGGCGCAGGCGAGCCTGCTCTACCGTGACGCGAAGATCGCGGAGATCGCGCATGACGTCGGCTGTTCGTCGGAGTCGCAACTCGGGCAGCTCTTTGCCCGCTTCGCGGGCGTGTCGCCGGCGGCTTGGCGCCGCCGCGCTCGCGGCGACGCCTGATTCATCCCTCGTTGGTCAGCTTCCCCAGCAGGACCTCTGCGCGCGACTTCTGCCACGCCTCGGCGAAGGTTCCTTCCTTGCGATCCACACAGTCCTTGCAGACGAACACGTTCATCAATCGGTCGCCGTCGATCGCGAGCCGGCCATCCTTCGCGGCTTCCTTGAACTCGTAGAGGTTGACGATCAAGGAGCTCTCGACGCCCTTCTCGGCGATGATCGTCGACCAGGTCACGCCGTCCTCCGAGAAGGACTCGGTGCTTTCGATCTTCCAGCTCAGCTGTTTCAGGGCGCCGGCGAGCGCGTCGCGAGAGAGAGCGTCGACGTCGGTCTTCGCGAGGACCTGGCTGAGGAGCGCGTCCGCCTTGAGCGGCTTGTCGTCCAGGCTTTCGAGTTCGACCGTGATGCCCGCGCCCTTGCCCATCTTCGCTGCGTGTTTGGCGCCGCTCTCCTCGACCCCCAGGTCGACGACGCTCACGTAAGCAAAGTGCTTCCCGTTGTCGAGCTCGAGATCCATGTGCTCGGCGCCGGCGAGCTTGTCGGACGAAGCGCTGAGCACCTTCCATCCGGCCTTCTTGGCGCGCGCCTCGAGGTCCCCGAGCTTGGTGTCGGCGAACTTTCCCGGCTTGGCGGCGGCCTCGGCCTCGTCGGAAGCCTCTGCCTTCTTCTCGGGCTCGGGGGGCGCGGGGGGGAGGCTGCAGCCGGCGACACAGGCCAGGACCGCCACTACGGAAACGAACCTATTCATGGGTAGAGCTCCTTGCTCGCGAAAAGCGCGGCTCCGGGTACCACCGGCGACGGGCCGACAATGCCCAACCTCACGCCAAACGCCGGCTCCTGGGCGCCAACGCTTCGAGGCTCCGGTGAGCTCCGCGCTCAGCAGATCCTGGGCAGCTGCTCGCCCGAGAGCATGTCCAGCAAGCGGCGCGAGCCCACCGAGGTCTCGAGCGTCACCATGCCCTTCGGCCCAGGCGCGACTCGCCCGATGCGGGCGGCGTCGGGCGACGAGCGACACCCTCGCAGGGCATCGACGGCTTGGTCCACCTGGGCTTCGGGGACGAACGCGACGAGGCGTCCTTCGCAAGCTACGTAGAGTGGGTCGAGCCCGAGGAGCTCACACGCCGCCGCCACTCCGTCGGAGACGGGGATCGAGCGCTCATCGACCTCGAGCGAAATCCCGGCATCGATCGCGAGCTCGTTCAGTGCCGTGGCCAGCCCGCCGCGCGTCGTGTCCCGAAGGCAATGAACGTCGACGCCGGCCTCGAGGAGGGCCGTGACTTCGGCGATGAGCGGGGCACAGTCGCTCTCTACCGGATGCTCGAAGGCCAGGCCGTTGCGCGCGGACAGGACGGCGATCCCGTGCCTGCCGACGTCGCCGGAGAGGAGGATCGCGTCGCCCGCCTGGATACGCTTCGGCGAAATGGAGACGCCCTCGGGAACCGCACCGACCCCCGACGTGTTGATGAAGATGCCGTCACCTTTGCCGCGGTCCACGACCTTCGTATCCCCGGTGACGAGCTCGACGCCGCACGCTTCGGCGGCGCTCCGCATCGATGCGACGACGCGGCGAAGCTCCTCGATCGCCAGGCCCTCTTCGAGGATGAACGCCGCGCTGAGGTAGAGGGGGCGCGCGCCGGCCATCGCCAGGTCGTTGACGGTTCCGAAGACGGCGAGCTTGCCGATGTCGCCGCCGGGGAAGAACGGCGGTGCGACGACGTAGCTGTCGGTGGTGAAGGCCAAGCGAGAGCCGCCTACTTCGATGACTGAGCTGTCATGCCGTTCGAGCAGCGCTGCGTTCGAGAACGCAGGTACGAAGACGCGCTCGATGAGCTCCCGTGTCAACCTTCCGCCGCCACCGTGGGCGAGCTGAACCGTCGTGTGACGACCGAGCGGAGCCGGGCACGTCAGCGTGAAGTCGGTCGTGGCCATGACGCTTCGAACCTCCGGTATCGGTAATAGGCGGCGCACGCCCCTTCGGACGAGACCATCGGAGCGCCGAGCGGCGTGTCCGGTGTGCAACGCCGGCCGAACTCGGGGCACTCGAACGGCTTGAGCAAACCTTGGAGGACGAGCCCGCTCCTACAGTCCGGCGACTCCCGGGCGCGGACCTCGCCGACGTCGAACCTCCGCTCGGCGTCGAAATCGGCGTACGACTGGCGGAGCCCGAGCCCGCTCGCGCCAATGGTGCCGATGCCGCGCCACGCGCGCGGGACGACCTCGAAGACGTCACGAATCATCGCCTTCGCCGTCTCGTTTCCGGACTCGCGAACCGACCGCTCGTATTGGTTCTCGAGCTCTGCGCGGCCCTCTTCGAGCTGGCGCACGCACATGGCGATGCCTTGCAGGATGTCGAGCGGCTCGAAGCCGGTCACCACCACCGGAACGCGATGACGATCCACGATGGGGTAGTACTCCTCCAATCCCATGATCGTGGAGACGTGCCCCGCAGCGAGAAAGCCGTCTACTCGGCGGTCGGGTGAGGACGCGATCGCGTCGATCGCCGGCGGGACGGTCACGTGCGAAACGATCAGGGAGAAGTTCTTCACACCCCTGCGCCGCGCCTCGAACGCCGCCATGGCGTTGGCCGGCGCCGTCGTCTCGAAACCCACGGCGAAGAAGACCACCTCGCGTGTGGGGTGCTGCTCTGCGATTTCGAGCGCGTCCAGCGGTGAGTAGACGACCCGCACGTCGCCTCCCTGGGACTTCACCGAGAAGAGATCGTGCGCCGACCCGGGCACCCGGAGCATGTCGCCAAAGGAGCAGAAGATGACGCCCGGCAGCGAGGCGATGGCGAGGGCCCTGTCGATGATCTCCACGGGCGTGACACAGACCGGGCAACCGGGGCCGTGGACGAGCGTCACCTCGTCGGGGAGCAGGTCTTGGAGCCCGAATCGCGCGATGGCGTGCGTCTGTCCGCCACAGACCTCCATGATCGTCCACGGTCGCGTCACGAGATGCCGGATCGCTTCGGCGTAGCGCCGCACGGCCTCCGCGTCGCGGTATTCGTCGAGGTACTTCATCGGTCCCTGGCCCCCTTCGCCGCCTCGATCTCGTCGAGGTAGGAAAAGACGCTTCGCGCACGCTCCGGCTCGATCTGGCTGATGGCGAAGCCGGCGTGGACGATCACGTAGTCACCGACCTTCGCCTCGGGCACGTACGCCAAGCACACGCTCTTCAGGACGGTCCCGAAAGCGACGACCCCGGTTCGCAGCGCGCCTTCTTCGATGGACCGGATCTCTCCGGGGATGGCCAGGCACATCAGCTTGCTCCTCGGCGAAGTGTCGCGACGTAAAGCTGGCCGAGCGAGAGCCCGCCGTCGTTCGGCGGAAAGCTGCGCGGCGTGTAGACCTCGAAGCCTCGCGCCCGGAGGCGTTCGCTCACCGAAGCGAGCAGCCGGGCATTTTGAAAGCAACCGCCCGAGAGAACCACCCGAGCGAGCCCCGCACGCTCGGCGATTCCCTCGGCCAGATCGACGAGCGTGCCGTGAAAACGCGCGGCCATGGTGCTCGGCGACGTGCCTCGCGCCCGGTCCTCGAGGAGCGCTCTCACGAGCGGCTCCCAATCCGCGACACTAGGCTCGCCTTCGCGAATCGCAATCGGGTAGGCGCCGAGATCGGAAGAGCGTTCTCCTGCCATTTCGAGCTCCATTGCCGCCTGCCCTTCGTAGCCGGGTCGAGTACGGACCGTGGTCAACGCCGCCGCCGCGTCGAAGAGACGCCCCATGCTCGACGTCCTCGGGCAGCTGACCCCGGTGCGGAGGATCGACACGAGCGCAGCTGCGCGCGCGCCATCCATCTCGAGCTGCGCGACGGCGCCCGGGCCAAATATCTCGTAGAGCACGCCGAGGGCCGAGCGCGACGGATCGCGCATGGCCTTCTCTCCTCCCGGCAGTGAGAAGGGGCGCAAATGGCCGAAACGCCGGAAGCCGGCCCCGTCAACGACCAGCGCCTCACCCCCCCATATCGTTCCATCGATTCCGAGCCCGGCCCCGTCCCATGCGAGCCCCAGGACCGGGCCGGTGAGGCGGTGCTCCGCCATGCATGCGGCGACGTGCGCGTGGTGGTGTTGCACGGGCTCGAGCGACCCTCCGAGCTCGGCGGCCATCCGCTCGGCGAGACGGGTGCTCGCGTAGTCCGGGTGCAGATCGCAGGCGACGACCTCGGGCCTTGCTTCGAAGAAGCGAACGAGATCTCGGGCCGTGCGCTCGAGGAGCGACACGCCCTCGGCCGAGAACAGATCGCCGAGGTGTTGGCTCACGACGACGTCTCCCCGGTGCGATAGTGCGACGGTGCTCTTGAGCTGCCCTCCTGTCGCGAGGATGCAGCGATCCTGCGCTCCTGGAAGATGGATCGGCAAAGGAGCGTAGCCGCGCGCGCGCCGAAGGAGGCGCGGGCCGCCGGCGTCCGCACGCGCAACCGAATCGTCGATCGGCCTCGTGATCGGCCTGTCGTGCACGAGGAAAGCGTCCGCGATGCCCCCCAAGCGCTCTCTCGCGTCGTGCTCGTCGATGCACATCGGCTCCTCGGCCAGGTTGCCGCTCGTGCATACGATGGGCCGTCCGATCGAAGTGAGCAGCAGGCGGTGCAGCGGTGTGTACGGGAGCATCGCCCCGATCTTCGGGTTGCCCGGCGCGACGGCGCCAGCGAGCTCGGCGGCGGGGGAGGGACGCCTGGCGACGATCACGATGGGCGCCTCCGGCGATGCGAGCAGGCGCTCCTCCTCCGGCGAAAGCGAGCAATGCGCGCGCGCTTCTTCGAGCGAGCCGAACATCACGGCGAAGGGCTTTTCGTCGCGGCGCTTGCGCTCGCGCAGGCGTGTGAGCGCGTGTTCGCTGGTTGCATCGGCGAGGAGGTGAAACCCTCCGAGGCCTTGGAGCGCCAGGATTTCGCCGCGCAATACGGCGCGTGCGGCCATGCCGAGCGCCGCGGCATCCTCGGCGACGCGCGCGCCCCGCGCAACGAACGCTACGCGCGGCCCACAGGTCGGGCATGCGATTGGCTCGGCATGGAAGCGCCGATCGCCCGGGCTCGTGTACTCACGCTCGCAGGCTTCGCAAAGCGCGAACCCGGACATGGAAGTGCTTTCGCGATCGTAGGGAAGGGCCGACACGATCGAATAGCGCGGCCCGCATTGCGTGCAGTTGGTGAACGGATATCCAAACCGTCGATCCTCTGGGTCCTCGATCTCGGCGATGCAGGTCGCGCATACGGCCCGGTCCGCCGGGAGCGCGGGTCGCAGGTACGTATCGGCGATGCTCTCGAGGATGTGGAAGCCGGCAGCGTCACGGACGGGAACCTCTTCGGTCTCGATGCGCTCGACGCGCGCGGCCGGGGGAGGGGAGGAGAGCGCCTGGAGGAAGCTCTCGATCCCATCGTCGGTGCCTTGGGCCTCGAGGCGTACGGCTCCAGAGTCATTCCGCACCCAGCCCGTCAAGCTTCGAGAAGTCGCAGCCGCGTGGACGAAAGGACGAAAGCCGACGCCCTGCACGGTGCCCCAAGCAGTGACGGCGACGCGGCGCACCTACTCGACCTCCATCGCGTCGATGCCGAGTCCCGTCTCCCCGAGCGGAGTTCCGTCGGTGCTCCCGCAAGAAGGGCAGAGGACGAGGTGATGGTCGCACGGGTACTGCGCACCGCACCCGTTGCATCGGGCTTCGATGTGGATCAGCGCGAGGTCGAGCTTGGCGCCATCCGCGATCGTTCCTTTCGCGAGGCCCGAAAAATGAAAGCCGAGGCTCTCCGGCGAGAGCGCTTCGGTCTCGGCGATCCAACCACGAACCGAGACGACGCGCTTCGCCGCGCCTTCGGCGGCGCGTTCGAGCACGGTCTCGAGGATCCGGCGAGCGAGAGCGGACTCATGCATGGTCGTGGTCTCCCCCCTCGCGCAGCGAGGGGGGTTGGGGGGGTGAAAGGGCGGGCATATTCGGTTCGGATTGGGAGGCGGAGACCATTTCAGAAACCGGTCAGGAGCTCGAGGACGCGGTCGGCAGCCCGAGGAACTGCTGCGGCCACCTCAGGTGAAAGGCCCGTGCCGTACCGCTCCGGCCGAGCGATGGTCACGGCAACGACGCGAACGTTCGGAGGTCGTTCTCGATCCGAGAGCACGCCGGCGAGCTCGATGGCGCCGGCCACGCCGATGCCGTGCGACGACGTTGGCTGGGGTGCTTTCCCCGAGAGCTCTCGCAGCGAGAGGTCGAGCACGACGCCGGGCGGGGCCCCGAGCACCGCGTCCACGAGAACGAAGCCGTCTTCCGAGTCGAAGAGGCTGACGAGCTCCACGGGATCGGAAATGCGAAGCAGGCTCGTCGCCTCAGGAAGCTCGCGGCGCTCGAGCTCGTCGAGCACCGCGAGACCGACGCCGTCGTCTCCGGCGACCCTCTGGCCGATGCCCACGACGCGCCTTGCCATCAATTGCGCTCCAGCTCGAGCGTCAGGAAATGCGCCGCGCAGGAGATGCAGGGATCGTGGTTGCGAATGGCCTGCTCCGCGCGGTGCGTCGCTTCTTCATGCGTGAGTCGAACCAGCTCGGGCGCCAGCTCGGACAAGTCCTCTTCGATCGACAGCTGATTCTGCGACGTCGGCGGAACGATCTGGGCGTCGGTGATGGTCCCTTCCTCGTCGAGCGAGTACCGGTGATAGAGGAGGCCGCGCGGTGCCTCGGTCGCGCCGAAGCCGGTGCCGGCCCGGAGAGCGGGCTCGACGAAGGGTGCTTCGGGCGGAACGTAGCGCTCGATGACTCGAATGGCCTCTTCGAAGGCGTGCGCCATTTCCACGAGGCGCACGAGCAGGCTCTTGAAGGGATTGCGGCACGGAATCGAGAGGCCGACGCTCGCCGCAAGCGCCTGCAAATCGGGCGAAAGGTGGTCGAAATTCAAATTGAGCCGCGCGAGGGGCCCGCAGAGGTACGCGCCCCTCCCGCGGATTCGTGAATGCAGAGCCGTCGAATGGGGCACTTGCTCTTCGACGAAGTGGGCGTCGTACTCCGAGACGTCGATATCGAGCCCCTTCGACGAGACGATGCGGCCCTCGCAAAACGGATACTCCTGGTCGTGCCGAAGGCCGACGAATTCATAGTCACGCTCGAGCGCCGGAAACGGGAAGCTCGCCATCCACACGAGGCACTCGGCGCACGCCTCTCTCCCCCAACGCAGCTCGGGCAAGAGGCGCTCGAGCTCGACCTTGGCCGGCGCTCGGTAGAAGCCGCCGATCCGCACGTTGATGGGATGGATCTCCCGCCCGCCGAGCAGATCGAGGATGGCATTGCCGGCCTTCTTCAGACGCAGGCCCTTCTTGACCCAGTCGCCGTGATCCTTGGCCATCGTCATCGCGTCCGGGTAGCCGAGAAAGTCGGGAGCGTGCAGCAGGAACACGTGCAGCCCGTGGCTCTGAAGCCACTCGCCGCAATAGAGAAGGCGCCGCAATGCGCGGAGCGAGCCGTCGAGCCGGAGATCGAGCGCGTCCTCGATCGCGTGGCAGCTGCTCATCATGTACGCCACCGGGCAGATGCCGCAGATGCGCGACGTGATGTCCGGCGCTTCGCGAAACGCACGCCCCCGAAGGAAGCCCTCGAAGAAGCGCGGCGGCTCGAAGATCCCGAGGCGGACCTCGGTCGCTCGATCGCCTTCGAGCTTGATCGTGAGCGAGCCCTCGCCTTCTACCCGGGCGAGGTAGTCGACCTGGATGGTCCGGGTCGCACCGTCCTTCGGCGGGCTCGCCTCTTCGTCACTCATGCTTCTTGCTCTCTTCTCGGAACGCCGGTGCGTTGGCGTTGAAGGTCCGGAACACACGAAGGATGTCGAGCCGGCGAACGCCGCCGCGCTCGAATGCGCTCGCGAGGGACGCCGTATTCGGCGTCTCCATCGGGCCATAGCAGCCGTAGCACCCGCGCGAGTAGGCCGGGCAGAGCGCGCCGCAGCCCGCGTGCGTCACCGGGCCGAGGCAGGGCGTGCCGGTCACCATCACGCATACGTTGCCGCGCAGCTTGCATTCGACGCACACGCTGTGGTTGGCGACGTTGGGCTTGCGCCCGTTCAGAAAGGCGCTGATCACCTCGAGCAGCTGTCTTTTGTTGGGCGGACAGCCTCGGAGCTCGAAGTCGACGGGCACGTACTCGGCGATGCCTTTGGAGTGCTCCAGAGTCGAGATGTACTCGGGGCGCGCGTACACGAGCGAGACGTACTCTTTCACGTCGCTGAAGTTGCGGAGCGCCTGGATCCCGCCGGTCGTGGCACAAGCGCCGAGAACGACGAGGAGCTTGGATCGCCGCCGCACCTCGCGAATCTGGTCGATGTCGTGAGGCGTCGTGATCGATCCGTCGATCAGCGAAACGTCGAAGGGGCCGGCGGCGTCTCCGCTGCTGCTGGCTTCGCGGAAGTAGGCGATCTCTACGGCATCGGCCAGCGAGAGGAGCTCGTCCTCCAGATCGAGGAGCGAGAGCTGGCAGCCGTCGCACGAAGCGAACTTCCACACCGCGAGCTTGGGCTTGTCTTTCGGCATGCGCTCACGCCTCCCGCAGCCAGAAGAGTGATCGAATCCGATCGTAGGGAAGGACCGGCCCGTCCTTGCAGATGAAGCTCGGCCCGAGCTGGCAATGGCCGCAGAACCCGACGGCGCACTTCATGCTCCGCTCCATCGAGAGGTGGATGCGGTCGCCGGCGATGCCGCGCCTGCCGAGCTCGCGGACCGTGAACCGCATCATCACCTCGGGACCGCAGACGAATGCAACCGTCGCCCTCGCATCGAGCTCCACGTCGCCGAGGAGCGCGGGAACGACGCCCACGCGCCCTTTCCAGTCCACCGACGCGTGGTCGACCGTGACCAAAACGGTGATGTCATCTCTCTGCTTCAGCCCGTCGAGCTCGCTTCTGAAGAGCAGGTCGGACGGGCTGCGCGCGCCGACGAGCAAGAAGAGGCGCCGGTAGTCTGCACGGCGATTGAGCGCGTGGTACAGCGCCGGCCGCAGGGGCGCGAGCCCGAGCCCGCCGGCGACGAGGAGGAGGTCCGCGCCGCGAGCGACATCCATCGGCCAAGGAGCACCGTACGGCCCGCGGACGCCGATCACGTCGTCGGTTGCTACCGCGCAGAGCGCCTCGGTGACCGCACCGACTGCACGAACCGTGTGCACGAGCACGTCGGATCGCGCCGGGTCGCCGCTCATCGAGATCGGCACTTCGCCCACGCCGAAGGCATAGAGCATGTTGAACTGGCCGGGCAGGAACGGACGCATCGGGCTGGGCAGCGCGAGCGTCATCGTCACGGTGTCGGCCGTCTCGCGCGCGGCCGAAAGGACCCGTGCCGGCTCCGGCGCCATCGGGCATGCACTCGCGATCACTTCGCCCCTCGGTAGACGTCCATTCGTTGGAGGCGAGCCCGCTCGAGGCGGTGGTAGAGCTGATGGATCACGTGCTTGGCGATGCTCAGGCCGAGCACCGGCTCGGCGTCCATCGCAGCGCGCACGCATGCCGCGTCGAGCGCGACGGCGTCCGTCTCCTCTGCCGCTCGCGCATCGAGCACCCACCGGCGGCCGGGAAGGAGCCACGAGAGCCCGAGCATGTCTCCGCCCGTCAGGTTCTCGAGCTGAAGGTCGCCCCTACCGGGCACGTGCTGCTCGAGGACCACCCGTCCGCTGAGGATCAGGTAGAGGGTCGACGCGTCGCTCTCTTCGCGGAAGATGACCTCGCCCTGAAGAAAGGTCACGAGACGTGAGCACGCGACGAGGGACTCGAGCTGAGGTTCGCTCATGTCGCGTGTAAAGGGATGGCTCTTCAGCGCTTCGAGGACGCTCATGTCGCCGCTCCTTGGCCGCCCGCACCATCCGTCTTGCGAATCGCGGCGACCTCTTCGGTGATGTCGATGCCCACAGGGCACCAGGTGATGCACCGCCCGCAACCGACGCAGCCGGATGTGCCGAACTGATCGATCCAGCTCGCGAGCTTGTGGGTGAGCCACTGGCGGTAACGCGATTTCGTCGAGGCGTGGACGCTGCCTCCGTGGAGGTAGGAGTGGTCGAGCGTGAAGCACGAATCCCAGCGCCGCCATCGCTCCGCGGTTTGGCCCTCGAGGTCGCTCGTATCCTCCACGCTCGAGCAGAAACAGGTCGGACACGCGAGCGTGCAGTTCGTGCAGGCGAGGCAGCGCTCCGCGACGTCGTCCCAGCGCGGATGCTCCGCGTTGCGATAGAGAAGCTCCTTGATCCCGGTCGTGTTCAGGGTGCGGCCCATCGAGCGCGCGGTCTCGGCGACCTTCGCCTCGGCCGCATGGATGTCGTCGTCGCCGGCGACCTCGTGATCGATGCGCGCGAGGATCTGCGCGCCGCGCTCGGTCCCGATCTCGACGACGAAGCGATGTGGATCGAACAGCTCCGTCAGCGCGATGTCGAAGCCGAAGGTTGCTTTGGGGCCGGTGTTCATCGAAACGCAGAAGCAGGTGCCGCCGGCCTGCCCGCAGCTGACTGCCACCACGAACAGGTGCTCGCGCCGGGCGGCGTAGTCGGGATCGACGTGCGGACCATGCAAGAACGTCCGGTCTTGGATCTCGATGGCGTGAAGGTCGCACGCCCTGGCGCCGATGATGCAGAGCTTCGGTGGCGGGGCGGCGTCGCGCTCGACCACGAAGCTCTGATCCTTGCGACGGATTTGAAAGAGGCGCAGGCGAGGGACGAAGAAGAGGCTCTTGTGCGAGTGGGGACCCGACGAGAAGCCGAAGAGCGCGCCGTCGTCACGCTTCTTCAGGCGGTAGGTTCCGGCGTCTTGCTCCTCGGTCCATCCGGCGGGAAGGTCGCCGACGCCGGATATCTCGCTCTGTACGATCGCGCCATCCCGAACGGTCGGCCCCACGAGCTGAAAGCCGTCCGCGCGAAGCGCATCGAGGAGGGCGGAGAGCCCGTCCACCGTGAGCAGCGCTCCCTTCTCCCGCGTGGCATCCATGCCATCCGTATCGAGCCGTTGGGTGTTTTGGTCAAGCTCCGCCAACAGGTGCCGGCGGCGGCTTCGGCCGGCGCAGGTCGAAGCGGTCGAGGTTCATGACCTTGTCCCACGCGGCCACGAAGTCTCGGACGAACTTCTGCTTGGCGTCGGACGACGCATACACCTCGGCGATCGCGCGGAGTTGAGAGTGTGAGCCGAAGACGAGGTCGACGGCCGTCGCGGTCCACCTCGCCTTGCCCGATGCGTCACGACCCTCGAAGATGCCCTCCTCGTTGGGCGGCTGCCATTCGATCCCCATGTCGAGGAGGTTGACGAAGAAGTCGTTCGTCAGCGCCCCTGGTCTGGTGGAAAAGACGCCATGCTTCGACTCTCCCACGTTGGCACCGAGGGCTCGCATGCCGCCGACGAGCACGGTCATCTCCGGCGCCGTGAGGGAGAGCAAGTTGGCGCGCTCGAGGAGCAGGGTCTCCGCCGAGAGCTTCTGTCCCGGCTTGATGAAGTTCCGGAAGCCGTCGGCTTTCGGCTCGAGCACGGCGAACGCTTCGACGTCCGTCTGATCTTGCGACGCGTCGGTGCGGCCCAGCGCAAACGGAACCGTTATGTCTTGACCGGCGTCCTTCGCCGCCTTCTCCACCGCCGCGCAGCCCGCGAGGACGATCAGATCCGCCAGGGAAATCTTCTTCCCGCCCGACGCCGCGCCATTGAACGCGCGCTGGATCCCTTCGAGGGCCTGGAGCACCTTCGTGAGCAGGGGCGGCTCGTTTACCGCCCAGTCCTTTTGGGGAGCGAGGCGAATGCGGCCGCCGTTCGCACCGCCGCGCTTGTCAGTCCCGCGGAACGACGACGCCGACCGCCAGGCGACCGAGACGAGCTGCGCGACGGAGAGGCCGGACGCGAGGACCTGCTTCTTGAGCTCGGCCACGTCCCTTGCGTCGACGAGCGGATGATCGACGGGCGGAACGGGGTCCTGCCAGAGCTGCGGCGGCGGAACCCAAGGCCCCAAGAAGCGGGACACCGGACCCATGTCGCGGTGAAGGAGCTTGTACCAGGCCTTGGCGAAAGCCTCCGCGAACTGTTCGGGGTTGTCGCGGAAGCGGCGTGAGATCTTCTCGTACGCGGGATCCGTCCGGAGCGCGAGGTCCGTCGTCAGCATCATCGGAGCGTGCTTCTTCGAAGGGTCGTGCGCGTCGGGCACCGTGTTCGCGCTCGCACCGTTCTTCGGCTTCCACTGGTTCAAGCCGGCTGGGCTCTTCGTCAGCTCCCACTCGTGGCCGAAGAGCGTCTCGAAGAAGCTGTTGTCCCACTTCGTCGGGGTGGGCGTCCAAGCACCTTCGAGGCCGCTGGTGATCGTGTCTTTACCTTTTCCGGTGCCATTGGCGTTCTTCCAGCCGAGGCCTTGCTGGTGCATCGGGCAACCCTCCGGCTCCGGCCCGACCTTCTTCGGATCGCCGGCGCCGTGACACTTTCCGAATGTGTGTCCGCCGGCGAT
>JBGTSH010000303.1:0-13117 GCA_041940405.1 Polyangiaceae bacterium
GATCCACTTCTTCCACGGCGATCGTCCCGACGTCGCGCGGTTCGGCGACGAGCCGCGCATCGACGGCCTCGGCTGGACCGAGATCTGGAACAACGTCTTCATGCAGTTCGACCGCGCGGCGGACGGCGCGCTCACGCCGCTGCCGGCGACCGGCATCGACACGGGCATGGGGCTCGAGCGCATCGCCTGCGCGGTGCAGGGCGTCACGTCGAACTACGACACCGACCTCTTGCGCGCGCTCGTCGACGAGGCCGCCCGCATCTCGAAGAAGATCTATCGTGGCTCGACCTCGGACGACGACGTCTCGATGCGGGTCATCGCCGATCACGCCCGGACGACGGCGTTCCTCTTGGCCGAGGGCATCATGCCCGACAAGGGGCACCGCGAGTACATCCTCAGGCGCGTCATGCGCCGCGCGATCCGCCACGGCGAGCGCCTCGGGATCGAGCAGCCGTTCCTCCACGAGGTCGCGGTCAAGGTCATCGAGCTGATGGGCGACATCTATCCGGAGCTGGTCGAGCGGCGTGAGCTCATCGCGCGCGTGGCCGAGGACGAAGAGGTGCGCTTCCGCATCACGTTGCGGCGCGGGCTCAAGCTGCTCGAGGAGCGGTTCACCGAGCTCCGCGCGCAAGGGTCGCGCGAGCTTCGCGCCGACGTGGCGGCGGACCTCTACACGACGTACGGCTTCCCGCTCGATCTCACCGACGTCATCGCGCGCGAGTCCGGCTACGAGGTCGACATCAAGGCGGCCGAGAAGCTCTCGAAGGGGGAGGGCGGTGAGGGCCCCATCAACGCCGACGCGGCGCTCGATCCCATCTACCACGTGCTCAAGACCGAGGTCGGTGAGGTCACCTTCACCGGCTACGAGAAAGAAGCTGGCGAGAGCGACGTCCTCGCGGTCGTCGCGGTAACGCGCGAAGGCGAGCGCGTTCGTCGGGCGCTCGAGGGCCGGGTCGAGACAGGCGCCGAGGTCGAGATCGTCGTCCGCCAGACCCCCTTCTACGCCGAGAGCGGCGGGCAGGTGGGTGACAAGGGCGTCATCACGACGGCGCAAGGCGCGCGGGTCGCCATCTCCGATACGCAGCGTCCGCTTCCCGGGCTCGTCGTGCACGTCGGCAAGGTCGAGGCGGGCAGCCTCGGCAAGGGTGACAAGGTAAAGCTCGAGGTCGATCACGATCTGCGCAGCGCGACGCGCCGCAACCACTCGGCGACGCATCTGCTTCACTGGGCGCTCAAGAAGGTGCTCGGCGAGCACGCGCTCCAGAAGGGCTCGCGCGTCGCGCCGGACATGCTGCGCTTCGACTTCGCGCACAACAAGGCGCTCTCGCGCGAAGAGATCGAGAAGATCGAGGACCTGGTCAACCAGAAGGTGCTCACCAACGCGCCCGTCATGACCGAGGTGCTGCCTATCGACGAGGCCAAGAAGCGCGGCGCCGTCGCGATCTTCGAGGAGAAGTACGGCGACGTCGTGCGCGTGCTGACGATGACCAAGGACTCGGTAGAGCTCTGCGGCGGGACGCACGCGCGCGCCCTCGGCGACATCGGTCTGTTCAAGATCGAGAGCGACGCGTCGGTCGCCGCCGGCGTTCGCCGCATCTTCGCGTCGACAGGGGCCAACGCCCTGTCCCACGTGCGCGAGATGGAGCACGAGATCCTTCGCGCGAAGCAGATCCTCAAGGCGGGCGGCGATCTCGCCGACCGTCTGGTGAAGCTCGTCTCGCACGAGAAGGAGCTCGAGAAGAAGGTCGCCGAGCTCGAGAAGAAGCTGCTGGAGGGCGGCGCGGGCGGAGGCATCGATGGGATGCTCGCTGCCGCGCGCGAAATCGGCGGCATCAAGGTGCTCGCCCGCCGCGCGCCCGACGGAACGCAGGCGGCAAACCTGCGCGAGCTCGCCGAGAAGCTGCGCGACAAGCTCGGAGAACGCAGCGCCGTGCTCCTCGGCGTAGCCGCGGGCGACAAGGCGCAGCTCTGCGTCATGGTCTCCAAGGCGGCGACCGATCGGCTCAAGGCGGGCGATCTCGTGCGCGAGGTCGCCAAGAAGGTAGGCGGATCCGGCGGCGGGCGCCCCGACATGGCCCAAGCCGGCGGGACGGACGTCGCAGCGCTCGACGGCGCGATCGACAGCTTCTACGCCGAGGTCGAGCGGACCGTCACGAGCTGAGCGCTATCGCATCACGAGCAGCGCGATCACGACGCCGGCGGCGATGCCGAGCCCGAGCCCGATCCCGATCAAGAAGCCGGTCGTGCCCGGGAGAGACTCGAGCTCGCCGACGAGGCCGCCTTTGCCCGGGGCGAGCTGATCGCCTCCGGGCTGACGGCGCCGCATGACGGTCGCCTCGTTCCAGCCGATCGCACCGGAGCCTTGCTGCATCGCCTGGGGTGCGCCCGGTGGCCCCGGCATCGGACGCGCGAGGGCCGTGGGCGGGACGCCGCCGCCGGCAGGTTGGCCGTACCCGTCCTGCGGGTTCATCCGCATCGTGGCGTTGCGCTGCGCGACTTGCTGAGCGAGCGCCGCTTGGCTCGCCACCGCCTCCTCGGGCGACATGCGCGTCGTCTCTTTGAGCGCTCGCAGCGCCTCGGCTTCGACCTGCGCCGAAGTCGGCGCGTTCTTGCCGGCGAGGAGCGTCGGAGCGATCACCATCTCGCGCGGCACCTGCGCTCGAGGCGCTTGGGAGTGCGCTTCGGGCGCTCGTGTCGATCCGGCAGCGGTCTCTTCCATCACGAGCGTCGTGTGCACGCCGCCGCGTCGATCCGGCGGACCGGGATCGCGCTGCCCGGTCGGGATCTCGTCGTCGTCGATGCGCCGGCTCGGGTCCGGCGCGGCCGGTACGCCGGGGGCCGGGCCCGCGGCGGTCGCAGAAAGCGGATTGACCGCCGGCGGTTGCGGCGACCCGATCGGCTCTTTCTTGCGCGTCGGCGGATCATTGGAGCTGGGCACCGTCGTCTGCGTCGTCGGTGTAAGCCCCGTCTCGGTGGTCTTCGGCGTGCGGAGATTTGCCGGCGGAGCCGGGCGCTCCGTGCTCGGTCGAGGCGCGGTGCTCGGGCTCGGGGGCCGTGCAGGCGTGCGCAGTGGACGCTCGGAACGCGATGGAGTTCGCGGCGTGTCGGTCGTCGGCGCTGACTGCGCGCCTCCGGCCGGTGCGGTCTTCGCGTTCGCTACCGCCGTGATCCCTGGCTTCGCCGTGACGTTGCCCGCGCGGTCGAGCCCGACGCCGCCGATCTGCGTCGTTCGAATTGCCGACCTGATCGGTGCCGCCGGCGCAGCAACGGCTGCTGCTGTAGGGGCAGGAGGAGCCGTCGGCGCCGGGGGCGGCGCGGACGGCCCCGGCCCTGCAGGCGGCGTCGACGGGAGCGCTTCGGTCCTGACCTGCACCTTCGCAGGTGCGGGGCTGGCTGCGGCTTCGCGGTTCTGTTGCGCCGCCTCGGGCGACATCAAGAACGTGCGCGGCTCGTCGTCGTCGTCGTCCGCTTGTGCGGGAGCAGGTGGTGGCTGCGACGTCGCGGCCGCCGGCGGTGGAGGAGCCTCGGGCGGCGCCGAAGATTGCCGTGGCGGCGCTCCCGGTCCGCCGAGACGCACCGCGCGCAGCGGCGTGCTGCCGAGCGGACCACCGACGAGCATGCGCGTCGGCTGCGCTGGGTCCGAGTCCGGTATCGAGGTGCGCTTCGACGACGTTGGGCCGATGAAGCCCTCGGGCAGCACGACGTCACCGCGGTCAGGGAGCTCCGGCAGGCAAGCGAGCAGCTCTTCGCGAAGCTGCGCCGCCGTTTGATGGCGCTCGCCCGGCCACTTGGCGAGCGCCTTGAGGATATTGCGCTCGAGCGCCGGGCTCACGTCGCGCCGAAGCTCGCTCACCGGGCGCGGCTGCGCGTGGATGTGACGCATCGCCGTGTGCAGCGGCGTCTCGCCGGTGAACGGCAGCTCGCCGGTGACGAGCTGGTAGAGAAGAACGCCGCATGTGTAGAGGTCGCTGCGGCCGTCGAGATCGCCGCCGCGGCATTGCTCGGGCGACATGTACGCCGGGGTTCCCACGATGGTGCCGACGCGCGTGAGCGCCGTCTTGGTCACGTACGAAGGAGGATCTGTCGGGTCGCCCGAGCCCGGCTTGCCCGAGACATCGAGGATCTTCGCGATGCCGAAGTCGAGGACCTTGGCGCGCTCGCCGCCCGGCTCGGTAGGGTCGGCCACGAGCACGATGTTCTCGGGCTTGAGATCGCGGTGGACGATGCCCTTGGTGTGCGCGGCGTCGAGCGCGGCGCAGACCTGGGCCAGGATCAGCACCGCCCGGACCTGCCGCATCGGACGCTCCTGCGAGAGCGCCTTGAGGAGGTCCTTGCCGTTGGCGAGCTCCATCGCGATGAACGCGTCCTCGCCCTCGATCCCGGACTCGAAGACCTCGATGATGTTCGGGTGGCGGAGGTGCGATGCGGCCTTTGCCTCGCGCTCGAACCGGCGGAGGACGGTCGGGTCGCGGGTCAGCTCCCGCTTGAGGAGCTTGATGGCTATTTTTTTGCCCGAGCGTTCATCGACGGCCGAATAGACGCTGGCCATTCCGCCGCGCCCGATGATGCGTTCGACGCGGAATCGGCCGACTACGGTCCGGCCGACCATCGACTCCTGCTCCATCGCCAGGACGCGAGCGTATCAGGGCCTTTTCTCCAAAGGGTGCCGGATTCGCCCGCATCGAGCCTCGCGGGCGCTCTTGCTTGACGAGCTGCGCTCCGGAGGGTAAGGCGAAAGGGTCCACCGTGTGGGAGCGAGGTTGCTTCCCGGTGGGTTGTTACTACCGGCGGTTGTGCTCCCTCCTTTCTCTCGATGGGGGGAAGGGCGACCGCCCAAAACCCGGGCGGCGCGCGTGGCACCGAGGAGGTGGCCGCGGGTCCCCATCCGAGATCCATCCAGATGACGTTTACTGATGCCGCGGCCGAGGTGCTTCGCCTCGTCGGCCGCCCTCTTCATTACAAAGAGATCACCGACTTTGCGATTGAACGAAACCTCCTGAGCCACGTGGGCAAGAGCCCCGAGGTGACGATGGGCGCCCGCCTCGCAGCGCTCATGAAGAAAGAGTCGAGCGATAACCCGCTCGTCAGGGTCAAGCCGGGCGTCTTTGCGCTCCGCGAGTGGGACGCCAAGACGATCCGCGACGGCCTCGCCGGCAAGAAGGGCAAGAAGGCCAAAGAGGCGACTGCCGAGGACGCGGCCGAGGCCGAAGGCGCAGCCGAGGTCGAGGTCGAGGTCGAGGCCGAGCCCGAAGAGATCGACGTCGAGGTCGAGGCTGCGGAGCCCGATCCCGACGACGAGCCCATCCTCGCGCCGCGTCCGCCCCCGCCGCCGCGCAAGCCCGAGCCCCGGCCCGAGGCGCCGCGCGCGGCCGCAGCTCCGAGCTTCGACGACGAGGACGCCGCGCAGGAGCCCGCCGATCGAATGCGCGCCGAGCTCGTCGCCGGCGCCGCCGAGATCTTCGACGAAGAGGACGACGACGATCAGCCGATCCTCGGCGGTGGCGAAGAGCCCCGCGGTGAGGGCGGCGAGGGACGCCGTCGCCGCCGCCGCCGTCGTCGCGGCCGCGGTCAGAGCGGCGACGCCGTGCTGCCCACGTACACCGCAACCCCGGTCGAGGGTGTCGCCCGCGAAGGTGGGCGTGAAGGTCGCGAGGGACGCGAAGGTCGCGAAGGCCGCGAGGGGCGAGAGGGTCGCGAGGGACGCGAAGGCGGACGTCGCGAGCTCGAGCGCCTGCCCGACGCATTCGCCGAGGGCGCACCGCCGATCGACGAGCTCGCAGGCAAGGATTTCGCCGACGCGGTCGCGCAGGTCCTCGGCGGTTTCGATCGCGGGCTCGGCCCGGTGTCGCTCCGCCAGATCGCCGAGACGATGCTCCGCAAGGGCAAGCTCTCCGGTGACGTCCAGTTTGCGCAATCGCTGGTCGCAGCGGCCGTACGCGCCGACAACCAGCGGCGCCTCGCGAACGGTCAGCGCCCGCGCTTCCGCTTCGCGGGCGGTCGCGTCGCGCTCACCGACTGGCTGCTCGGTGGCGAGCTCGCAGCGCTCGAGCAAGAAGCGCTCGCGGCGGTCGAGCGCTATCGCGACGCCGCGCGCCGCGCCTTCGCCAAGAAGGTGGCGGAGCTGCCGGGTCACGCGCTGCTCGAGCTCGCGATGCTCGCGCTCGAGCGAGCGGGCCTGACCCAGATCCGTCAGGTTCGCCGGGCGGGTCTCCCGCAGGGCGAGGCGCATTTCACCGCCTCGATGAAGGCCCCCTTCGACGGCAACGATCCCGAGCGGCGGATGAAGGTCGCCGTGGTGCTCCGCCGCGAAGGGCGCGAGGTGGGGCGAGAGCGCGTCACCGAGCTGCGCGGCTCGCTGCACCACTACGGTCCTGCCACGGCAGGTTGGATCATCACGACGGGTCAGATTCTGTCCGGCGCCCGGGAAGAAGCGGCCGCCGACGGCGCTTCTCCCATAGCGGTCACGGACGGCATCGGCTTTGCCAGGCTCTGCGAGGAGCATGACGTCGCGGTCGTTCGGGCGCGCTTGCCCATCGCGATCCCCGACGTCGACTTGCTCGAAGCCCTCCGCGCCTCCTGACCTTCTGCCACAGACCTGTGAGGTTTCTGTGCTTGACCAGATCTCGTCGCAGTTTCCTCTCGATAAGAAGACGCTCACCGTCATCGTGGCGGTGAGCGCCGCGGGTCTCGGTTGCGGGAACCCGCCGCCCTCGCAGTTTCCGACGGCGGACGACGCCCTCGACAGGATGCACGCGCAGTATTCCTGCGTGAACGGCATCCAGGGCGAAGCCAAGGTGGATCTCGTCACCAAGCGGGGCCGGGTGAAAGGCGACGTGTACCTCTTCGCGGTCAATCCCGAGGCCGTGCGCTTCGACGTCGTGAGCCCGTTCGGCGCGACGATCTTCACGCTCACCTCCGACGGCAAAGACTTCAAGATGGCCGACCTGGAGCAGAAGACGTTCTTCTACGGGCCCGCGACCGCCTGCAACCTCGCGCGCTTCACGCAGGTGCCCGTCCCTGGGCACGCGCTCGTCTCGCTCCTTCGGGGCGAGGCGCCGGTCCTCGTCCACAAGAACGGCGCCGGGAGCGCCGACATCAAGTGGGACGGCAGTCATTACAAAATTGTCATCAATTCGACGCGCGCCGCCGAAGAAGAGATCCACCTCGCCGTGCATCCGGACGACTTCGAGAAGCCTTGGAAGGAGCAGCGCGTTCGACTGAAGCGAGTGCGCGTCGCCCAGGGCGGTCGCGATCTCTACATCTCGGATCTCAGCGACTACGAGGCCGGCCAGACCGCGCCTCCGCGCGTCGACGAAGACGGGCTCGAGGCGCCGATCCCCCCGAGCGGGCCGGCGTGCAGCGCCGAGTACCCGAAGACGATCCGCTTCAAGGTCGAAGAGACGCGTGACGACGTCCTCTTCAACTACAAAGAGGCGAAGTGGAACCCGCCGCTCCTCGGCGAGACATTCACGCAGCCCGTCCCCGGCGGGATGCGCAAGCAGCTCGTGACCTGCAAGGACTGAGCGGAGCGCGCGCCCGAGACCGCACGCCACTGGCCCGCCGATTGCTCGGCTTTGTTGCATGAGAAGGTGGGGCGCAGAGGTGGTGGGGACGTTCGTCCTGGTGTTCGGTGGTTGCGGCGCTGCTCTCTTCGCCGCAGCGTTCCCGAGCTTCGGCATCGGCTTTCTGGGCGTTGCTCTCGCGTTCGGGCTCACCGTGCTCGGGTGCGCATATGCGCTCGGCCACGTGTCCGGCTGCCACCTCAACCCGGCGGTGTCCTTCGGCCTCGCCGCGGCGGGGCGCTTCGCCTGGCGGGACGTCCCCGGCTACGTGGCCTCGCAGCTACTCGGCGGTGTCCTCGCAGCAGGAGCACTCTTGTTCTTGGCGCGGGGGCAGGCCGGCGGTGAAGCCGCCGCCGCCTATGCCAGCGTGGCCAACGGCTTCGGAGAGCACTCGCCGGGCGGGTACGGCCTGGGCAGCGCATTTTTCGCCGAGGTGTTCCTCACGTTCATCTTCCTGACGGTGATCATCGGCGCGACCGACAAGCGTGCGCCGGCTGGCTTCGCCGGCATCGCCATCGGCCTCACGCTCACGCTCGTTCACCTGATCGGGATTCCCATAACGAATCTGTCAGTGAACCCGGCGCGCAGCACCGGGCCCGCAATCTTCGCGGGCGGGTGGGCGATGATGCAGCTCTGGCTCTTCTGGATCGCCCCGATCCTCGGGGGCGTCGCGGCGGGGGGCCTGGCGCGCTGGCTCCAGAGCGACGAAACGTCGGAGGTGCACGGCACCACCGCGCGACCGGCGCGCCTCGCTCCCGACTTCCGGCGGGGGCCGACGCCCGCGGAGTGAGCTATTCGCAGAGCTCGCGAACGATGCGCTCGGCAGCCTCGCGCGCCTTCCCGATCTCGCCCGCCCCGAACGTCGCAGCGCCTACGACAGGATGGCCCCCGCCGCCCTCGCGCTTGCAGATCGACGCGATGTCATGGCGTCGGGGACGCCCTGACCAGGGGTTGTAGCCGACGCCGACCTTGAGCTGCTCCTGCGTGCGCAGGATTGCGACCGAGTAGGTGCAGTCGGGGAACGCGACGTAGGTCGCGAACTTTCCGGCCGGCTTGATGCGACTGTCGCCCAGATCGACCAGGACGATGTCGCCCCGGCGCTTCCCGGTGGCGCGCACGTGCGCCAAAAAGGTCTCTTTGGCGGCGGCGATCGGCGACGACAGCGCGCGCATCTCGGCCGCGCCGGCGATCTCGGCGAGCGGGCGCTCCAGGAGCAGCGGCGCGGTCTTCGCGATGAACCCTCCGTCTGCGTGATGCTCTGCGATGTCGGCGAGCACGAGGGCAGGGGACCTTGCGAAGAACGGCTCCTCGGGATCGTCGAATCGCGCGGCGTCGACCCGGTCGGCCCACTTGACGAGCTCCGCGAGCTCCGACAGGTCGATGTCGAACAGACGCTGCATCTCGTCCGACATCAGCTTGGCGCAGCTGCCGTAGGTGGGGTCGAACGAGAGGTGGCGGGCACCCTTGCTCCCCTCGACCTTCGCCCGCGCCGTCGCCTCTTCTCGCGGCGAGGCGAAGGCAGTGATGTGATGATCGAAGTAGTACGTCAGACGAGGGTGCTCGACGTACCGGAAGTCGCAGAGCGCGTTCACCTTGCCCGAGAGCCAGGCGCCGGGGATCTGCTTGAGCCGCGGTCCGTACCCGCACGAGCGATACCCGAAGGAGAGCGCGGCCCCGTGCTGCGTGCGAACGAGCATGGTCGCGAGCGCGGCGCTCACGAGCCCGTCGAAGCAGTAGCCGTGCGTGAGCACCTGTGCTTCCCCGCTCGCCATGGGCGAAGGTCTCTCACGTCGAGGGCCTCTTGCCAAGGCGGACCGGCTTTGGTTGTAAGTGAGGCGATCCGGCGCTATCGAATGCCGGTGCTCGTGCGGCGGATCGGTTTGTGGCTGCTGGCCACGTCTTGCACGAGCGAGCCCAATGCGCGTCCCGAGCTCGGCGGCACGAGCCCGCCGCCCTCGCGACCGGTGATCCTCGAGCCGACGCAGGTTCCGCTGCCCGTCGCGCCGAAAGAGCCTGTCCGCATCGACCCCGAGGCGGAGGCGACGCTCCGCAAGAACATCGGTGAGACCACCGTGGCCCTCGACGGCGCCGAGCCGCCGAAGGTGACTGCGATGGCGCTGGAAAATACGGCGCGATCCGACGCTCGCGGGATGACGCGTGAGGCGGTTCGAACCGCGGCGCTCGTCGAGGGCCGCCGTGGCGTGATGCCTCTCGCGCTCGCGGCCTCGGACTGCATCACGGTCATCGCGCACGGCGGGATCGGCGTGGCCGAGGTCGACGTATTTCTCGTCGATCCCAAGGGCGGCGACTTTCGGATCCTCGCGCAGGACGATCGCTCCGGCCCGCTCGGAATCGTGGGCGGCCAGCGCGGCTGCTTCGTGGTCCTTGGCGAGTCGATCCCCGCGGCCGAGGTCTGGGTGCAGGCGCGCGAAGGGGCCGGCAGCGTCGTTGTCGGCGTGTACCGCGCCCCGCGCCCCTGAATCGCGAAGCGCGATTAGGCTCCAGGCTACAGGCCTCAGGCTTCAGGAAAGACCGGATTCTGCCCTGATACCTGCAGCCTGACACCTGAAGCCTGACCGAGCTTCGAGCTCGGTCTCACGCCTTCTTCGGCGTGCGGGTGCTCCGGGCGGGGTTCGCCTTGAGCTTCACCGCCGGCCTCTTGTCTTCGAGCTCTTCGAGCGTCCGCGGCCAATCCCCGCCGAGGAGGCGCGACATCGATCGATCCGCGAGGAGCTTGCCGCCCGTCTGGCAGGTCGCGCAGTAGTTCGTCTCGTTGTCGGCGTAGCTGATGCGTTGGACCGGGCTCCCGCAGCGCGGACACGGCTTCCCGTAGCGGCCGTGCACCGCCATCCCTTCGCGGAACGCAGTCACGCCCTCGGGGAACTTTCCGGCAGCGTCCTTTCTCAGGATGTCGGTCCACTTGTCGAGGACCGAGAGAGTCGCTTGGTGGAGGCGAGCCCACTCGTCCTCGGTCATCGCGCTCGACATCTTCATCGGCGAAAGCTGCGCTTCGTGCAGGATCTCGTCGGAGTAGGCGTTGCCGACGCCGCTCAAGATCGTGGGATCGGTCAAGGCGCGCTTGAGGGTATGGCGCGTGCGGGTCATCACCTCGATGAACGTCGGGAGCGACGCGCCCATCAGCTCGAGGCCGCCGCGATCGAAGTCGGCGAGCGCGGCGCGCCCGGAAACGAGGTGGATCGACGCGCGCTTCTTCGAGCTGGCTTCGGTGAGGATGAGCGAGCCGGTCTCGAAATCGAGCGCCGCGAGCCCGAGCTTCGCCGGAATCTTTGCGCCCTTCTCGAGCCACCGGAAGCGACCTGCGACCATCAGGTGAATGACCAGAAAGAGGCCATCTTCCAGCACGAAGATGAGCCGCTTGCCCATCCGCTCGAGGCCGGTGAGGCGTTTGCCCTCGGCCTCGCGGATCGGAGGGATCGCCGTCCGCAGGACGAAGGGGCTGGCGAGACGCACGCGCTCCAGGACCTTGCCGGCGGCGCGCTCTTCGATGGCCGAGATGTAGACCGAGATGTCGGGTAGCTCGGGCACGACGGCCCGAAGCTTACCCCCGAGAGTCTCGTTTGCGAGCGGCCATTCCCGCGGTATGACGCACCCCTATGAAGAAGCTCGCGAAGGAAATCTGGATCGTTGCTGCGAAGCGCACGGCGTTCGGGGCGCTCTCGGGGGCCTTCAAGGACACCACCGCCACCGACCTCGGCGTGCTCGCCGCGAAGGCCGCGATCGCGCAGAGCGGCCTCCAGCCGGCCGACCTCGACCAGGTCATCTACGGCAACGTCCAGCAGACGAGCCCGGACGCGATCTACGGCGCGCGCCACCTCGGCTTGAAGGTCGGGATGCCGATCGAGCGCCCCGCGCTGGCGGTCAACCGCCTCTGCGGCTCGGGCTTTCAAGCGGTGGTGACCGCAGCCGAGCAGATCCTCCTCGGCGACGCATCGGCGGTGCTCGCGGTCGGCAGCGAGAACATGACGCAGGCGCCGCACGCGTTCTTCGGGCTTCGCGACGGCGGAGCGAAGTTCGGAAAGCCGCCTGTCCTCCTCGACACGCTGTGGGAGGGGCTGACCGACAGCCTCTGCAAGACGCCGATGGGCATGACCGCAGAGAACCTTGCAGAGAAATACGGGATCACGCGCGCCGACACGGACGCGTTCGCGCTGAAGTCGCAGAAGCGCTGGGCGGCGGCGCACGAGTCGGGCGCCTTCGCCGACGAGATCGTGCCGGTCACCGTGAAGGCGGGCCGCAAAGAGATCACCGTCGATCGCGACGAGCACCCGCGCCCCGACACCACCCTCGAAATCCTGGCCAAGCTCCCCAGCGTGTTCAAGAAGGACGGCACCGTCACGGCCGGCAACGCTTCGGGCATCTGCGACGGCGCTGCGGCGCTCATCGTTTGCGACGCCGACTGGGCGAAGATGAAGAACGTCGCGCCGCTCGCGCGCCTCGTGCAGTGGGGCGTCGCCGGCGTCGAGCCGACGATCATGGGCATCGGTCCCGCGCCCGCGATCAAGAGCGCGCTCGAGCGCTCCGGTCACAAGCTCGAAGAGATCGATCTGTTCGACGTGAACGAGGCGTTCGCTCCGCAGTTCCTCGCCGTGCAAAAGGAGCTCGGCCTGCCCGACGAGAAGACCAATGTGAACGGCGGCGCCATCGCCCTCGGTCATCCCCTCGGCGCGAGCGGCGCGCGCATCACGACGAATCTCGTCTACACGCTGCGCCGCAAGCAGAAGCGCCTCGCTGTCGGCTCGGCGTGCATCGGCGGCGGTCAAGGAATCGCCGTCGTGCTCGAGCGCATCTGAGGAGCGCCGCGATGGCGACCGTCGCCGACATCACGGCGGTGCTTCGTACGTACCGCCGCATCGCTGTCGTCGGGCTCAGCCCGAACCCGACGCGGCCGAGCCACGCGATCTTCGAGTACCTGATCCAGGCCGGGTACGACGTCGTCGGCGTCAACCCGGCCCTCGCGGGCCAAGAGATCCTCGGCCGGCCCTGCTACGCGAAGCTCGAGGACGTGCCCGGCTCGGTCGACATCGTCGACGTCTTTCGCCGGTCGGAAGAGGTACCGCCGGTCGCCGATTCGACGATCGCCATCGGTGCCCACGTCCTCTGGTTGCAAGACGGGATCACGCACGCGGCGTCCGAGCAAAAGGCGAAGGACGCAGGGCTCGTCGTGATTTCGAACCGCTGCATCTTGCGCGATCACCGAAAATTCATCGGTTGAGACCTGGTTGGCCGTCGGAGGGACGCTGGCGCTGGGGCTCAATTTGCGCTCCCATCGCCGACCATGAGACCCGTCCACGCATTCTTCGCACTCGCGACGTTCACCTTTGGCATCGCGGCGATGGCGCCCGGCTGTAAGCCGAAGGAGGGCGGCAAGTGCAGCGGTTCGCAGGGCGCGTGCGTCGATAGCGACACCGCGATGCTGTGCATCGGCGGCGAGTGGAAGCAGGTGGAGTGCCGCGGCACCACCGGCTGCATGAAGGCCGGCGTGCCCGTCGGCGTCGGCGACGTCACCTGCGCGCACGACAAGGCCGAGCCCGACG
>JBGTSH010000304.1:0-12989 GCA_041940405.1 Polyangiaceae bacterium
GAGGCGCTGCTCGCGGGCGCTCGGCTCGAAGGTCGTGCGCAACGATTCCAGGAGCTCGGCGAGCTCGCAGCGGGTCGCCTGGAGCTGGAAGTGTCCGGCCTCGATGCGGCTGAGGTCGAGCAGGTCGCCGAGCAGACCGCCCTTCATGGCCGCCGCGCCCTCGACGACGTCGCGCGGCGCAGCTCCCTCTTCGACGAGGAGGTCACCGAGCCGCGCGAACTCGTCTCCTGCGCGGATCTTCACCGGTGTGCCGCGCTCGAAGCGGATCGAGTGGACGATCCCGTCCGGCTCGGACAGAAACATCTCACCAGTGAGCCGCTTCTCGACCGCAAATACGGCGAGATGCGCAAACGGTGTCTGGGCGAGCTCCCCCTCCGCTGTCGGAGGGGTATCCGGGACCATGGCCGAAGAAGCTATCACAGCTCGAACATTACTTTCGACCCCAGGCGGAGGCGTGGCAACGCTACCTTGCCGGGTATGGCGCGCGCCCACGTTCTCGTCCTCGACGACGAGCGAGCGATCCTCACGACCCTCCAGAAGGCGCTTTCGCTCGAGGGATACACGGTCGACGTAGCCGGCGGGACCAAGGTCGCAGAGGAGAAGCTCGCCAAGACGAGCTACGACATCGCTCTCTTCGACGTCGCGTTGCCGGACGGAGATGGTGTGACCTTGCTCCAGAAGGTGCGAGCAGGTGGCAACGACCTGCCCGTCGTCATGATGAGCGGCCACGCGACCGTCGACGCCGCGGTCCGTGCGACGCGCCTCGGCGCGTTCGACTTCCTCGAGAAGCCCGTCTCGACGGATCGGCTGCTCTTGGTCCTCGAGAACGCCCTTCGGCTCACGCGGGCGGAGGCCGAGGCCAAGGCGCTCCGCAAGCAAGCCGGGCTCGGCGAGCTGATCGGTGAGAGCCGCGCGATGCAGCAGCTGCGCGAGCAGGTCGAGCGCGCGGCGAAGGCGACGGCGAATGTCCTGGTCATCGGCGAGCGCGGCACCGGTAAGGAGCTCGTGGCCCGCGCGATCCACGCTGCATCGAAGCGGGCGAAGGGTCCCCTCGAGAAGATGAACTGCGCCGCGATTCCGACCGAGCTCTTCGAGAGCGAGCTCTTCGGTCACGAGGCGGGCGCGTTCACCGGCGCCACCAAGCAGCGTCGCGGCAAGTTCGAGCGAGCGAGCGGCGGCACGCTCGTCCTGCAGGAGCGCGAGATCGAGCGCGTCGGCGGCAACGAGGTCATCAAGGTCGACGTGCGCGTGGTCGCCGCGACCAACCGCGACCTCGAGCAGATGTCGCGCGAAGAGAAGTTTCGCGCCGATCTCTACGACCGCCTCAACGTGCTTCCGCTTCAGCTTCCGCCGCTCCGATCGCGCCGCGAAGACGTCCCCGAGCTCTGCGCTCACTTCTTGTCGATCGCGACGGTCGCGAACGACCGCCCTGGCATGAAGCTCAGCGATGCGGCGATCGCGGCGCTCTCCGCCTACAGCTATCCGGGCAACGTCCGCGAGCTGCGGAACGTGATCGAGCGGCTCGTCATCCTCACTCCCGACGAAACGATCGGCGATGGCGACGTCCGCACCTGCCTCGGCGGCGGCGCGGTGCCGACCGGCAACCTCTACCGTCCCGGGGTGCCGTTCCGCGTCCTCTCCGAAGAGGCCGAGCGCGCCATCTTGGAGCAGGCGCTCGCGCACCACCAAGGCCAGATGGCCGCGACGGCGCGCTCGCTCGGGCTCGAGCGCAGCCACCTCTACAAGAAGTGCAAGGCGCTCGGCCTGAGGCGCGGCGACTCCGAGACGGACGAGACCGACTAGCGCTTGGGCGGTGCCTTCGGGTCCCTCGACGGGGCGGGACGCGAGGCGACGCGCTTCTCGAAAGCGCGCGCTTGCTCGGCGAGCTTGGGCTGGCCGAGCTTGTCGTAGCCCTTGGCGAGCTCGCGGTAGATCTCGGCTTGCTGCTCGGGCGGCGCGCCGGCGATAAGGGCGCTGTTGTACTCGTAGATCGCCGTGACGTGCCGCCCGGTCCGCGCAAGGGCGCGAGCGTAGAGGCGGTGCACCTCGGGGTTCGCGAGGTCGACGAAGACGGCCCCCTCGCCCACCTTGGCGGCTTCTTCCCATTTGCCGCGGGCGACCAGCCCCTCGAGGAGGCGCGTCCACGCGACGCGATCGTGTTGCTCGAGCACGACGTACTTCGAGAGGTGCGCGAGCTCGGTCCGCTCGTCCTTCTCTTTGCGGGCGATCTTGATGAGCGTCATGAGAGGCTCGGGCTGTGACGGGTCGAGCTTCGTCGCGGCTGCGAGCGCCGTGCGAGCGCCCGCGAGGTCGTCGGTCGCGAGCGCGATCGTCGCCATTTTCATTCGGACCGCGTAGCCGTCGTGCTTGCCGGCAACCATCGCGTCGAGGTGCCGTTTGGCGGCCGCGGCCTTGGTCTTGTCGTCGGCCTTCTCGTCGTCGAGCGCGAGGTCGGCGAGGACATAGAGCGCGTCCGGCTGCGCCGGATCGACGCGCAACGCTTCTGCGAGCGCGGCCTGGCCCTCCTTCGCCTTGCCGGCGCGCAAGCGCGCGATGCCGAGCTCGACGAGCTTGCGGGCGTCCTTCGGCGACTTCTTCGCCGCTTCCTCGGCGTCCTCGAGCGGCGGCGAGTGGAGGTCGGGGACGTACTGGCCCTCGTAGCGCGCGAGCTTCTTCTTCAGCCAAGCGCGGTACTCGCGATCGAGATCCTCGGCGCTGATCCCGAGCGAAGCCTTCACGACCGCGGGCGTGCGCTCGCCGTTCGCCCAGCGCGGCATCATCGAGATGACCTTCTCCCAACCGAAGCGCTCGACCATGAAGACCATGATCTGGCTCGCGGCGTAGTAGGCCATCGTGACCTCTTCGACGCTGTCGACGTGCGTGAACGCCCGGTTGAAGCTGCCGACGGCCGGGATGCGGTCTGCCTTGAGCGCGGCAAAGAGGCGCGGATCGTCCTCACGCTGCCACTCGGGGCGTCGCACGATCGTCTCGTACTCGCTGAGGCCCTCGGTGTACCAGCGCGGCACGTGGTTCTTGGAGAGCTGGATCGCAAAGACGTGTCCGAGCTCGTGCCAGAGCACGTTGCCCCAGTTGAACGGCGCGGCGCGAGGGCTCATGAACGCGAGCGTCTGACCGAAGCACACGCCCTGGATGCCGACGTTGGGCAGCCCGCTGGTCCGGACGCTGAAGTGCTCCTCGTCGGCGTAGAGCTCGATCGAGACAGGCGTCTTCGGCGTGAACTTGTAGCGCTTTACCATCGACGTCCACGCCTCGTCGAGGAGGCGCGGGACGTACCGCTCGAGGATCGGGCGATCCTCTTTCGCGTAGCGCATGCGGAACGTCTGACCCTGAACCGTCAAATACCCGTTGGCGATGTCGCGCTCGTAGAGATTCAGCGTGTTGAACACGCGGACGTTGAACTTGTCCTTGTCCCACGCCTTCCTCAGCGCCTCGACACCGGCGTCCTCTTTGCCGGCGCGGATCAGGTTGAGTCCGAGCGCTGCGTGCGCCTTGGCGTCCTTCGGGTCGAGCTTGGTCGCCTTCTCCATGAACGCGATGATGTCGTCGTAGCGGTGCTCCCACTCCGCGAACTCACCGGCGACTTGGTAGAAGCGCGAGTACTCGGGGTTGAGCTTGAGGACCTGCTTCTCGTACTTCTCGTAGCCCTTGGGGTCGTCGGCGAGGAAGCGGATCGCCGCCTTCATCGACAAGAGCTCGAGGTCGTTCGGATTGACCGCCAGCCCGGCGTCGGCAGCCTTGTCCGCCGCTTCGATGTCGAGATCGCGAAGGGCGAGGCCGGCCTTGACGAAGTACGCGCCGGAGAGCGACGGGTTCACCTCGAGCGCGCGGCGGAGCTCGGCTTCGGCGCCGTCGAAGTCCATCGCGTTGTCGAGCATGACGCGCGCCTTCATCACGCGAACGCGCGGGTCGTTCGGAGCGAGCGCTTCGGCCTCTTTCACTACCTGACCGGCGTGGCCGGGGTCGTACTTGTCGAGGAAGAGCTCGGCTCGGCTGAGGAGCGTGTCGACGCGCGTCTTGGCCCCGGCCTTCTCGGCGTCGTTGTAGGCCTCGTTCGCGTCGCGCGCGCTGCGGAGCAGGTGCGCGGCGCGGCCGACCATGCTGAGCCCTTCGGGGTCGGTGCTCTTGAGGGTGTCGTTGTTGTAGTCCTCTACGAGCGTCATGAGCGGCGCGCGGGCGTCGGCGCGCTTGCCTGTCATGATCAGGTACTCGCCGAGGAGCAGCCGCGCGCGGCGTGCTTCGGGGTCCTGCTCGAGATCGCGGAGCGTCGAGATGGCGGCGTCCATCTTTCCCCGCAGCGCGAGCGACTCGGCCTTGAGCGCGCCCGCAGCCGGCTTGAGCTTGGCGTCCTTCATCGCGCGCTCGGCGGTCTTCTCGGCCTCGGCGTACTTGCCGGTGCGCAGCTCGATCTCGGCGAGGAGGAGCGCGGCGCGCGCCGCGTCCTTGCCGGACGAGAGCGGACCGAGGAGCTCGAGCGCCTCGGTGTAGGCGGCGCGGTCGACGAGCTTCTTGGCCTCGTCGAGCGATGCGTCCTGCGCTGCGGCGCCGAGGGGCGAGATGAAGAGCGCTGCGGCGAGGAGGCAGCTCGAAAGCGTTCGAAATCGCATCGAACGGGCAGTTTACCCAGGACCTCGGTGCTCGCCAGCGATCACTTGGCCGGCGCTCTCGCCGCGAGCGAACGCTTCGCTACAGCCTCGAGCGCGTCGATGAAACGCGGCCTCGTGCCCACGGTGCGCGCGCGCGCAAAGCGCCCGATGCCGGCCTCGCGCGCCGCCGCGGCGCCCTCGATGTCGAGGTCGTAGAGGGTCTCGACGTGCTCGGCGCAAAACCCGATGGGTGCGACGATCGCCGCCCCGAATCCTTGGGTCCTGAGCTCGCGCAAGGTGTCGGTGAAATCCGGCCCGAGCCACTCGTCGCCCGTCGCCCCGCGGCTCTGAAACGCGACGTCGACGCGGTGCCCTCGCGGGGTCAGCCGCTCGGCGACCAGTGCGGCCATGCCGCGAAACTGCGCCTCGTACGGATCGCCCGCCTGGATCGCGCGGACCGGCAGCGAGTGCGCCGTGAGGACGACGGGCGCCTCGCCGGGGCCCACGCCCGCCAGCGTCGCGAGCGCCTCGTCGATCGTCTCGATGAACGCGTCGATCAATGCCGGCTCGTCGCCCCACGGCGGTGATCGGACGATCGAGAGCGGCGCGAGCGACGCGGCCGCCTCCTCGACGGCTGCGTGATAGACGTGCACCGACTGCGGTGCGAGCGGCAAGCTGAGGACGCGCGTCGCACCGGCCGCTCGGAGCTCGCCGAGGATCTCGTTCGGGTAGGGTCCCCAGAGCCTGCCTGCGGCCCGGCACGGCACCCCGAGGCGGGCCTCGAGGAGCGCTGCTTGCTCGCGCGACGTCGCGAGGAGCGGCGACGGACCGATGAGCTCGTACCGCCGGCGGACCTCTTCGACCAGCTCGACCGGCGCGGGTCGACCGCGGCGCACGTTCCGCAGGAACGCTTCCAGGTCGGCCAGATCGGCGATGGTGCCGTGGCAGGTCAGGATTACGGCGTCGACAGAGTCGGCCACGGCGCCTTGATATCCGATCCTTCGCGCGCCGGCGACGTGACGACTTGGTCACTGGGGGCATTTGGCTTGCCCGCGCGCCTTCGGAGTGAAAAAAGTAGGCCTCTCCGTGGGGACACCGACACGAACCATCGCCGTAGGCGACCTCCACCTGGTGCGCGACACGCCGAAGGGCGTGGTCGACGATGCCGTTCGCCTCCTCGAGGATCACCCCGGCGCGCGCATCGTGTTCCTGGGCGACCTGTTCGATCTGTCGGCCGACCACCCGGGCAGAGAGAAGGGCCCCGCCCGCCGTGAGGCCGTCGAGACGCCTGCACCGGTCGCGCGCGCGCTCGGCGAGCACGTCGCCCGCGGCGGCGAGCTCTGGATCGTCGGCGGCAACCACGACGCGGCGGCCGGCGATCCCGAAGAGCGCGGCTCGCTCCTCGAGGCGCTGCGCCTCGAGGGCGATCGGCGCGCGCGCGTGCGGACGTCACCTTGGCTCTTCCGCGAGGGCGGGCTCCACCTCGAGCACGGCCACCTCTACGATCCCGACAACGCCGTCGCACACCCGCTGGTGGCCGGCGCGCGCAGCCTGGGCGTTCATTTCGTCGAAGAGTTCATCGCGCCCACCGGCGCCTTCCGTTATCTCAACGCGAACGACGGGATGCCGCTCGATCTCTTGCTCTCGGCGTTCAAGTGGTACGGCGTGCGCGGGCCCTACGTCGTCTACAAGTACTTCGACGCCGCGTTTCGCGCGCTCGCCGGCAGCGGTGAGCCGTTCGCTGCACGCGCGGGCGACGACCTCGCCGAAGGGCGCGCGCGCGAAGCCTCGTACGCCGCCTCGATCGGGGTGGGCCCCGAGCTCCTCCGCGCCCTCGACGGCATCCGCGCCGAGCCGACGCGAATGAGCGCACGCCGCACCTTCCAGCGCCTCTACCTCGACCGCGTCGCGTCGACCGTGGCGATGACCACGGGCGCGCTCGCGCTCCTCGCCGGTCGCCGCACCGCCGGCCTGACGCTCCTCGGCGCAGGCGCCCTCTCGATGGGTGTCTCGTGGGCGCTCGGCTACGACCGCTACGGGGGCAACGTCCCCGAGATGCTCGAGCGAGGCGCGAACGAGGTGGCCAGAAAGACCGACGCGAAGCTCGTCGTGATGGGCCACGCGCACCGTGAGGCGCTCACCGATCGGTATGCGAACACCGGGAGCTTCTCGTTTCCGCGTGGCGCCCCAGGCAGGCCGTTTCTCGAGATCGAAGAGACGGCCAGCGGTCCCCGGGCCGCGCGCCGTTACTTGCGGGCTTCCTGAGCGCGGGTCTGCGATCCGATCGCGCGCTCGGCGAGATCGACCGCGCTCTCGGCCTCGCCGATCGCGAGCGTGATCGCTTCGCCTCTTCGTCCGCGTGACAGCGCCTCGCGAAGCGGCCCACGAACGAGGAGTCCGCTACCTCCGCAGCGGGTGCACACGACGCCGCCGGCGGCGACATCGATGTAGGCGCTCGCGCCGGCCGGGCACGGCGTGCCGCAGCGCACGCACGCGTCGAGCTCGAGCCGGTAGCCGAACGCTGCCGCGAGGGAGAGGCCCGCGATCGCGAGCGTCGTCAGCATCTCCGCGCCGCGCTCCGCCTCTTCGAAGCGATCGAGCGCCGCGTCCAGGAGCTCGAAGGCCTTCGCCTCGGGCTCGTGCGAGGGAGAGAGAGCGCGCACCCACCGCAGCAGGCGCGAAGCAGCTTCGAGCCGCTCGGCGTCCTCGCAGAGCGCGAGGCGTGGACGAGCGACCGTTGCCTCGCGCAGCTTGGCCACGTCGGAGCGGGACGAGAGCTCGAGCCGAACGCGAAGCGTATGCAGCGGCTCGAGCGGTCCGAACTTCGACTTCGGTCCCCGCGCGCCGCGAGCCGCGGCCGTGAGGAGACCGCGCTCGCGCGTGAAGAGCGTGAGGAGGAGGTCCGTGTCGCCGACGCTCACGCGACGTACGACGAACGCCTCGGTGACGAGCGTCTTCTCGGCAGCGCGTACCGTGCGACCGCGCGCGCTCAGGCGTCGATCTCGGCAGCGCAGGACGGGGCGGCCGAGAGCTCGCGCGGAACGCCCTGACCGCGCGGACGCAGCACGATGCTGATCGCGACGGTGAACAGGATGAGGAGCAGCACGAACGCGATCGCGACGCCGACGCGCCGGCCCGGCGAGCGGTTGTCCGGCCCCGTGGAGAGCGGCAGCGGCGTGACCCACGAGATCCGGCGGCACGCGGTGTACCGGGCGAGCACGTCGTCCACCGACACCTGGACCGAGCGCGCGTACGCCTTCAAGAAGCCGCGCACGAACACCTCACCCGGGAGGTCGTCGAAGTGGTCGCCTTCGATCCGCTCGATGGAAGCCACAGGAATGCGCGTGGCGCGTGAGATCTCCTCCACGCTCATCCCACGCGCTTCGCGCATGCTTCGCAGGTAGCGGCCGATCGAGTCCATGATGGTCGACGCGCGACCGCCTTCAACAAGCGGCCGGCCCTCCAAAGAGGAGGAGGAGTGGTAGCGGATCGGGCTCGAAATTGCTTCTTGACTTTTGCGTCGCAAAACTTTTTGTCCCCAAGCGCTTCGCGGGGTCTCCATCGGAAGCAACGCTCCTACAAGAGCGCCGGTTCAGGTCCCCTAGGGTGACGGAGCAGCGGGTGACGGAGCAGCGGGTGACGGAGCAGCGGGTGACGGAGCAGCGGGAGCTGGCGCCTCTGGCGGTGCCTCTTGGGGACCGAGGAGCTTCAGCTGCCTGTCGCAGCGAGAACCGGACGGCGTTCCGGCGCCCAGCTCCACGCATTTCGTCAGATCCGCGCGTGCGTCTTCCTTTGCTCCGAGCTTCATCGAAGCGTTCGCGCGCGCCTCCCAAGCCTCTTGGATCCGGCCGCATCGCTCGTCGGTCTCGATCGCGCGCGTGAGCGCCTGACGAGCGGCCTTGTGCTCGCCCTTCTTCGCGTACGCGGTGCCGAGGCGGAAGTTGCCGACGCAGAAGCGCGGCTGCGCTGCGACCGAGCGCTGCAACGCCTCGATCGCTTCGTTCACGCTCCCCTTCTCGAGGTACGCCCAGCCGAGGTTGCCCCACGACTTCTCCGGAGAGCCGTAGAGGATGTCTTCGGTCAGCGGCTTGAGGATCTCGATCGCGTCGTCGTACCGCTTCTCGTGAACGAGCACGACGCCCAGCGTGTTTCGCGCGTCGCGCATGTCCGGCGAGGCGTCGAGCGCCTGGCGCGCGAACTTCTCTGCTTCGGAGAATTGGCAGTCGGACGACGATGCGTCGCGCTCGCAGAACGCGAGATGGATGATGGCACCGAGGTACGCGGCTTCGGCGTTGGCGCTGTCGGCCTCGAGCGCTTCACGCACCTTGGCCAGCGCTTCGCGCAGGTTGCCCTTGCCGTACTCGTCGCGCGCGACGTCGTAGACGGCGACGCTCTTCGGATCGGTCGGCAAGCCCTCGGTCGACGCACACGCGCTCGCGCAAAGAAGCACGCAAATGGGGGTGGCGAATTTCCAGTGCTGCACGGAAGAACCGGTACCCCCGCCCCGGAGGCGCGTCAATCGAGCCCCCGCAGGCCCTCAGCGGCCTTCGTCGAGCTCCCCCCGGATCTCGTCCTTTACGCCGAGGAGCGCGAAGAGCCGTCGGAGAGCGTCGATGTCCGGGATTTCGAGCCGCTCGTCGGCGACGCGGAGATACTGCCCCTCGCGGAGCTCCTGCACCACGCGCTTGACGGTGTCGACGTCGAGGCCGACGCGCGTGGAGAGCTCCATCGGAGAGATCGAGAAAGCGACGGCCGTTCCGGTCAGCTCCTGGTCCTTCTGTGCGAGCTTGAGGAGGGCGCTCACCACCTTCGACTGGGTATCGGTGAGCATCATGATCTCGATCTGATCCTCTGCATCGCGGAGACGCCGCACGAGCTGCTTCACCAGCCTGCCTGCGACGACCGGGTTTCGCTCGAGGAGGTTCTGCAAGGTCGCTTGATCGAGCGACAGCGCGAGACCGCTCGTGAGCGCGATGGCCGTCGACGAGCGAGGCGCACCGGCGAGCAGCGCCGACTCGCCGAACAGGTCGCCGGGCTTGAGCACCATCAGCGAGCGCTCGACGCCGCGCACACGCTTGATGAGTCGCACGCGCCCTTCTTCGAGGAGAAAAGCGCTCGAGCCTTCTTCGCCTTCGCGGAAGATGACGTCACCGACATCGAAGCGCCGGCCGAACCGAACGCGCAGACGCTCCCCCTCGGAGGTCGGCTCGTAGTCGTCGGGCAGCGGCTCGGTGCGCGGATCGAGCAGCTCCACGGACTCCGGAGACACCGACTCCGCGGCGGAGGAAGGAGGCGGCTCGGATTCACGCGACGGCGGAGCGTCCATCGAGGGCTCGGTCATCTGGGAGGGTGGTGATACTACCAGCTCGGCTTCGCGTCCGGCTCACGGACATACACCGGCTCGAGCGGAGCGCTCGCGGGGCTCGAGAGCAGGCGGCGCGCGACGGCGCCGATCGACGCCGCCGAGGGCAGATCGATGCCGGGGCCACGCGGATGCCGCTCGCCCTCGAGCGAGGTGCCGAGCTCGGCCGCGACGGCACCCGCGAAGAGCGTGCCCGGATCCTCGACGAGGCGCGCGAGCTCGCGGCCCGCATCGGATCGCGAGACGTGCCTCGCCGGTTCGATCGGCGCGAGGGATCGATCGAAGAGGCCGATGTAGATCTCGTCCTTCTTCGCGTCGAGGAGCGAGACGACGCGCGTGACGGCTTCCGGCCGGGGTGCACGCGAGAGCGCGGCGTGCGCCATCGACGCGAGCGATCCGACACCGACGCCGGGCACGCGGAGGGCCGCCGCGATCCCCGCCGCTGACGCGACGCCGACGCGCACGCCGGTGAACGAGCCCGGTCCGACGTCGCACGCGACGGCCACGATCGATTCGCGGCGCGCGCCCGCGCGCGCAATCACGTCGTCGACGAGGCCGAAGACCCGCTCGGCGTGCGCCGCGAGCACCTCGTGCGACGCCTCGGCGATGGGACCGTCCGGCCCGACGATCGCGACCGATCCGTGCGGGGTAGACGTGGAAAATCCGAGGATCAGCCCCACTGGGAACTCGCCCCACCGCGGCGCTGTCTGGACCAGAGCACAGGCCGCCTGCACACTGGCTCTCGAGGCCGACGCTCCCACATGACGCTGGACCTACCAGAGCCCCGGCACGCGGACAAAGGCATGTATGCCGGGTTCGTGATCGCCTCGCTCGTCGCGCACGCAGCGATCGTCCTCTTGGCCGCGCTCTTCGGCGCGGGGCGAGGCACCGGCGCCGGCGCGCTGGCAGGCCCCGCACGCGACGGCATCGGCTCCGAGACCGAGGTCGCCTTGGCGGAGCAAGAGGACGAGGTGGCCGTCGACGAGCTGGCCGCGGACGGAGCACGAGGCGCGGCGCAGGCGGCGACGCAGCCCGAGCCCGTCACGACGACCGATGAGGTCAAGGTCGAGACGTTCGAGGTCCCCACCGCGACGGCGCCGCCGTCCTCTTCTGCATCCGTAACGCCCCCGCCGCTGCCGTCGCCGCCCCGCCCTGCGAAGCCGAAGCCGCCGCGCGCTCCCTCGAGCGCGAGCGCTGCGACGTCGGGCTCTGCTGCAGCACCGTCGGGCTCGGCGAGCGCAGGCGCAGGATCCGGCGACGCACCCGGCGAAGGGGAAGGCCACGCGAAGAAGGCGCCCAACCTCGCGGAGCGCTTCACGCACGAGCTGCCGAGGTACGCGCACGCGATCGAGGGTTGGGACGCGATACAGGACGGACCGGCGGGCTCGATCCGCGCGACCCTGGTGCTCGATGCGGACGGCAAGATCGTCCAGAGCGAAGACCCCGTTCCGTCGAAGCCACCTCCGCCTGCCGAGCTCGCAGAAGCGGTCCGCCGCGTGGCGAAGGGCCTCCGCATGACGATGGCGCTCCCGGGGCACCCGGTCGCGGCCGGCAAGCTCGAGATCACCGTCAGCGCTCGGGTCGAGCATGGCGCTCCGCAGCCCAAGCCGGATGAGCTCGGGCTCGGCCGAGAAGAGTTCAAGGGCAAGAAGGGCCGCTCGTGGTTCTGGCTGAGGAGCGGGCTCAAAGTGACCTTCGACGTGACGATCGAAGGGGTCACGCTCGACTGACAATTCAACGCCGTCAGGCGTTGAATCAAAGAGCAATATTCACCGGCCCTCCGGAAGGACAGCGCGCGAAGCGCACCTTTGGAACGGCCTACGGCCGGTGAATTCGTCAGCGTTCCAGACCGGCCCACGCCCCGGCGCACGCGAGCGCGAACGCCACCGGCCCGAGCGCCAGACCGAAGACGACGGCCACCGGCGCGGCCAGGCCCATCAAGACGACCAGGCCGATGATCGCGATCGCCGCCGCGAGCGCCGGCTCGAGGACGCCGTGCGCCGCGGACGCCCGCGCGATCAAGAACCCCGAGATCGGAAACGCGCCGAGCGCGGCACTCCCCAGCAGGATGAGCGGCGGCGCGCTCCGATCAAAGCTCGCCGACTGGTCGACGGCCGCGAAGTCGACGCCGGCGCCGTGGCCCACGAACACCGAGCCGACGATCATCGCCGTGAGCACGCCGGTCGTCACGAACGCGCCGAGGACGATCCACCGAAGCATGAGCGGCCGATCGGGGCGCCTGAGGAGCGCATGCTCGAGCTCTTCGAGGGTCGGCGGCGAGACGGGCAAGAGCCGAGAGAGGCGCCGCTTTCGTGACGAATCTGTCATTCGAAGCAGATCCCGCCGAGCGACGAGCGCGACGAGCGCGGCCGAGAGGACCAGCGGGAGCGCGGCCCAGAGGGCGTTCGGCCCGCGACCGAACGCCAGGTACCGGACGAGCGCCGAGAAGAAGACGGCTGCCAGGAACGCGCGCGTGAACCCGGTGCCGCCGAGCTTGCGCCTGCGCTCGCGTCCGATGGCGAAGCCCCAGACGCTGGTGAGCGAGACGTGCGCGACGAGCGCAAAGAGAACGCGGAACACGAGCGCTCCGCTGGCGCTCCCCGCGGTGACGACGCGCATCGCCGATTCGCAGGTCGAGAAGCCGAGCGCGGCGCCGGTCGCGATCCGCATCGCGTCGTAAGGCGTCCGCAGCTCCTTCGACTTCAGCGCCGGCAGGGTCGCCGCCGCGCGCAGGCTCTCGTCGAGAGGACCGAGCACGAGGAACGCGTAGGCGACCGAGACGAAGCCCGCCGCGCCGTCGCTCGGCGGCTCGACGTTCGCGAAGCGGCGGACCGCGAGCATCACGGCCTGCGATGCGGCGAAGGCCGCGGCGCCGAGCGCGAGCGCGAGGATCCCGGGCCGGAACGGACGGCGCGCCCCGCTCCTGTCCCGCGCGATCACCGGCCCCATCACCGCGAGCGGCACGAGCACCACCGCCGCGAGAGCGACGACGTCTACGGCCTTCATGCCGCTTCTCCCCCCTC
>JBGTSH010000305.1:0-12978 GCA_041940405.1 Polyangiaceae bacterium
CGCTGAAATCATCATCAAGGGACCCCTTCAGGAAATCATTTGTCGTTTGTTTCCTTTGCGCTTAACGCATTTTTGGCCTAAAATCTGACCCTTTTTGCGGCCGGGCCCGCAGCGGCCAGGCAGTTGGAACTATGGCCATCAATACATCGCCTGGCACCTGGTCGAAACGAAGTCCTCCCTCTCCGGCGCGGCCGACGAACTCTCCCTGTACGCCACCGAGAGCTACTGGACCGGCGACGGCAACGCCCTGCGCCGGTACACCCTTCGGTTGGACGGCTTCGTCTCGGTGAACGCCCCGCGGGACGGGGGATCGCTCGTCACCCGCCCGATCACCTTCGCCGGCACGGGCCTGTCGTTGAACTTCGCCACGTCCGCGGTCGGCTCGGTCCGTGTGGAGTTGCAGAACCCCGACGGTGATCCCTACCCCGGTTTCGCCCTGGCCGACTGCCCGCCGTTGTTCGGCGACACGGTCGATCGGGCGGTGGGTTGGGACGGCGGCGACCTGAGCCGACTGGCCGGCAAGCCGGTCCGGCTGCGTGACTTGCCCCCTGCCCTCCGCTCGGAATCCGACGTCGTCTCGAGAGAGACGCCGAAGCTCGAAGTCTCGCTCGATCGCTCACTCGACGAGCTCGTCTCCGACATCGTCCACGCCGCACTGGAGATCGAGCACGGCAATCGAACGCGCGCAGCCGCGCGCCTCGGGGTCAGCGTCAGGACCGTGCAGCGGCATCTGGCCGCTTCCGGCGAGGCGTGAGCACGGAGACGAGTCACCGCCGGGTGCTGGAAGGGTTCGTCCACCGGAAGCGATCGATCAGAAGGGTCGGCTCGTTCTTCGCGAGCGGGTCGACCCTGCCGATGGCGAAGCCTTCGATCGCCGAGCCGTCGCGCTTGATGCGCAGCCGCACGAAGTGCTTGTAGCCCGGGTGCGCGAGTGGGCCGAAGCCCGCGTCGGTTGCCACGGCGAGCACGGTCAGCGCCATGAAATAGAGCCCGACGACGAAGGCACCGGCGAAGATCGAAGCCGTCAGCAGCGAAGCGTCGACCCACCACCCGTCGACGCCTTGCCGCCACGCGAACGCGCCGAGGCGACCTAGCGCGTACGGAATCAGCCCGAGGAGCGTGCCACCACAGAGGGCGAGCGCGGTGACCGCGTAGGTGCGCTTTCGGCTGATGCCGCCAAGCCAAGCGAGCAGCACGGCGAGGAGCACGCCGGTGACGGCGGCGCCGAGCGAGCTCGGATGGCCGTGGCGCGAGACCAGGTGCGCGGGCAGGTAGGCGACGAGAAGCGCAGCGTGGATCATCAACCCGGCGCGACCGCGCGCCACTTGCCAGGGCGCAGAGAGCGCGAGGCGGAGCGAAGCGCGCGGCCCTGGAAACTCCGCCTCGGGCTGGGGGAAGCCGGCGCGCGCGATCCGTGCCGGGTGCAAGAACGCTCCGCCGCCCCCGGCGATGACCTGCGTCCCTCGACCGATCGACATGCGGCAGTAGTGGTGCACGTCACCGGTCATCGCGAGCGGACCGTCGGCGGAGAGATCGACGTCGAGCGCGTCGAGCACGCGCATCCCCGGACCGTAGGGCTCGAGGAACGCGTACGGAGGATCCGCGAGGCAGAGGAGCAGTCCGTGCGAAGGATCGCGTTCGCGAGCGAAGAACGCTCGCTGCCTATCGTCGATGTCATGAAGCTGGCGATCGGGCCCCCAGAGGTCGAGGTTCGGCGCGAGCCGGATCGCAAAATAGGAGGCGTTCTGCACCGCGCGGTATCCGGCCAGGGGGAGCGCGGCGCGCTTGATCACGCGGCGCCCGACGCGAAGCGCCTCGGCCCACTCGAAGAAGTGCCGCACGGGCGCGTGGCTGACGATCTCTTCTTTGTCGCCGGCGCCTTCGTCGACCGCGACGCCGAAGAGCGCCGACGAGCGATCGACCGTGCCTATCGGCGCGCGAAACATCCTTCCGAAGCCGTCGAGCCCCGCGTACCAGTCGTGATTGCCCGGCACGCCGAGCAGAACGCGCTGCGGCTGCGGATCGGGCAGCGATCGGAGCACGCGATTGAAGGGCACGATCACCCGATTGTGGATCTCGAGCTCGTTCGCCACCGGATAGGCGGTATCGCCGCCGAAGAGGAGGATGTCGCCGCGTGGGAGCAGGATGGTCTCGCCGTCCTCGCCTTCGATCTCGTAGGTGCGAAAGATCGTGTCGGCGACCGCGCGGCTGACGGATACGTCATCGCCGGTGTCGGCGACGAAGTCGATCCAGAGGTCGCGGTCCAACGCCTCCGTCAGCGTGGGCTCGCTCGGCTTGCCCCCGAGCTCGAGCGCGATGCGCCGGCTGAGCTCGTCGGGATCGTCGGCGCGCATCCAGTCGCGGCTGTCGATATCCTCGGTGGCGATCAAGCTCGCGCCCAGCTTCCACAGGTGACCCCAGAACGACTGGAAGCCGAACCAGGCGATCGCCTTCGGATACTCGTGGCCGCGATGAAACGAAGGGGGCGCCTCGTCGGGCGGAGCCGGCGCGAGGCGGACGGGCCCGCCCCGCCGCACGCTCTTGACCGGCTCGTCGCTCACACGGAGGAGTTACTCGATCCGCCCAGCCTCACCAATAGAGCTGAACCGGCTCGCTCGACCCGCAGGAGCGCTCTTCGACGCCCAGCTTCTTCAAGACGGCCGCCGCCTCGCGGTAGGCGTCGACGTCGCGTACGGCTGCCTTGTCCACGAACATCGTCAGCGCGACCTTGGCGCGTTCGTTCCTGCCGAGCTCGACGTACGAGAGGCCCAGGTAGAGGTAGGCCTTGTCGAGGATCCCGACGGACGCGTCCTTGGTCAGCGCGCGCTCGATCAGCATCGCGGCTTGGATGTAGCGCTTGCGCTGGTAGAGCACGATGCCCGCGGCCAAGAGCTCGGAGGCGTTGTCGGAGCTGAAGTCGTCGTAGAGGACGCCGGCGGTCAGCATCGCCTCTGCCATGAGCAACGCGCCCACGGGCTCGGCGGCGACGAGCGGTCCGAAGACCAAGCCCGTAGACACACCCACCGCCACAGCTACGTTCTCGTCATGCACGGAGTCGGTCGCGAGGTCCTCGTGCACCTCGCGCCACTCGACGACGTCCTCGCGGCAGCGCAGCTTGTCGCCCGTGAGCGGATCGCGAAGGAGCAGTACGGAGTCGCCGAGCTGCGGATCGTCGCTGCCGTTCTCCGGCGCCATGACGTACCCGCCGAACGCCGGAGAGAAGCGCGCGCGTGTGCCGAATGTCTCGGGTGCGGTGGCGCATCCGACGCCCGAAGTGATCGCGAGAGCGCACACGGCGGCCTGGGCCGCCTGAAGCAAGCGACGACGATGCAGCATGTAACAACCCCGTGAAACGGAAAGAACGCCCGCCTGCTGGTCGGTGGGCGCTAGCGGACGACGCTGCGACTCGCTTCGAGAGCGACGAGCGCCTTGGAGAGATCGACTTGGGCCATGACGCCGATGCCGCGACCGCTGTGGACGTCCGTCGACTGTCCCGGCGGCGGAAGGCTCGCGCCGTACCACCGGCTCTGCTCGGGTGAGAGGGACCAGCCGGCGGTCGTGACGCGATCCTCCGATGGATTGGTCCACGCCCGCGGCGAGGGTGCATCGCTCCAGGAGCGGTGCGCGACCAAGAGCGGGCCCGAAGCACGCCCGTCGATCGCGTAGCCCGAATCGACGGTGTCGAGGGCGTCGGGCTCGGCGACCTGCGAAACCGCGAGGGTCTGCTCCTCGGTCCGTGCCGCTACCGTAACCGGATCCCGAGCGGCGCCCCCTGCGCGAGCTCGCGCATCGGGGCCGGCATGTACGCGAGCACGCGCGCGACGAGCCACCGGAGACCCCGGAGGCTCGGTGCGCGGCGCTCGCGCGTTCTCGGTGGCGTCCGGCTTGGCCGGAGCGTGTCGTTTGTCCGGGTTCGCAGTGTCGATCGGCGGGGGCGTCATGTCGGGTTGGCGGTCCGGCGCGGGCGCGCGCTGCTGCGCAGCGGGATCCGGCCGCGGCGAGCTCCCGGAGGGCGGCTTGGTGAGTAGCGGAAGCAGCGCGGCCGCCGCGAGCCCGACGACGGCGGCGACAAGGAGCGCGGTCGATGCCGTCGATGCGTTTCGCTTTCGGCTCCCTCGCTCGCGGTATTGCGACACCGGACCGTTCGAGGACGATCCGATCCACCCCGGCCCCACCCACGAGGCATCGACCGAGTCCTCGTACACGGCGGCCGCCGATCTTTCGGGCTCGGCGAGGATACGCGACAAGATCCGATCCTCGAAGTCGTCCGGGAGCGCTCGCTCGGCGGCTGCTCCGTCTCGCGGAAACTGCCACCCGATGCGCGCGCAGAACGACTGCCAGTCGCCGTCCTCACACGACGCGGGGCGACTCTCCAGCCCCCCGCGCACGAGCACGAGATGCCTCGTCCCCTCGAAGCCGCTGCGGCCACCATCACGCGTGCTTCTCATGACGCGACCCTTCCATGCTTCTCGAGCGCCAAGACGGCTTCCTGCCAGCGCGACATGAGATCCCCGAGGACCATCCCGAGGTCATTCGCGATCTGGGCTCTGGTTTTTCCCCCGAAACGCAGCTCGGCCATCAGGTTTGCCTGTTCGAGCGGCAAGAGCTCGTAAAAGCGCGCGAGCTCCTCGGCCGCGCGTCGCGCCTTGAAGAGGCGCGCGGTAAACGCGGAGCTCGTGATGCCGAGCTCGCGAGCGGCGGACGCGTCGTCGCCGCGACCCGCCGACAGGCTCACGACCAACACCTCGGCGAGCTGCGGGGGCAACCGCGAGAGGATCCAGTTGAGCCGCTCGAACGCGTAGAGCGTTTCCTCGGGAGAGTCGGTGGGTGCTGTCTCCTCGACACCTTGCTGGGCGCGCGCACGCTCTCGCTGCTCCTTGGCGACGAAGTCGATCGTCACGCGCCGCACGCAGACATAGAGCTCGACGTTGGTCTCCGGCGGAGACCAACCCGGCTCGTCGTTCATCCGCCGCCACCAGCGGGCGTAGAGCGTCTGCAGGATGTCGTCGGCGTCCCGCTCGCGCCCAAAGCCGCAAGCAATCCGATAGATCCGTCGAGCATGGCGCCGGACGTGGGACGCGAGGTGCGGGTGCAGGTCGAGGGTCATGCGCAGATCCCGTGGCGGCCGTTGGCTGCGGTTCGGTGAAGCTTCGGGGGTAGAACGTGACCGGGGCCGACTTCTTTTCGGGTCTCCGACGCACTGCGCATGAAATCGCCCCCGCAAGCCACGAGGGCACCGACGTTAGCAACGACCGTGCCGCGTCGGATACACGAGTGGCGTCGAAGATTTGCTTTGATCTCGGCGGGCTGCCTTCACTGGTGGACGTCGACACGCGTGGTGCGGCTCGTCTTGGCGTTGCTGACAGCGGCGATCACGGGCTGCTCGCGCGCGACCACCCGGACCTCGCTCTCGTCGCCGAGTCGGACCTGCTCGATGCCATCGTCTTCGGCGCGCAGGCCGACGCGATCGTCGCCGTCGGCCGACGATTCGCGCTGCTCTACAATGGCGTGATGAAGCGGACGCGGGTCGCGCGCTCGACGACGCTCACGATCTCCTGCCTCGTGGTCGCCGCCGCGAGCTGGGGCTTCCTGGCCTGGATCTTCGCCATCGACGCGAGTGGCGGGAACAAGATCATGGGCTCGGTGCTCCTCGGTGGTTTGGGCCTCGTTGCGCTGATCGGTGCTGCGTTCGGATCGAAGAAGGCAGCTTGCCCGGAGTGCGGTGCCAAGATCTATCCGGACCCCGACCGCGAAATGCTTTGCGACACCTGCAACGCGGCGGTGCTGCAGCGAGGCGACGAGGTCGAACGCGTGGAGGCGGGCCACGTTGCGAGCACGCGATGCTTTGGCCTGCCGCTGCGGGCCGGTGCCACGTTCCCGCAGCTCTGCGCGTGTTGTGGCGCGCTCTCGACTCGCACGGTGCCCGTCGAGTACCGCCTGTCGTTCGCGTGGAAAGCCTTCATTGCGGCGGCTTCGGCGGCCGCCGGGCATCTGGCGTATGCGGACGAGAAGGTCAGCGCGAAGGTGCCCGTATGCGACGCGCACGACGACGGTGGTGAGATCAAGGATCTCCACAAGGAAGACGTCGTGTTGTGCGTGCGCTCGTGGGGCTTTGCCAAGGCGTACCGGGAGATGAACGAGGGCGTAGAGGTCACCATGGTGCACCCTCACCTGGCGAGCGCGCCTAGCAGCGTGAGGGCAGAGAAGCCCACGGCTGCGAGCAAGCCTGAGTAGCGGGGCCCCTTATGGAACGCCTCGGGGATCATCGTCTCCGCCGCCACCGCAATCAATGCCCCCGCTCCGAACGCCTCGAGCATCGTGGTCTTGTCATGGCCCACGACCGCGAAGAAGGTGAATCCGAGCGCCGTCATTGCGGCAATCCCGAAGCAGACGGCACCCCATAGACACAGCACGTACCTGGTCGACCTCGATGCGAGCCGCATCCCCGAGGTGCCCGAGAGCGCCTCGGGAAAGTTCGAAAGGGCGAGCGCCGCGATCAGCACGACATCCGGCCCGCCGGTGCGCAGCGTGACGCCGAGGATCAGACCCTCAGGTATCGCATCGAGCATCGTGCCCAGAGCGATCGATGTCCCGCTGCCGGGGGAGTCCGTTTCGGAGGGCTGCGGCTGACATTCTCCGCAGCGGGTGCGATGCCGGGCGGTCGTGAGGGCAGCATTGGCGAGACTGAATGTCGCCGCACCGGCGAGCACGCCGGCGATTGTTGCCTTGGGACCGATGAGGTCGAGTGCCCTGGCCGCGACGCTCACCGACGCGAGCGCCAGCAGCAGGCCTGCGCCGATCGACATGATCGCCGCGATGGACCGGTGCCGAAGCTTCGTTACGAGCCCGAGCAGCGCGCCCATGAGAACGCCCGACCCCGCCGCCAATCCAAAGGCGAAGGCCCAGAGTGCGCCAAAGCTGTCTTGGGGCATGACGGCTATGCAGCGGCCGGCGCGCGCTCGGCACCCGGGGCCAGCGCGAGGACGATCTTGCCGCGCCGGTGGGGTCGCTTGCCCTCCAGCATTTCGTGCGCGGCCCTGACGTCTTCGAGCGCCATGACCTCACCGACGTTCGCGACGAGCTCGCCCTCGTCGAACAGCTCGGCGATGCGAGCGAGTGGTCCGCTGCGAACGTCGACCAGCATGAACTTCGCATGCACGCCATATCTGGCTGCGAGCTCTCGATCCGGGTTCGGAACCGCGGTCACGAATCGGCCTCCGCGCGAAAGCAGAGCCATCGCGCGGTTGGCTGCTTCACCGCCGACCGTGTCGATGACGACGTCGACCGGCGCGACGACCTCGTCGATTCGTGTCGCCGCGACGGCGACCACCTCGTGGGCGCCCAGGCGCCGCACATCGTCCACATCTGCACTTCGGCGAACGGTGCCGATCACGCGCACGCCGAGCGTGCGCGCCAGCTGCACGGCATAGGCACCGACGCTGCCTGCGGCCCCCAGGATCAGCACACGCTCGCCAGGCGCCACGCGGGCATGGTCGACCAACATCTGCAATGCCGTCACCGCGACGACCGGCACCGAGGCAGCCTCGACATGACTCAGTCTGCGCGGTTTGTGCGCGACCATCGTTGCGGGCACGGCCGCATAGTCGGCTGACGCCCCGGTGTAGCGCGGGCTGGTGACACCAAAGACCTCATCGCCCCGTGCGCAGGAGGTCACTTTCGCTCCGACCGCCGCGACGACGCCGGAGAAGTCCGACCCGAGCGTCAACGGGAGCGGCTGTGGGAGCACGCTCTTGCCGCTACGAATCCAAGTGTCCCACGGCCCGACACCCGCCGCGTGCACCTCGACGAGCACCTGATCCGCCTCGGGCCGTGGCTTCTCGACGTCTTCTATCTCGATGACACTCGAGGGACCAAACCGATGCACCCGTGCTGCCTTCACGCCGTCGGCGCTGCAGCCGGCGTGCCTACAGTCGAAGGACGCGCATGCCACGCATGTCGAGGTAATGGTGGCCATCGTGCTCGGCGACACGAATCAGGACGGTATCGCAGGATGGGCACCGCATGACCGTGCCCATCGCCGTCTTGTAGACGGCGACGGTGGCCAGGGCTCTTCGCTCACCGCAGCCGGCGCAGGTGCCTTGGACGGTCGTCATCTCGAAGCAGAAGATTGCATCGAGGACTCCGCCTGCTGCGTTGCCGTCGAGCTTTTGCATCACGCACCTCCCGTTGGGCCGAATCGTTCTGTCTTGATCCGATCGGGCGAGTGGCCGAGCGTAGAGAAGCCGTCGGCAGCCGCTTCGACGAACTCCGTCGGCCCGCAGATGAACACGAGCGGCCGATGATCCGCAGGCCACGCGATCTCGCGCAGCATGTCGGTGTCGACCCGGCGCCGGTAGCCGGTCCAGCCGGACGGCTGAGCGCGCGTCAACGTGTAGGTCGTCGCGACGCCGCTCCCGTCGCGACTGATGTCGTCGAGCTCGCCCTTGTAGATGACGTCTTCCGTGGATCGCGCCGAGTAGAGGAGCCGCGTGGGCACGGTGCTCCGAGCTCTTGCGCGATGACGGAGCATGGACATCAGCGGCGCGATCCCTGACCCTCCAGCGACGAGCATGAGGGGACCACCGTGCGTCGCCTCCCATACGAAGTAGCCGCCGATCGGACCTCGCAGCTCGATTCGATCGCCGACCCTCAGCTCGTCGACGAGGTAGGGCGACACCTCGCCGTCGTCGACGCGCTCTACGGTGAGCGTGATGCGCCCGGTGCCGTCAGGCGGTGACGCGATCGAGTAGCTGCGCTCGACTTGGTAGTCGTCCGCGGCGGTGAGCCGCAGGTCGACGTGCTGTCCAGCGCGATGCCCAGGCCACGATGCGACGGCCAACGTGATGCTTCGCGCGGTCCTGGTCTCCGCGCGCGTCGCGACGACCTCACCGAGCTGCCAGGTCAGTCGCCCGAGTAGCGCTGTTCCTTCCATGGATCACCGCGGTCGTGGTACCCGAGCGACTCCCAGAACCCGGGCTCGTTCTTTTCGAGCACGCGCAGCCCGCGGATCCATTTCGCGCTCTTCCAGAAGTACAGGTGGGGGACGAGCAATCGCGCGGGACCGCCGTGCTCCGCGGCCAGCGGCTCTCCGTCGTAGGTATCGACGATCCAGGCTTTTCCGCCGGTCAGGTCGTCGAGCCGCAGGTTCGTGGTGTAGCCGCCGTCAGAGAACGCCATGACGTAGCTGCCACGCAGCTGAACGCCCTCCAGCAGGGTATCCACCGAGACGCCCTGCCACTTCGTGCTCAGCTTCGTCCACTTGGTGACACAGTGGATGTCCCGCGTGAACGACTCGCGTGCGAGCGCGCGGAACTCGCTCCACGACCAACGGCGGGCCTGATCGACGGCGCCCTCTATCGAAAGATCCCACCGATCGAGCGGCGTGCGTGGCGTTGGGCCAGCGGAGAGCACGGGAAAGCCGCGCTCGACGTATTGTCCCGGCGGTACTCGATCCGCTCCCTCGGGGGGCCGCGGGCGAGCCCGGAACCCCCGCGTGACGACTCTGTCGGCCATGCCCTCGCTGCCGCAAGTCCTGCGCCAGCGCCAGGCCGAAGCCGGCAAGCGCTACTTGTATGGCGTGCAGTTGGCGTTCGGCTTCATCGTCGGCGCCTTCTTCTCGAGCTCCTCGAACATGGCGGTGATAGCGGCCTTGCGCAGCTCGGCGACATCGGACGGGTTGTCCTTCTTGCCGCCCTCCATCGTGAGCTTTTGATCGAGATCGAAGAGCGGGCATTTGCCGTTCGTCGTGACGCCGGTCATCCCGAGCTTGACCGTGAAGCCCTTCTTGTCGCTCGTGACCGGCTCGGCAGTGAGGGTCGCGGTCACGTGGCGAGGCTTGGCGACGCCCTTGTCGCTGAGCGCGACCTTGCTGCTCTTCTTGATGAGGGCCGAGAGCTCTTTTTCGATCGACGCGCGCGTGGTGTCGTCGAGATCCTTGCCCTTCACCGTGACCTCGAGCACGAGCGCGTTCTCGTCCTTGGGACCTTCGACCGGCGCCGCCGGCGCCGCGGTCGCCGCGGCCGTCGCAGCTGCCGTTGCGTCGGACGTCGGAGCGGTTGCGCCGCCGCCGCCGGCGCCCGGCTCGGGCGTCGTCGTTCCACCCGTCGCGGCCGAGCCGTCACCTTCTTGGGCCGGCTTCGATGGGCTGCAGGCCGCTGCTGCGATGACGAGGGCGATCGGTACGTAGAGCGCGCAGTGCTTGGTGGGCATGGCGGGCAGGGTACCGAAGTTCGCGGGCTCAAGACACCGCTGCTCTCACCACGCTTCACGCGAGCGAGACCGAGGCCGCTCGAAGCCCTAGAATGCAGGAGATGGCTCCCACCGAGCGCCGGACGCGAGCGTCGGCGGCCGCGGCGCAGCGGCGCTGCCCGACGTGTGGTCGGAGCTACCCTTCGGACTACCGTGCATGTCCGCACGACGGCGCGATGCTCGAAGTTCCTATGTCCGCCGACGATCCGATGATCGGCGAGGTGATCGCGGGAGCGTTCTGCCTCGTCGGCGTCGTCGGAGAAGGCGGCATGGGCCGCGTCTACGAGGCGGAGCACGTGCGCTTACCCCGGTCCTTCGCGGTGAAGATCATCTCGCCGATCTTCGCGCGCAACCAGGAAGCGATGGGGCGCTTCGAGCGAGAAGCGCAGGCGGCCGCGCGGATCGTGCACCCGAACGTCCTCGACGTCGTCGACGTGGTGCGCACCAAGGACGGCCGGCCCTGCATCGTGAGCGAGCTCCTGGTAGGCGAGGAGCTCGGGCACCTCCTTCACCGAAGGACCAAGCTCCCGATCCACGAAGCGATCGACATCGGACGCCAGGCGTGCCGGGGGCTCGCCGCGGCCCACGCTGCCGGGATCGTGCACCGTGACCTGAAGCCCGAGAACCTGTTCGTCTGCAACAACGAAGACGGTTCTGTCACTGTCAAGCTCCTCGACTTCGGCGTCGCCAAGATGACCGACGGGGCGTCGCTCACGCGGACCGGTACGGTGGTGGGTACGCCGGCCTACATGGCGCCGGAGCAGGCGAGAGGGATGCCCGACGTGGACGGGCGCGCCGACGTCTACTCGCTCGGCGCGGTGCTCTACCAGCTCGTGAGCGGGGTTCCCCCGTTCTATGGTGACGAGCCGGCCGAGGTGCTGCTCAAGGTCGCGACCGAGACCGCTCCGCCGCTTCGCCAGGTCGACCCGACGGTGCCGGTCATGCTCGAGGCGATCATCGCCGGCGCGATGGCCCGCGAGCCAAAAGAGAGGTTCGGCTCGGCGCTCGAGCTCGAGTCCCAGCTGGCGGCGTTCGTCGCGGAGCCGCAGCGACCTTCGCAAGAGCGCGCGCCGGGGCCCACCAACGGCGGGGGGGCGCACTCGCCGACGCTCGTCGACGTGCCGCCCGGAGTGCCGTCAGCGCGGCCGACCATGCCCGAGCGCGGCGCGCACGAAGGGGTCTGGGTCCTCGCGCTGGTGGCCTCGCTCGCCGCGCTGCTGGGCGCCGTGGCCGGGCTGGGCCTCGTCATGACCTCCTCGAAGAAGGAGCTAGGCGGATCGTCGGTGCTCCTCACGGTCGTCTTCGGGGCGATCGTGATCGCCTCGGCGCTCTCGCTCGTCGCGGCGCTCATCCGGCGTCGCTGAGCGGCAAAATGCGCCAGTGTGATCCGGCGCGCCGGCCTCCTGTGGAGGTTTGACAGCGGTGATCGAATCGATCCGATCGCTACCCCAGCCGCGTCCGGCATCGGAACCATAGCGACTCGCTGGCTGTCCGCTTGCATCGTTGCCGCGCGATGGATCGGAACCAGCCGCGGGAACGCACGCCCGGGCGCCGAAGCCGCTACCGAGAGAGGTTCGCGCGTCTCGAGGGAGCCCGCGCGGAGATCAACGCCGAGAGCGTGAGGTCGCTGCGCGACGCGCTGCGCGCAGCGGGCCAAGGCAATTTTGCGGTCCGGCTGCCGGCCGATGGGGCACCCGGGACCTGGACCGAAGTGCTCCTCGCCTTCAACACGCTGATGGAGCAAAACGAGTCGCTGGTGCGCGAGCTCGACCGTGTCGTGGGGGCGGTTGCCTCTGACGGCAGGAGCGCCGAGCGCGTCTCGCCGGGGGACGGCGCGGGCGGGTTCTCGACGGCGCGCGCGGCGGTGAACAAGCTGCTCGGGATTCTCACGTGGGAGACCGTCGAGACCGCGCGAGTCCTTTCCGCCGTCGGCAGAGGCGATCTCAGCCAGTCCATGTCGCCGCACCTCGATGGGCACCCGATCCGAGGCGACTTCGCAGGGCTCGTGGTGGCGGTCAACGACGCCGTGCACGTGCTGCGCGTCGTGACGTCGGGCGTGTCGCGCGTAGTGCGGGACGTCGGCATGGAAGGCAAGCTGGGAACACAAGCCCACTTGAACGGCCTCGCCGGTGCGTGGCGCGAGCTCGTCGACGACGTGAACCTCTTGGGCGCGAACCTCACGGCTCAAGTCCGAAACATCGCCGATGTGTCCGGGGCGATCGCCAAAGGTGATTTGTCGCAGACCGTCACCGTCGACGCGAGGGGCGAGATCCTCGAGCTCAAGAACACAATCAACGCAACCCTCGACCAGCTTCGATCGTTCGCCGCAGAGGTGACGCGCGTGGCGCGAGAGGTCGGCACCGAGGGACGCCTCGGCGCGCAAGCGGACGTCAAGGGCGTATCCGGGACGTGGAAGGGGCTGACCGACAACGTCAATCTCCTCGCCGGCAACCTCACCAACCAGGTGCGCAACATCGCGCTGGTCACGACCGCGGTCGCCAACGGCGACCTCTCCAAGAAGATCAGCGTCGAAGCGAGCGGCGAAATCCTCGAGCTCAAGAACACCGTCAATGCGATGGTCGATCAGCTCCGCGGCTTCGCGGCAGAGGTCACCCGCGTCGCTCGGGAAGTCGGAACCGAAGGCAAGCTCGGGGGGCAAGCCGAGGTCGAGGGCGTCTCGGGGACGTGGAAGGACCTCACCGACAACGTCAATCTGATGGCCTCCAATCT
>JBGTSH010000306.1:0-12939 GCA_041940405.1 Polyangiaceae bacterium
GCGCGCGGGCGCGGGCGGGAGCGCGGGCGCGGGCGGGCGCGCGGGCGCGGGCGGGCGCGGGCGGGCGCGGGCGTTCATCGACGGTGTGCGGGCATCGCCGCTGACTGCAAACAATTGGAGCAGTCGCGGGCCGATGACCGTCGCATCGCCTTTGGTTGCTCCGTTTCTGGACATTGAGCGCCGATGCGGTCGCTTCGACGTCGGGGACCCTGGCGCATCGAGGGTGCGTGGCGCGCTGACCGGGGGGTAAGCTCCCTGCATGCGCTATAGCGGATCTGGGTGCGCGCTCGTCGTGGCGATGCTGATGGGGTGCGCCGCGAACGCGCCGCAAGGCGACACGGCGCGCATCGAGGCGCTCGAGCGTGAGGTCGCGGCGATGAAGGCGCAGCTCGACGAGGTTCGCCTCCGGGTGACCCCCGACGACGAGCTCACCGATGACGAATTCGAAGACAGGCTGAAGAAAGAGCTCGAGACGCTCGATCCGTCGCGTCGCGCCGAGGTCGAGCGTGCGAAGCGCTCGCAGCGCAAGACACGCGGCTGGACGGAAGAGGACCTCGCGCGCTACTGGATGAAGCGATTCGAGGCGGAGAAGGTCGACCGAGGTTGGGCGAAGCAGATCGAGGATCGCTGCATCCCGTCGCTACGAAAGAATGCCGAGATCAAGCTCGAGCGCTTCGAGTGCCGTACCGAGCGTTGCATCGTCGTCGCGACGACCAAGGAGCCGAACGCCGTCATGCGAGTGATCCAGCAGGGATGCTGGATCACGGGCCGGCATGCCCCAGAGGAGGATGACGACGCAACGAGCGACCTGATCAACATGGGCTACTCGATGCTGGAGATGAAGCCCGACCCGCCATCGGGCACCATTCGCATGGTATCGATGCTGTTCCGACCCGGAGCGGACATGCTCCCGCTCTGACAGTACGGTCAGCTCACTCCACGTAGCCGACCTGCACGTCGACGAACGCGGGGCCCGTTCCACCGAAGACGTTCTGCCAGGTGGCGAGGTCCGGGGACGCAAACAAGTCGTCGGGCCAGTTGCCGCCGATCCAGGTGCCGATCCCGTGGCCCAGGAGACCTTGCGGGGGATTCTGCGAGGCGAGCGGCGCCCACGTGGCTCCGTCCGCGGACGTGTAGATGCCGTCGCCGGTGCGCATCGCGAAGACGCCGGCTCCGTAGACGACGCGACCGAAGTCGTTCGCGGCGATCGAGCAGCCGTTCCAGCTCGCGCCGTCGGCGGAGACAGAGCAGCGATCGTTACCGACCGCGACGAAGACGCCCGAGCCGAAGGCGATCGAGCCGAACGTCCCTCCCCCCGTCTGCTCCGGGGTCCACATGACGCCGTCGGTGGTGGTGCTGATCAAGCCGACGTCACCGCCGCCGTACGTATGGCCCGCGGCGACGAAGACGCCGTTTCCGGCGGCGATGCCGCGAAAGTGACCGGCGTAGTAGCCGGCGTCGTCGGTCCAGGTGACGCCGCCGTCGGTTGACCGGAGTCGCAGACCGTTGCCGCCGGCAGTGACGAAGACACCGTTCTGGTAGGCGACGTCGCCGAGCCAGCTGGAGACGGGCGCTTGGAAGGTCCATGCCGCTCCATCGGCCGACGTGGCGATCTGCCCCACGCCCGCCCCGCCAACGGCGACGAAGATGCCGCTGCCGAACCCGACCCCGCGGAAGAGGTTGTCGTCGTCGCCGCCGTTCGGGTCGACGATCACGTCATTTTCCCAGCTGACGCCGTCGAGCGAGGACGTACGGCGGCCTCCGTAGCCGACCGCGACGAGCACCGCGGTACCCGCCGGCGGCCCCCCGCCGCCCCCTCCTTCCGCCTCGCCGCCCGCGCCGTTCGAGGCCGAGGTGGAGCCCGTCGTCGCGCCGGCCCCCGCAGTCGTGGTCGTCGTGGCGGCCGGACCGCCTGCCCCCGCACCGCCGTCGCTCGACGACGAAGCGTCGTCTCCACATGCGATTGCGATCGAAGCGATCGTGAGGAGTAGCGAAAGGCTCGAAGGACGCATCGCCGGGCGCTTTCGCAGGGAACGTGCCAGCTCCGTCGCTGAAAACGGCCGCGAAATCGATCTCGTGTTCGACAACTGTCCCGCCCAGGGGACAGCGGCTTGGTCGTGCTGTCCCGATGTCGTCGCACCCTCTTCCTGGTAGGCTCCGGAGCCCAATGAGCGGAACGGTTCGGCCCCCGCCGAGTCACCCGTCGCTGCCGCAGATTCCGGCCCCTCCGGCGGCACCCGCTCGCTCGTCTCCAGGCGTGACCGCGATGACACGCCTCGGTGACGCGACGAATCCCCCCTCGACGCCGTCGGCCGAGCACCCGCTCGTCTGCCCGACCTGCGGGACGCGCTACCCCGGCGAGTTCAACGTCTGCCCGAAGGACGCGAGCACCCTCGTCGGCGCGGCCGGCGAGAAGCTCGTCGACGATCTGGTCGGCCAGATGCTTCGCGACACGTACAAGATCAAACGCGTGGTCGGCGAAGGCGGCATGGGCCGGGTCTACGAGGCCGAGCACGTTCGCATCAAGAACAAGCGCTTCGCGATCAAGACGCTACACCCCGAGTTCGTCCGGCACGAGGAGGTGCTCATGCGCTTCGCCCGTGAGGCCGAAGCGTCAGCGACGATCAAGAGCCAGCACGTGATGCAGGTCTTCGACGTCGACAGGACGCCGGACGGCCGGCCCTTCATGGTGGGCGAGTTCCTCGAGGGACGGGAGCTCGCGGACTACTTGAACGACGTCAAGAAGCTGAGCGTCGCTTCGGCGGTGCGCATCGCGCGGCAGTTATGCGCGGGCCTCATGGCCGCGCACGGGCTCGGGATCGTTCACCGCGACATGAAGCCGGAGAACGTGTTTCTGACCGGCGAGCTGACGGCCCCGATCGCCAAGATCATCGACTTCGGGATCTCCAAGGCCGAGAGCGAGAAGAGCTCGAACCTCACGAAGACCGGCATGATCATGGGCACGCCTTCGTTCATGGCGCCCGAGCAGGCGCGCGGCGAGCGCGTGACGAGCCAGGTCGACGTCTACGCGACCGGCGCGATCCTCTACACGATGCTCACCGGCAAGCGCCCCTTCGACAAACCCGATGCGACCGCGACGCTCACGGCCGTCCTCCTCGAAGAGCCGGCGCGCCCGCGATCGATCGAGCCGAGCATCCCCGAAGGGCTCGAAGCCATCATCCAGCGCGCGATGGCGAAGAACCCATCGGATCGCTTTCCTTCTCTCGCCGATCTCGACCGCGAGCTCGGCGCCTACGACGATGGCACCGCGACCGCACACGGGCACACGATGCTCGCCAGCGCCGCTTCGCTCTCGCTGCCCGGATCCGCGGTCGGGGCGCGCGACGTCGAAGCGAGCAGCGCTCGCCCGCTCTTCACGCTCCTCGCGACGCTGGCGATCTTCCTCGCCACCGGCGGGCTCCTCACCTTCTTCTCGTCGATCGTGCGGATCGCGCGAGGGTCCGGGCTCGAAGCGAACCTGACCGGCACCGAAGCCGTGGTGCTCGTCCTGCTCCTCGTCGTCGCGCTCGCCGCCCCGATCGCGCTCGCAACGATGCACATCAAGAAGACGATCTGGCCGAACACCGCGCGCGTGCTCGAGCTGGTTCGCCGCTGGCGTTGGCCGGTGCTGGTGGCGCTCGCCGCTTACGGAACCGGATCCTTGTTCGTGCGCGTGGTCGAGACGGTGCTGCTCCGGCGCGCCGCGGGCGCGTCGTGGCCGGTGTGGGATCTTTTCATGGTCCTCGTCGCGATCGCGGCCGGCTGGATGACCGCGTCGGCGACGCGACCGGCGCGCCGCATCGGCTGAGCTCGAGCTACCGCAAGCCGCGCGCTTTGAACTTCTCCATCGCGGCGTCGAGCTCCTTGTCGTTCTCGTAACAGCAGCCGCGATTTCTTCGGCCGCAGCGACGGTTCAGGAGCTGGAGCTGTCCGAGGCTGCGAACGTCGCCGTGCTCGCCCGCACGAGCGAACAGCGCCTTCTTGTCGTCGCACTTCGCCTGACGAAGCTCCCACGCGACCCGCATCGCCTCGGACCCTCGGCGAACGACGGCGTCATCGCGCAGGTATTCCTCGGCCATCTTCGACGCGCGCGAGCCGCCCTTGCTTGTCGCGAGGTAGTAGAGGATGTCGATGCCGACGCTGCCCGATTTGCTGGCGAGCACGGCGAACATGCGGTCCGGCTCATCGCTCTGAAGCGCGGTCACGCGCTGCGACAGCTCGACGACCTGCTCCTTGACGTCACGATCCTTGAGGGCCCACGGGTATTTGGCCGCGAGGTCCTCGAGCGCGGTGACCGAGCCTTTGAGATCGTTCTTTCGCACGCGATCCATGAAGAGCTTGGTCGCTTCGCGCTGCTCCGGCGTCGGCACCGCGGGAGGCTCCGGCTCCGGCGCCCCCGGGATGATGGCCGGAATCGACCAGGACCCGGGCTTCGGCGGGGGCTTCGAGCCGGAGCTCGGGCTCGGATCGGGAGACGAGCCCCGCTCGGGCTCGCCGTCCGCTGCTGGGCCCTTTCCGACGAGACCCGTGGCCGCCGTGTCGGCAGCCGGAATCGCAGGGAAAACGGGCCCTCGGACGGCAACGAGCACCGTTACGGCAAACACCATCGCCCCGAGCCCGGCCCACGCCGCACCGACGGGGTTTTCCGCTGCGATCGCCATCCGTCTTCAGACGAGCACGCGCCTTCGTTTATCGCAAGGTCAAGAGGCCGTTGCCCAAAGCACACACTTTCGGTAACTCTCGCCGCTTATGTCGGGTCGGCACATCTGGTCTCGGGTCGGGCTCGCGCTCACGGCGGTGCTCTTCGTGGCGCAAACGGGCTGTCTGAAGCAGCTCATCCTCGAGGGGCAGATTTCCTCGACGCGCAAGGCATCGGCGGCGGTCAACACGATCGGCGACTACGAGGTCGCAGAGAAGATCGCGATGGCTGGCCTCGGCCAGATGGAAGGGATGCGCTACCTCGCGCCCGAGAACGAAGACGCCCTCTTCATGCTGATGCGAAGCTGGTCTTCCGTGGCGCTCGGCTTCATGGAGGACGCGATGGAACGGGCCGAGGACGCCGAGGGATCGGTGAGCCCGGACTTCGACTACCACCGCCGCCGCGCTCGTGCGGCGTACGAGCGCGCGATGCACTACGGCTCTACCCTCATCGAGCTGAAGCACCCCGGCTTCAAGGATGCGCAGAAGAACGCGCAGACCATCAGCGAGTACCTCGCGCAGTTCGACGATCCGGAGACCGACGCGGAAATCCTCTTCTGGCTGGGCCAGGCGTGGCTCGGCCGCACCGGCGTGAGCAGCGAAAAGGGTGAGGTCGTGGGCGAGCTCTTCATCGCCGTCGCGCTCCTCGAGCGCAGCGCAGAGCTCGACGACACCGTCATGAACGGCAGCGCGCACGTAGCGCTCGGTGCGTACCACGCGCGCACGACGGCGGAGCTCGAGGACGCCGAGAAGCACTTCAAGCGTGCGCTCGAGCTCGCCGGAGACCAGGTCTACCTGCCCAAGGTGCAGTACGCGATCCGCGTTCTTTGCAACAAGGGCGACAAGGACAACTACGTCAAGACGCTCGAGTGGGTGATGAAGGCCGGCGACGGCGAGCCCTACCAGCGCTTGGCCAACACGATCGCCAAGCGCAAAGCTTCGCGGTGGCTCGCGCCCGATCGCATGCGCTCGAACTGCGGCTTCTGAGCTTCGGGCGAGCGGCGCTCAGTCGCGAACGACCTTCTTGGTCTTGCCCTTGCGCTTGCGCGTCTTCTGCTTGCCCTGATCCGCTTCGGGCTTCTTCTTCTCGGCGCGCCTGATCTTGCGCGGCGGCTTCTTCTCGGCCGTCTTGGGTTTCTCGACGACCGCCGATGCTGGCTCGGTCAGAGGCTCCGGCTTCGCTGCTTCGGCGGCGTCGGCCGCGGCGACCTCGCCCGCGACCGGCGGCGGAGCGTCCTTCGGCGGTTCCACGGCGGCGACAGGGGCTTCGGCCTGCGGCTCCGGCGACGCAGCGGTCGCCTCGGCGAGCACGTCGAGGGGTGCCGCCTGCGGCTCGGGCTGTGCCTTCACCTCTTCGGGGGCGATCCCGATGCCTGCGCGGGCGGCGAGCCCGCGGGCCTCGCTTCCGATTCGCGTGGCGCTCGCAGCGATGACTGCGCCGGCGCACGCCATCGCAGCGATCATGATCCCGAGGCCGGCGGTGCGTCGCTTGGTTCGCCGCTCGATCGGCTCAGCCAGTGCGGCGGCGATCGCGGCGCGCATCTCGGCCGCGCTCGCGAACCGGAGGCTGGGGTGACGCGAGAGCGCCCGGAGCGTGAGGTCGTCGACGCCGCGCGGGATGGCGCGCGCCGGTGCGCGCTCGCTCGGCGGCTCGGGGTTGCCTTGCGCCTTCGCCTCGAGGACCTTGACCGCGCTCGCCTCCGCGAAAGGCAGCCGTCCGGTCAGCATCTCGTAGAGGATCACGCCCGCGGCGTAGACGTCTCCGCGCTGGTCGACCTCATCGGGTCGGGCGGCTTGCTCGGGCGCCATGTACTCGGGCGTACCGTAGAGCGCGATCTCGGGTCGTCCGGGAGGCGGGGTCTCGAGATCCGCGCCGCTCTCGCGATCGATCGCGATCCCGAAGTCGAGGATCGTGACATCCCCGTCAGGACCGATGAAGACGTTGTCGGGCTTCAGGTCGCGATGGATGATCGAACGGGCGTGAACCCGATCGATGGCGGCGAGGATGCGATCGGCGATCTCGAGCGACTCGCGCCAGCCCAGCGCGACGTCCGCGCGCAAGCGAGCTCCGAGGGTCTGTCCTTCGCAGCGCTCGAGGACGCTGAACGGCACGCCTTCGGAGGTGCGGCCGACGTCGATGATGCGGACGACGCCGGGGACCTGAACCTTCGCGAGAACCGCAGCCTGCTCGGTCGCGGAGCCGGCGCCCTCGGGCATCTTCAGGGCGACGCGCCGCCCGAGATCGGCGTGCTCGGCTTCATGCACGATGGTTCGCGCACCTTTGCCGAGGACGCCGAGGAGGCGGTACCGCGTGCCCGGCAAGACGCCGTCCTTCTCGTCGCGGATCGCCGAGAGCACGCTCTCGGTCGACTTGGGCCACACCGGCTCGGGCACCTGCGGCGTCTTCATCGAGCCGAACAGCTTTCGCGCATCGGCGACCAGCCGCGAGAACTCGCGCCGCGTGCGCGCGGCCTCACCGTCGAAGAGGCGCGCGGTCAGCGCCGCGACGCGGGGGCGAACGCCGCGCTCGCCGCTCTCGAGCGGCGGTGCAGCGCCGAGGAGCGCCGCGAGCTCACGCGCCGCCAGGTGCGTCTTCTCGTAGCGCTCGGCCCGATCGAAAGCCGTAAGCTTCTCGATCACCTCGTCGAGCGCGCGCGGCGCCTCCGAGAGCGCCGCGATCGGCGGCAGGTTGCGCTCGTTCTTCGCGACCGCGGCCATGTGATCGCTTGCCTCGCCTTGCAAGAAGCGGCGGCCCGCGCAGAGCTCCCAGAGCATGACGCCGAGCGCATAGAGATCGACGCGGAAGTCGCCCGGATCGCCGTTCGCTACCTCGGGTGCCGTGTAGCCGGGCTTCGCGAAGACGACGCCGGCGACCGTGTGGCAGCGCCGGTTTTCTCCGCGCGCGGTGCCAAAGTCGATGATCTTTACCTCGCCGCCGTAGGAGACCATTACGTTCTGCGGCGACAGATCGCGGTGGACTATCGCGAGCGGCTTGCCCTGCGCGTCCTGGCGGTCGTGAACGTGGGCGAGCGCTTCGGCGCCGAGCTGCGCGATCGCGACGGCCTCGTGCCAGGCGAGGCGCTGTCCTGTCGAGAGCGCGCGCGATCGCAGGTCGCCGAGGCTCCGGCCTTCGACGTACTCGACGACGACGTACGGCTCGCCGCTCTCGTCGTCGGTCGTCGCTTCGATGATCTTCGCGACGCCCGAATGCTCGAGCTGCGCTTGCACGCGAGCCTCGTCGAGGAAGCGCGCCTTGAAGCTCTGATCGGTCCGGTGCTCCGCACGGATCGTCTTGACGATGACCGGACGCTCGGCGCCTTCGAGGCCGAGCGTCGCGGCGAGCATCACTTCGCCCATGCCCCCCTTTGCGATCCGACGAAGAAGGACGTACCGCCCGAAGCGGCGGGGCAAGTCGTTCGCGGCCAGGCCCACGGGGCGTGAGGCGGGAGCTTGGGTAGCCGAGATCGCCATTTCTTCCCCGTAAGTTGGTGTGACAAGGTGGGCCAACTAAACGTCTCGCCCCGGACCTTGGATTGCTGGACCGCCGGCCAGGGGGTATACGGATGGTCGCGATGCCGCTTCGGCTCGTCCTCGCTCGGTGTGCCGTCATCGGCCTGGCCCTCGTTCTCTGGGCCAGCGCGGGCGTCTTTGCTCCGGCAGAGGCGTTCGCCCTCGAGGCGTCCATCCCTGCGGTGGACGATGGGGCCTGCGAAGCGGGCCGATTCCCGCTCTTCGCCGAGCCGGTGCTTGCCGAGAACGGCAGCTGCGGCTGGCTCGACGACGACGACCTGCCCGCGGCCCTCTGCTGGGAAGACGGCAGCGCCCGTGTTGCCCCTCCCCCTTCGCTCCCGATCGCTCCGGACAAGATCGAAGGCATCAAGCGGTGCCCGTTCGAGGTGGTCGGCATCGGCTCGGCGGTCCCGGGCCGATCGGGCGATCACCTTCCGGCGTTTCCGTCGATCGAGCCCATCGAGCCGGCGCTCATGCCCGGCCTCGCGCTTCCCACCCGGACCAGCGTCCTCGTCGTGATCCCGAGAACGCCGTACCGGCTCGTGGATGCCGACGGCGTCCGCCCGCGCCTCGAGCGCCCACCGACCTGAGCGATCCTGCTCGGTCCGTGCGCCGCGGCCGTGCCGAGGCGCCGCCCACTCCGCCTGGGAGTGCGCGGGGCCTCGCCTTCAGGCGCTCGCTTTTCGATCTTCGACTCGCGCCCGTCACGGCGTGAATCGGACAACAGATTTCGCGCGGCGAAGAGCCGCGCCGATGGAGAACACGAATGAACAAAGGAACTGCCGTCGTCGGCTTCCTGCTCTCCTTCTTGGCGGGCATGTTGCTGATGTGGGGAATCGATCGTGGCGCGCCCGCAGGAGGCACCGCCACGGCCGAGAACCTCGGAAACCCTGCCACCTGGGATGACAGCGCAGCCGCCGTCCCCGTGACCTCGAACGATCCGATGTGGGGGTCGCGCTCGGCGCCCGTGACGATCGTCCTCTACAGCGACTACGAGTGCCCGTTCTGCACCAAGGTCGAGAAGACCTTCGAAGCGCTGAAGGAGAAGTACGGCCCGCAGAAGCTCCGCATCATCTGGAAGCACAACCCGCTACCGTTCCACAAGAACGCGACGCCTGCGCACGAAGCCGCGAACACGGTCTTCAAGCTCGCGGGCAACGACGCGTTCTGGAAGTTCCACAAGCTCGCCTTCGAGAACCAGAAGGCGCTGACCCCCGAGAACTTCGCGACGTGGGCCGCCGAGGCAGGCGTCGACAAGGCGAAGTTCATGGAGTCCTTCAACAAGAAGGAGTTCGCGGCGAAGGTCTCGGAGGACCTCGCGAGCGGCAAGGCCGTCGGTGTCCGCGGGACGCCCGCGTCGTTCATCAACGGCGTGTTCCTCTCGGGCGCGCAACCGCAGAACAAGTTCGAGGAGATCATCGACAAGGAGCTCGCCGAAGCCGACAAGCTCATCGCTGCGAAGGTCGCTCCGGACAAGATCTACATCGAGCGCGCCAAGGCGAACCGCGGCAACGCTCCGACCGCGGCAGCCGACGAGGGGAAGAAAGACGCCAAGCAGCCCGCGAAGGAAGATGACAAGACCGTTTGGAAGGTCCCGGTCGGAAACTCGCCGACGAAGGGCCCGGCGGACGCGCTCGTCACCATCGTCGAGTTCTCGGACTTCGAGTGCCCGTACTGCGAGAAGGTGGAGCCGACGCTCGCCGAGGTCATGAAGACGTACGAGGGCAAGGTTCGGATCGTCTGGAAGCACCGCCCGCTGCCGTTCCACCGTCGTGCGGGGGCGATGAGCTACCTGTCGATGGAGGCGCAGGCGCAGAAGGGCGAGAAGGCGTTCTGGGACGCGCACGCGGCGCTCTTCAAGGCCCGCGCCAACATCTCTTCACGCGAGAAGGATCCGACCAAGCTCTACTCGGCTCTGGAAGAGGACCTGGTCAAGGTGGGCACCGAGCTCGGCCTCGACGTCGAGAAGGTCAAGGCGATCGTCAAGGACGCCGACCCGGCGACCCCGACGTTCGAGCCGACCGACGCGGCGAAGAAGTACCAAGCCGTCATCGATGCCGACTCGGAGCTGGCTGACGACCTCGAGGCTTCCGGCACCCCGCACTTCTTCGTCAACGGCCGCCGCCTCGTCGGCGCGCAGCCGATCGAGAAGTTCAAGGAGGTCATCGACGAGGAGCTCAAGAAGGCCGAGGACATGGTCCAGAAGGGCACCAAGAAGGCCGACCTCTACGCCAAGATCATGGAGACCGGCAAAGAGCCGCCGCCTCCGGAGTCGAAGCAGATCGAGCCGGCCGCCGCAGGGTCGCCGTGGAAGGGCAACGAGAAGGCGAAGGTGGAGTTTCACATCTTCAGCGACTTCGAGTGCCCGTACTGCAAGCGCGTCGAGCCGACGCTCGCCACGGTCGAGAAGGACTTCGGCGACAAGATCAAGATCATCTGGCGCGACAAGCCCCTCCCCATGCACAAGAACGCTCCGCTCGCCTCCGAAGCAGCGCGCGAGGCGCTCGCACAGAAGGGCAACAAGGGCTACTGGGCGTTCCACGATGCTCTCTTCAACGCGCAGGGTCAGCCCGACGCGCTCGTTCGGACCGGCCTCGAAAAGATCGCCGAGACGCAGGGCCTCGACATGGGCAAGTTCAAGGAGGCCCTCGACAAGAACACGCACAAGGCCGCCGTCAACGCCGACTCCGCCGCAGCGGACAAGGCCGGCATCACCGGCACGCCTTCGTTCGTGGTGACCTTCGGCAAGGCCGGCGACAAGCTCGACGGCTACTTCTTCAGCGGCGCCGCGAACTACGGCAAGTTCAAGCGCACCATCCAGCTCGCCCTGGCGAGAGCCGACGGCAAGGATGGCGGTGCGAAGGGCGAGAAGAAGGAAGAGAAGAAGCCGGCACCCGCGCCCGGAAAGCCGGGACCGGCCGCGCACTGACCGGTAGATAGAAACGAAATGAGGCGAGCTTCCCGAACGGGAAGCTCGCCTCTTTCGTTTCTACGTTCGCGTGGACGTGAAACGTGGACGGGCACGAAGCTCGTGAACGAGAAGCGCGTGCACGTGACCGTGCGACGCTTCACGTGGACGAGCCCGAGCCCGAGGACGAGCCGGTGAACGTGTAGGGCCACGCAGAATCGTGCACGCGCGCTCGCGATTGGGTTGGGACGCACCTGGCGCCAACTGGTCAAATCAGCGAAGGCGCCGTTCACGATCGAGGGCGTCAGAATTTCCGTGTTACTTGCCTACGCAGGCAGTCGGTCGGGAAACATGATCGCGAGATGGGCGAGGGCTTGAAGCCAACCCTTCGGCTTGCTCCAACGCTGCTTGGCTCTCGTGAGGGCGAGGTAGAGCAGCTTGAGGACGGCGTCGTCGTTCGGGAAGCTGCCCTTCGGTCGGAGCACTTTACGAAGCTGCGAGTTCAACGATTCGACAGCATTCGTAGTGTAGAGAATCTTACGAATTTCGGCGGGAAAGGCCAAGAATGGGATGACTTCTTCCCATCGGTTTCGCCATGCTCTCGGCACGCTTGGATACCGCTTCGACCAGTTCTTTTCGAGAGTATCGAGAGCGGCCTCGGCCTCGAGCTGAGTGTTGGCGCCGTAGATGTTTCGGAGGTCGGCAACGAGCGCGCGACGGTCGTTCCACGGCACGTAGCGCAGCGAGTTGCGGATCATGTGCACGATGCATGTCTGCACAATCGCCCGCGGGAACGCCGCTCCGATGGCCTGAGGAAAGCCCGACAGACCATCGCAGCAAACGAAAAGAATGTCCTCGACGCCGCGGCTCTTGAGCTCGGTAAGCACGTGCAGCCAGAAGCGTGCGCCCTCGGTTCCCTCGAACCACAGACCAAGGACTTCGCGCTGGCCGTCCAGCCGCATGCCGAGCGCGACGTAGACGGCCTTCTTCGTGACGTTGCCGCCGTCGCGGACGCTCAGGAAGAGAGCGTCGAGGTAGACGATTGGGTACACGGCATCGAGCGGCCTCGTCTGCCAAGCTCGAGCTTCGTCCATCACATTGTCGGTGACCCGTGAGATGAGATCCGGCGACACCTCGGTGCCGTAGAGCTCCTCGAGATGCGACTTGATCTCGCGGGTGCTCATGCCGGTCGCGTAGAGCGCCAGCACCTTCTCGTCGAAGCCCTCGAGCCTTCGCTGATGCTTGGCAATGAGCTGAGGCTCGAACGTCCCAGCGCGGTCTCGCGGTACCCGAACCTCGACCGGGCCGCTCTCGGTGTTCACGGTCTTCGTCGAGTAGCCGTTGCGGCTGTTCCCTTGCTTCTTTCCGGCGTTCTTCTCGAAGCCGAGATGCTCGGTCAACTCGGCTTCCAGCATCCGCTCCATGAGCGCCCCCTTCAGCCTTTGGAAAAGCCCCTCGGGGCCGAAAAGGTCAGCGGGAGATTTCGAGAGTTTCAAGAGCTCTTCGACGAGCTCCGGCTTCAAGGTGGCTGCAGTCGAGTCCATACAGAGCGTCTCCAGGAGTTGGGGTCGCCCATGCAGGTCCAGTTACACAAATTTTCTGACACTCCCTCATCGAAGGCTCCACGACCCGGTCATCCGCTTCCAATGCAACGCGGGTTTCGTTCACGCCCGTTGACCCCGTCATCCGCTTCCAATGCAACGCTGGGTTTCGTTCACGCCCGTTGACCCGTGAGCTTCCCCGCTTCCGTGGACAGTCAGAACATTATGCGGCTTCCGCTGTGGCTTCAAAGGCTACGGGCGCCACATAGCCTAGCGACGAGT
>JBGTSH010000307.1:0-12835 GCA_041940405.1 Polyangiaceae bacterium
CGTTCCACCGCCCCACTCCGACCAAGCGGCGCTTCTCATCGAAGCGGCGGCGCAGACGATGGTCGAGGGAGCGGAGCTCACGAGAACCGGCCAGCTCGAGATCGATCTCGCCGCGATCAAGCACGGCGCCGCGAAGAGAGGACTCCTCGAAGGAGCCACCAAGCCGGGCCGCCTGGTGATCAAGCTGAAGGTCGCGAAGAAAGAAGCGGGCGATCCCGAAGGCCGCCTCTACGCGTTCGACGTCAGCTCCTTCCCCGGTGCCACCGCGGGCGAGCAGCTTGGCTCCGCCCTCTCGACGCTCTTCGGTCCCGTCTCCGATGAGCCGGTCATGCGCTCCGGCGACGACAAGGAGCTCGCCGAGGCCGCGAAGCGCGTGCAGGCAAAGGTGCCCGATCTCGCCGCGCGCGCAAGAAAAGGCATCCCGCCCGGCGAGGTGCTCCTCGTGAAGGCGCCCTTCGACACCGATGACGACAGCGTCGAATGGATGTGGATCGACGTGACTGCCTGGGACAAGGGCACCGTCCGCGGCCATTTGGCAAACAGGCCCACCCGGATCAAGGGCCTCATGTCCGGAGCAAAGGTCGAAGTACCCGAGGCGAAGATCGCCGACTACTTGTGGAAGAAGGCCGACGGCACGAGCGAAGGCGGCGAGAGCATCAAGATCCTCGCCGATCGCAAGAAGGATCAACAGTGACGTCGCGCACCAACTTCCGCCTCGCCGCGATGACGGCGCTGCTATTTTCGTTCGCAGGCTGCGCTGCGCCCGCGCAGTCCGCATCGGCGGCGAGCCCGGCCTCTGCCAAGCTCCAAGGTGCTCTCGGACCTGGTACACCGAGCGCGCTGTTTGCGATCCACCTCCCGAAGACGCCGACGGAAGCCGACGTCGAGGTCTTCGTCGAGCAGGTCAAGAAGCGAATCCCGGACGTACCGTACCGCGCGAAGACCGGACCGATGGTCGGCGTCCTCATCCCTTCGCCGCAAGACATCGCCCCGCTCGATCCCGAGATGCTCGCGCTCTTTTCTCGCGGCCTCGACGAGAAGGCCCAAGAGGCGCTGCTCGACTGGCCCGGCGTCGCCTTGTTCGGCATGGAGGTTCCCGACGATCCGGGACGAAAGCGCCTTCGTGTGCTTCAAGAGCTCGCAGTCGCCATGGCCAAGAAGCATGGCGGCGTGATCTGGGACGACAGCACCCGAGAGATGTTCTCCCCCGAGGTCTTCGAGGAGCGCCGCGTCGCGGGATGGGAGAGCGGTCTCTGCGACGTGCGCCGTCACGTAACGATCCATTTCTACGCGGTGGCTGGACAGCGGCATCGAATGATCACGCTCGGGATGCGCAAGCTCGGCTTGCCCGACCTGGTGATCCAGGACGTCGCTCCGCCGCACGCGGATCGCGCGGCCATGCTCCTGAACGCGACCGCGCAGCTCCTCCTCGAGGGGGCTCCGCTCCTCCGCGAAGGGAAGCTCGACATCGATCTGAGATCGATCAAGCACACCGGCGCGAAGAGCGCGCTGCCCGCTCCTGACGATAGCAAGACCGTCACGATCGACCTCGTGCGCGCCGAGCGCGAACAGGGCGATCCCGCAAACCGCCTCTTTGCCGTCGACGTCGGGGCCTTCAAGGGCAGGAGCGACGGCGAAAAGCTCGGAGCGCTGCTCGACACGCTCTTCGGTGACATCGAGGATCCGGTAACGCCCGTCGCGAGCGACGACCCCGAGATCCTCGCGATCAAGAAGCGCGTGCAGGCGAAGGTCCCGGAGCTCGCGGCGCGCGTGAAGAAGGGCCTCTCCGGGCGCGAGTCGCTCAGCGTGAAGGCGCCGTTCGACACCGATGATGGTGGCATCGAGTGGATGTGGGTCGAGGTCGTGTCGTGGGAGGGAGACACCATCCGCGGCCACCTCGACAGCACCCCGGTGGGTATCGCGTCGCTCGCGTCGGGGGCGAGGGTCGCCGTCGATGCGAAGACGATCTCGGACTACCTCTTCCGCAAGGACGACGGGACCTTCGAGGGCGGTGAGAGCGTGAAGCTCTTCTTGGCGCGGCAGCGGAAAAACAAGAAGAAGACACCGTGACACGAGCCCTATCCCTCGCCCTCATCGTCGCGACGACGATCGCGTGCGACCCTCCGAACGAGGCGGCAAAGTCCGAGCCCGCGTCGACGAGCGCGATCGCGTCGGGCTCGGCCTCGGCGACGGCGAAACCGGTTGCCTCGGTGCCCTCACCCGTCGCTTCGGCTTCCGCATCCGGCGCCGTGCCGGCATCGGTCCCCCCCTCGCTCGAGCCCGGTCGTACCGACGGCTGCCCCGAGGGGATGGTCCGCGTCGAGGGTGACTACTGCCCCAACGTCGAGCAGAACTGCCTCGAGCATCACGCCGAGTACGAGAAGGACAAGAAGAAGAAGGCGAAGGCCCAGGAGAAGGGCGAGAAGTACAAGAGCACCGTCAGCGAGCGGTGCTTGAAGTACGAAGCGACCAAGTGCCTCTCGAAAGAGCGGCGCAAGATGAGCTTCTGCGTCGATCGGTACGAGTACCCCAACAAGAAGGGCGAGCTCCCCGCGCTCCTCATCTCGTGGACCGAGGCGAAGAAGACGTGCGAGTCGCTCGGCAAGCGCCTTTGCACCGAAGACGAGTTCAACTTCGCCTGCGAAGGCCCCGAGATGCTGCCCTACACGTACGGTCTCGAACGAGACAGCACGAAGTGCAGCATCGACAAGGAGTACAGGAAGCGAGAAAAGAAGCTCTTCCCGTACGAAAAGTGCATGAAGCGCCCGGCGTGCAAGGAGCACCTCGAACACCTCGATCAGCGCTTGCCCGCCGGATCGCTACCCCAGTGCGTGTCGGCGTTCGGCGTCTACGACATGAACGGCAACATCAACGAGTGGGTCGAGATCCCGGGCAAGAAGTACCCGGATCGCAGCGGTTTGAAGGGCGGCTGGTGGGGTCCGGTCCGAGGCCGCTGCCGCCCGACTGTCGATTTTCACAAAGAGGACGACTACGGCTACGAAGAAGGCTTCCGCTGCTGCAAAGACGCAGGATAGCCTTACCGCATGCTGAAGAAGGTCGCGGCGCTCGCGCTCACCACCCTCTGTGTCTCTTTCTTCGCCTGCGCGAACGAGCGCGACGCAGAAGATCCCTCGATGCAGCAGGGCCAGTACGGCCAGCAGCCCGGCTACGGGCAGCAGCCTGGTTACGGCCAGCAGCCCGGCATGCAGCCGGGGATGCAGCAGCCCGGCATGCAACCGGGGATGCAGCAGCCTGGTATGCAGGGCCAAGCGCCGATGGCGCAGCCGAACCCGATGTCGCCGGCGTGTCAGAGCGACGCGCAGTGCATCACGGCGAAATGCAACCTGCAGTACGGCAAGTGTCAGGTGCCGTGCACCGCGGCGACGGACTGCCAGCCGGGCAACCAGTGCACCCTCGGCGTTTGTGGCCCCGCCCTTCCGGGCATGCCCGCCGCGCAGTGATCGCCGGTTCGCGATAGAGCGGCGTGCCTAGCATCATCAAGCGGGTGCTGGGCGATCGGACGATCGCCCTCGTCTACCTGACCATCCTCCTGCTCGGGGTCTCGTACGGGCTCGCGCTCTCGATCGCGGGCGTCTTCCTCGAGGCGCGCGGCTTCGACAAGCCGCAGATCGGCTGGCTGGTAACCTTCTTCGCCGGGGGCATCGGCGCGCTCGCCGTTCCGTCCGGTGCGCTCCTCGCGCGGTTCGGACCGAAGCGCGTCCTCGTGGCGAGCCTCGTCGGATACGCCATCGCGGCGACCGCGTTTCCGCTGATGAGCTCGTACGTCGGGTTCGGCGTCGCGCGCTTCTTCGACGGCGCGTTCTCGGTCGGCGTGTGGGTCTCGAGCGAGACCATCCTTTTGGCGCGCGCGCCCAAGGCGGAGAAGGCCTTCTTCATGAGCGTCTACGCGATCGCGCTCGCCGCCGGCTACGTGATCGGCCCCATCTTGAACCGCGGTCTCGTCGAGGTCGCCCCCCGAGAGACGGCGTTCTTCGCGGCCGGCGGCCTCGCGGTAGCCGGGGCGCTCGTGGTCGCCATCTTCCTCGATGCGGCACGCTCCGGCGAGTCGGCCGCGGGCGAAGCGATCGGAGGCGACGGCGGAGAGGCGGGCCTCTCGACGTGGGCGGTGCTCCTCAAGATCCGCACCGCGTGCTTCGCGACGTTCTCGTACGGCTACTTCCAGGCGAGCGTCGCGATGTTCTTGCCGCTCTACCTCATCGGTCACGGCATGACCGAAGAGGAGACGATCCTGATCCCGGCCTTCTTCGCCGCAGGGATGCTGTCCTCCGTCGTCGTCGCCGGCAAGCTCGCCGACAAGCTCGGACACGTGCCGGTCATGCGCGTGCTCGGCGCGATCGGCACCGCCGCGATCCTCAGCTTCGTCTTCGCGCGGCACGACGCGCTCGTCTACGGACTCGTGCTGATCGCCGGCGCGTCGCTCGCGGCGCTCTCGCCGGTGAGCCTCGGGCTGCAAGGCCTCGTTCTTCCGGCACGCGATCTCCAGAAGGGCGGCGGCCTCTACAACGCCGCGTACGGTCTCGGCATGTGCATCGGCCCGCCGATCTCGGGAACGCTCTTCAAGCATGCGAGCGGCGACGTGATGGTGCTCCACTTCGCGGGCCTCTGGATGGCGTTCGTGCTCGCGACGGTGCTGTGGCGCAAAGACGACCCGCGCCTTTCGGGCTCCTAGCCATGCAATTGGCTGCATGGGGATGCGGCCGTTTGCATCTCTCATCCACCGGGTTCCGACGCCTCTGCCGAATGCTACGACGGCATACCGGATGCAAAGGGCGCGTCGAGCGATGGAGATTCCGATGAGTCGACGGGTGATGACGGGCGCGCTGTTCTTGGTGCTCGGTTGCGGCGACGCCGACGAGACGAACGGAGCCGGCGGCTCCGGCGGCGAAACGACGACCACGACGCCGGCATCCGGACCCAGCACATCGACCGCGACCGTCGCGACGGGTCCCGGCACCACGGCAGGTTCCACGACCGGCAGCACCGGGGCGGGAGGTTCGGCCGGGGATCGCCTGGTGGGCGACGAGTGGTTTGCCAGCGACATGGACGGCGCTGGCGACGCGCCGAACTTCGGGTTCTCGTCGGTCGGCTTCTCTCAGGGCTCAGGTGACGCCGATATGACCGTCTCCCATCAGCTCGGCGGGCCGCTGGGTCGACCGTTCGTCCGCCAGGAGATCCACACCAACCAAGGCGAGTTCGGCGGCGGCTGGTTCGTGAGCCCACTCCCTTCACAGTGCAGCTGGGGCTGCGTCTTCTTTTTTCGATTCTCGTTCTTTCCCATCGGCGGGCTCCAGCAAACACAGAAGATCTTCGTCCTCAGCAGACAAGAGACGGAAGGACGCCTCATCCTCACCGTCGAAAACTGGGGCGAGGGCTATGCGTGGAGGCTGCAGAAGGATGGCGGCGAGGATCTGGCGCAGTACCCCGACGTCTCCGGAGACGACTACCTCTCGGACGTGGACACGTGGAGCCACATCCAGCTCGAAGCGCGCTACTCCAGCGCACCCGGGGCGGCCGACGGCTACTACCGTCTGTGGGTGAACAACAACGACCACGCGTCTCCTGACGCCGAGCGGTTGGACATCGTGCTCGAGACCGAGGACTCGGGCGTCGACAACTTCCTCGGATGGAGCGGTTACCACCAGCGTCTCGACGACGTCGGCGGGATGAGGAGCTTTGGCTGGGCAGACACGCGAATGGGACCGAGCTTCGATCCGTCGTGGTCGCCATGACGGCCGAGGCGCCGCGCCTCACGCCAGCGCGGCGACCTGCTTCTCGTACTCCGCCTTCGTGATCTTGCCGTCTTTGAGCTCTTGACCGAGCTCTTCGAGGCGCGCCTTCGTCTCGGCCTGCTTGGCGGCGACGGCGCCCTTCTGCTGTGCGTACATCTCCTTGGCGTCCTTCTTCGCCGCCGCGAGCTCTTCGCGAAGCAGGCTCGCGTCCTTGCCACCCATTTCGAAGTAGCGACCTGCGACAGTGCCGAGCGCATACGTCGAGACGAACGCTCCCGCCGCGCCGACGGCGCTGCCCCAGCCGGGGACGAACTTCGCCAGGTTGCTGAGCGCGATCCGAAGGCCCATCCCCAGACCTGCCCCGGCGAGGAGCCCGGCCGCCTGTTTCTTGTCGAGCTTCTTGCCGTAGTACTGCGCGACGTCGCGAACGAGCTTCGTCTGGAGGGCCGTCACCGCGAGATCCGTCGCGATCGCGAGGCCCGGGATCGGGAAAGCGCCGAGGGCGGCGGAGAGGAGGGAGTACTTGAGCGTGTCTTCGCGGATCTCGATGGCGCGGCGCTCCGGATCGACGACCTCGGCGATGTGTGAGGGCAAGACGGTGTCCTCGGCCTCCTCGAGGAGCTTTCGCAGGGCCGATCGCTCCGTAGCGCCGAAGCCCAGCTTTGCCTCGATGTGCTCGAGCAGCGCTTCCTCTTGTGCGGTCACGGCGTCATCGCAGTGTGCGAGCGCGTACACCGATTCGTACGTCGCGCGCCGCGCCTCTTGGCTCGTGATCTTCTCGAGCTCGACGTCGATGGAAAAATCGCTGCCGAAGAGCGACTTCAGCGTCAGGCCTTCGAGCTTGGCCTCTTCGATCGCTTCCTCGATCGCCCGCTCTTCGGGGGGAGAGAGGATGCCGTCGGCGCGCGCCATGGAAACGAGAACGCGCAAGCTCGCGAGGGTCTCGGTCTCGGTCATGCGCGTACTATAGCGTCATCGCTCGAAACGGAGACTGAGGACGTACTCGCCCCAGCGCTTCTGAAAATCCGCCATGTCCGTCTCTCCGAGCGTGGCGACGAGCGTCGCATAGCCAGTCGGGTCCTTCTTCTTCGCGGCGCGGAACGCTTTGTAGAAGGGGCGTAGGCGCCCGGTCTCCTGGAGGTAGTACATGAGGTAGCGCGCCTGCGCGTAGTTGGTGCCGCGATCCTCTTCGTAAAAGACGTGATCGCTCATCGACGTGAGCTCTTTGAAGCTCGGCACCTTTCCCTTCGCGAGCGCGCGCTGCAGCCCCGGCAGCCTCCAGTTGGTGTAGCCGACGATGTGTCCGTCGCGCTCGCCCGATTGCTCGAACAGCGAGCCGAGCCCCTCGTTGAGCCAGGCCGGCGCGTCCTCGAAGTCGGCCTCGACGTACGGATGAACGATCTCGTGGACCAGCGTGCCGCCGCCGGTCGCGATGTTCATGAAGAGGCCGCCCTTCTCGGAGGAGTAAAAGCCGTACGGCGTTCCGGGTGCGCCGCCGGTGAGGAGCCGCACGCCCTTCTCGTAGGTCGCAGCCGTCCCGAACAAGTACACGTCGAGGATGCGCGACGGGCGTCGTTCGAAGAAGCTCTGCTCGAGCATGTCGGCTGCCCAACGCACCGTCTTGGCTCGCTCGCGCAGCGCCTCCGGCGTGCCGTCGCCGACCACGACGAAGGGATCCTCGATGCGAACGTGGAGCGAACCGAGCCCGAGGCCGGTGAGCTTTTCCCTGAGCGCGATCACGTGCTGCGCGTAGTCCGCGGGCGTGAACGTCCCCGACGTCTTCGGCGGCTCGGCGAGCTTGCCGGGACGGAGCGGGAGGCTGACGAGCGTCCAGGCGTGCGCTTCGTACTTGAGCGGCCAGAGCGAGACGAGCCTCTCGCGGCTCATCCGTTTGTAGGCGCCGTCGTCGGTTGCAGGCTCGTGGTAGACGATCTCGTCGCGGTCCTTGTCGTAGCCGACGACCAACCGAAAGTGCTCGGTCGTCTGGGGACGCTCGTCGAAGTGCATGCACACGATGGTGGGGATCCCCTGGTGCAGATCCGCGAGGACACGGTCGAACGCCTTGCTCAGCCCGGCGCGCGGATCGGCGGCGTCGATCTTGGTCCAGACAGGTCCGACATCGAAGCCGAGCGCTCGCGCGGCCACGGCGAGGTCGCGCGTGATGGCGCCGCGGCCGAGCGCCGGATCGATCCCCGCGGCCGCGAAGACGCCGTTCTGGTCGTAGGTCAGGCCGAGCCGCTTCGCGGCCATCTCGATGCAGGCCTCGCCGCAGAAGTCGGGCCGCTGACGGACGTGGGGGATCCCCTCCAAGACGACCGACCGCGCCTCGGCGGGCGGTGGGGTCGGAATCGCCGTGAACGCCGGTCCTTGCGGCCGGTCCACGGTGCGAACGTCACCACACGCCGCCGCGAGGGACAGCGACCCGAACCCCAAAAGAAGCGAACGACGCTGCATGCCCCTCATCGCGCGCGCGCGCGACTCTGTGACCGGTCAAACCATCCGAAGGCCCAGAATGTCCGCCTCATCCAACGCTTCGGCCCCAACCTCGCGGAGGGCCTCGTTGATGCCGGCCAAGGGCACCGTCGTCGGGAGCGGAAGCTCGAGCCCGATCGGCAAGCCGGCGTCGTCGTAGTGCGCCGTCATCGGCGGGCGGATCGGGATCGTGCGGCCGGATTTGCCGCTCGCGCCCTCACGAAGGTGAAAGAACGCGGCGACCGGCTTGCCCTTCCTGAAGACGATCTCGAGACGAGGCTTGGCCACCTCAGCGGAAGGTGAAGTACTTGCGCTCTTTCGGCAAGGTAATGAAGAGGGCCCCCCGCCCGTCCCAGCCAAAGTCGGTAGCCGGGTCGGGAAAGCTCACCCTCGTCGCGGCCTGTCCGTCATGACGCCGAAACGCCACGAGCTCCGATGACGTGCCGCGATTGATCACCGTGGCGAGGTAGTCCTCAAAAATGATCGGAGGACGCGCGAGGACGCCCGCTTCGGTCCGCCACAACGTCGTGCCCGTCGCCGCGTCGACCATGGCCATGTAGGCCGTCGGCGCTTTGGGATCGTAGCTCGACGGATTGGTGACCAGCAGAAGGCTCTGATCGAGGTACGTGATGAACGCGAGCGGCCGGTACCCGTCCTTCACCTCTTTGACGCCTACCTTGCTGCCGAACGGAGCAAAGTCGATGACCTTGCTCGCGACGTCGTCCTTGGCGATCGCGACGTAGCGCTGGCCGTAGGCCATGATCGCCGTCTTTTCGCTTCGCCAAACCCAGTGGATGCCCTCGATCCCGTACTCGCGCGGGTACAGGTGGCTCGGCCCGTTCGGGTACGCGTTCTGCGCGAACTCGGCGCGCTTCTCTCCGGGCTTGAGATCCGGGAGCCTGCCCGACGGATAGTAGAGCTCGCTCTCCTTCACGGGCGTGAAGCGCTTGGCGACCACGGTCTTCTTCGGCCCGTCGGTCCGAACCTTGGCCGACGCGATCGGCGAGAATGTCACCGGCTCGATCTCGGTGAAGTCGAGACCGGGCCGACCCCCGGCTCGATCGACGAAGAACTCGCCTGCAGCGACGAGCCCCTTCGTGAGCGCCGTCTCTTCGGGGAGCACCTTGGCGATCGCGAGGAGCGCCGGGCCGTCGCGGTGATCGAAGGCGACCGCGGCGCTCTGTAGCCAGCACTTCGTGTTGTCGCCGGAAGGGATCGCGCCCGCTGCTGCCTCGAAGCGCGAGAGCGCGCCGAGCTCGGTCTTCGGCGCTGGAGGCGACTCGGTGATCTCGAACGTCTCGATCGAGTCCTCTTCCCACGCGTAGAGGCGGTTCCCCTTTCCGTAGACGTAGTCGGCGCGACCGGCGAGCGGCGCGGTCGAGATCGTCTTGCCCGTCGCGAGATCGATCACGACGAGCTTCGAATCGCCTGCCGGCGGCTTGGTGTAGGCCTGGCGGGCGCGGCTGCGCTCTTCGTTGGTCGTGGTGCCGAACGCACCGACGACATACGCGCCGCTCGCGTAGAACGTGTACGCGTTCGACACGTTCGCGTCGCTGACCCACGCGAGCTTGTCGGTGGCGAGGTCGAAGCCGACGAGGAAGCCGTCGGGCTTGACCGAGATGCCGTCACCCTCGTGCGAGAGCTGCGCGACGAGGATCGAGCCGACGACCTTGGCGAAGCGCACCTCGGCGTTGATGCTCGAGGAATCCACCATCGGCGGCGGTATCGACGCGGGCGAAGACGTCGGCGGAGGAGGCGGCGCCGCCGGCTTGAGCACCGCCCGAAATCCCTCGGTCAGCGGCGCGAGCAGGTTGATCGCTCGGATCCCTCCTTCGTTGTCACCGACCATGAGAAGCGCCGGACCGTAGTGAACGACGGCGTGGTCGGGGTAGAACTGGCTCGAGCCCATGCCGAGCTCGCCGAGCTCTTGAGGAAAATTCGAGACCACGTCGACGCCCCACTCGTGGGCGAAGGGGTCGTCGATGTCCATGCGCTCGAGGAACGTCGTCGTCGAGTTGTCGTGTCGCTCCTCGGAGAGGCGCTTCATCGTCACGGCCCCGACCTTCGGTAGCTTGTCGGCTCGAGCGACGGTCTTGTTGGGCGGCGCGATGGCGGCGGCCTCCACCGGCTTGATCTTCTCGGTCGCCTTGGAGAGCGCTTCGCGGGCGAGCTCTCGCTCTCTTTCTGCCGCCGACCGGAACGTGAAGCTCGCCAGGTCGCTCGGGCGTACCGCGAGACCTTCCCGGAAGGCCTCGAGCGCATCGGGGACCTTGCCCTTCGAAAGCGCCTCGATGCCTCGCTGGCGGGCCTCGAGGGAGGCCGACGGCTTCTCTTTCCGCTCGTCGGGTGTGCAGGGTGGGAGCTGCGGGGCGGGCTTCGCCGTGCTCTGGGCGACCGGAGCCGGGACGCGCGCCGAAGCGCTCGATTGCGTCGCTCCCACGGGCTCGGGGGCGGCTGTCCCACACCCTACGAGGCTCGCGGCGAAGGCAAAACCGAAGAAGTTGGGGACCGAGGGGCGAACGCTTCGCATCGGAGCTTCTGTATACCGGGCCGGCCTCGAGTTCCCACCCGTCTCGGGTGCGTTTTTGTAAGCGACTCCAGACGGCAGAGACCGCGACGAGCCTCCCGAGAATTCGTACGAGGCCACGCCTCGTCTGCTACGAATATCGAGTGCGGCTTATCGGAGCGGCTTGTCTCGCGCTCACGCTGTCGGCGTGCTCTACCGCCAGAACCGGCCCTGGCGCCGAGCATGCGACCACCGGTCGCTCGCCGGATTGGCTTCCGCCGTATTCGCCGGCGCAGCTCGCCATGCTCGAGCCGAGCGAGGACCCGGTCAACGTTCGAGCGCAGCGAACGTTCCCCGATGCCGAGACCTTCCGCTACGGGCGCGATCGCATGCTCGAGGATCCGCGCGACGCGATGCGCGTCACCAAGATGGTGGCCGAGATCGTCGAGCGCTCGCCGCGCTTCTACGCGATCGCGGATGCCAGGCCGGACACCGCCAACCTGGTCGCACAGTACGGCCCGCCCGGCACCGACGAGCCGGACGCGTGGATGCTCGCCCACAAGGACGAAACGGGTGCCGTGCACCTCGCGAAGGCGCCGCTTACCGCCGGAGCGCGCGCTTCTTACGCAGAAGGCGCTGCCGCGTTGCGCTCCGGTCGCGACGCCGAAGCGGCCGCGTCGTTCCGTGCAGCGGTCGACCAGAGCCCCAAGGTGCCCGCGCTCCGCCTCGCGCTCGCACGCTCGCTCGAACGCAGGGCTCCGAGCGAAGCGGAGCGCGCCTACCGCGATCTGCTCGGGCTCGATCCGACGCTGTCGACCGCCCACGTCGGGCTCGCCGGCGTGCTCGTCGCGCGCGGCGACAACGCCGCGGCGCGCACCTCGCTCGCGCACGCGCTCGCCTACCATCCGCGATCGCGAAGCGCGCTTTCGATGGCCGAGCGACTCGCCGCCAAGGACACGGATCGTATCTCGCCCTATGCGATCTTCCTCGACGTCGATCCCGCAGGCGCCGTCCGCATCGGATCCGAACCGACGACAGCCGCGCGGATGTACGCGGGCTGCCGAGCGATCATGCGGTACGAGCCCGAGCTCCGCGAGCTCCTGTTCGACGTGCGGCCCAACGAGCCGTACTTCCTCAGCGCAGCGGAAGAGATGCTCTGCATCGAGAGCGCGATCGGGGCGTACGTCGCCGAGCGGGTCGCCGCCAAAGACGAGGGCCGCGTGCCGCCCGAGGACAACCAGGCGCTCGGCATGCTGGGCATCGCGCGAACCGAGGGTCTGCTCGGGTACGTGATGTTCGAGATCCTCGGGCAGCATCGGCCCGAGCGGGCCCGCACCGCTCCGCCCGGGGTGCATCGAGCGACCTTCGCGTACGTCTCGAAGCACATCCTCGGCGACGAGCCGGATCCGGAACGCGAGCTGTACTTCGCGGGGTTGTGAGAAGAGCGCCCCCCAAAGGATGAAGCTGCGCCGCCTCGCTCCCTCGCTCCTCCTGCCGATCGCGATCGGGAGCTCTCACGCGGTCGCTGCCCCGGCCGCGCCCGTCGGCATGGGAGCCACGCCCCCGCTCGTCTGGCGAGCGTCGACGCAATCGCCCGAGCCCTACCGCGGCCCAAAGGACAAGCTCTCTTCGCTCTGCGGCGACGCCGACGCCGCGCTCGTCCAAGTGGCCGCCCGCAACGCCGGCAGGCAGCTGCGCGGCGAGGGACACTTGGCTTCGGACGAGCTCGCTTTCACGCTTCGCGCGGCGGGCGCGCCGCATGTGTGGCCGCGGGCCTGGTCGATCGAAGGCAAAGCGCTCGAAGAGGCCGACCTCGAGAAGCGCGTCGGCGACTGGGCAAAGGGAATGAAGGCCCTCGGCCAGCGGCGCTGCGGTGTCGTTCGGATGCGTCGCGCCGACGGAACGCAGGTCGTGAGCGCGGTGGCCATCGACGCGCTCGCCGACATGGATCGCGTACCGACGCTCGCGCGGGTCGGCGAATGGATCAACCTGCGCGGCAAGATGCTGGTCCCCGCCACCGAGGCGAAGGTCGTCCTCGTCGAGGACCTCCATCTCCAGCAGACAGGTGCCGATCCGTCCACCCAGCGCCCGCTGACTCTGGATGGCG
>JBGTSH010000308.1:0-12821 GCA_041940405.1 Polyangiaceae bacterium
AGCGAGGGCGCGCGGCGTTCGGCCGGGCATGAGCGTGGCCGAGGCGATGGCGCGCTCAGCCGATTTGATATTCGCGCGCGTCTCGCCGCGCGCGCTGGTGCAGGCCCTCGGCACCGTTGCCGAGGTTGCGATGGAGTTCGGTCCGACTGTCGAGGTGGCTCGAACCGCGCCGCTCGACACCGTTTGGGTCGACGTCACCGGTGGTGCGCATCTCTTCGGGGGCGAACAGTCGCTATGTAGCGAGATCATCAGCCGCGTCGCGACCCTCGGGTACCGAGCCAACGTCGCCATCGCCGGCGGTCCGAGCTTGGCGCGTGCGTTCGCGAGGTTCGCCTCGGACCATCCACTTTTCGATGGGATCGATCGGGTCTGCCCACCCGGCAAAGAGAAGGACTTCGTGCTCCGCCTTCCGATCTCGGCGCTGCCGCTCTCGGAGCGAGCGGCGACGTACTTCGCTCGTCTCGGCGTGGTGAGCGCCGCCGATCTCGCGCGATTGGATCGCGCGCAGCTCACGGCTCGCCTATGCACCGAGACCTCGCCTCGAGAGCTCATCGACTTTCTCGAAGGCAAAGACACGCGCCCGCTCGTTTCGTATGAAGCGCCACAGGTCCTCGTCGAAGAGCTGAGCTTCGATGACGGGGTCGAGACGGCGCCGCAGCTCGTCTTCGCGCTGCGCCACGCGGTCTCCAAGCTCTCGGCGCGCCTCACGGGTCGCAGGCAGGCGACGAACCGCATCGATCTCGAGATCGTCTACGACCGGACGATCTTCCGTCTTCGTACCCCCGAGAGCATCGCCGCAGAACATTGCGTCGGCCTTTCGGTCGACCTTCCGGCGCCGCTATCACATACGGACGATCTCTTTCGCGCGATCAAGGCGAAGATCGAGCGCCTCGAGCTCGCGGCGCCTGCCGTGCGCATCGCTCTCCGGCTTTCGCGCGTGGTTCGCGCGCATGAGGTCCAGCTCGATCTCTCTCGCGACGCCGCGGTGTCGCCCGATGCATTGCCGGCCCTCTTGTCCGAGCTCTCTGCCGAGATCGGCGTCGAGCGGGTCGGGGTGCTCTCGGTGGTCGATGACCATCGCCCCGAACGTCGCACCCAGCTCACCGGAATGAGCGCGGCCGGCATGCGTCAATCTCCGTCGGTGGCCCGAACGCTCTTCGATCTCGGCCCGGGTGAGCCCACGCGTCTCTTGCCCGAGCCGGCGCTGCTCTTTCCTCGCGGCGGCGGGCGGCTCGAGCCGGGCGCGATCGTATTTGTCGGGCGGCAAGCGTTCGTCGTAAAGCGCGTTGTCTTCGATCGCCGGCTCGACGGGGCGATGTGGTGGTCGGGCTCGCCGTGCTCTCGCGACTACCTCAGGGTCACGCTGTCTCATGCCGATGGAGCAAGCTCCGCCGCGTCGGCGCCCGCCGCCGATGCGTGGATCTACGTCGATCGCGCCTCGGGCGAGACGATGCTCCAAGGCTGGTGGGAGTAGCGCGGCCGGAGCAGCGGCGCGTCACTCGTGCTTCGGCGTCCAGGGCGCGCCCTCTGGGCAAGCCCGCGGGCAGAGCTCGCAGGCGCGACAGAGCGCTTCATACTGCGCCTCGTCCTGTTCGATCGGCTCCGCCTCGGCGCAGTCGAGCGCCCGGCGCATCTCCGGCGCGTACGATCCGTACTGCAGCCGAATGGCGCGCGTCCGGCCGTTCTTCCGCGCGGTCAGTTGGTTGGCGCGCTGCGCGTCGTAGCAGACGCGAAGCTCGGCATGCGCGCGCGCGGCGGCCTCGATGGCTGCCGTCGGTTGTTTCCGCGTCTCGAGCTCGCGCGTCATGCGGCAGAAGAACCCGTCGGCGTCGTAGCTGCCGCAGCCGTCGGCGGCCTTCAGCGTGACGGAGGCATCGACGGCGTCGCAAAAGCTCGACTGCACGTTCTGCGTGGGCCGCGCGGCAGCGAGGGCGCTGTCGAGGACCACCGTGAGATCGACGGTCTCTTGGCGGGTGGGCGCGTACATGCACCCGTTGCCGTCGGGGCCGTTGCTTCCGGCGTAGAAGCAGATGTCGGTCTTGAGCGTGACGCCGAAGCGCGGCTTCCATCGGTCGCCTGTCGCTTCCAGGCTGAGAAACTCGTCGTTGGCCGCGTACGCACCCTCGCCGGTGAGCTCGACGGTGAGAAAGCCGTCGAGGATCGTGGCGCCGAGCGCGCCGCCGACCGAAACGCTGTGACGAGGTCCGATGTCCTGCGCGAAGCCGCTCGCCGTGTAGCGGATGCGCGGGCCGATGATGACGTCGATCGCATCGCTGAAGGAGTAGAGCGAGAGGCGGGGGTCGGTGCCTGCCTGCAAATGGACGGCGTCGTATTTGGTGTCGCCGTAGTCGCCGAGCAGGATCATCGTGGTGATGTTGAAGAGCCGCAGCCCGCGCGGGTGCTCGGGCATCCAAGGCGTCGCGCTCAAGCCGAACCCGGTGAGCCACGTGGCGCGGTGGCGGTCTTCTCCGAGCCCGATGACGTCCCACTCGATCTCGTAGGCGCCGAGGGGCCTTTGGTTCCACTCGGGCTTGAGCTCGTCGAGCGCCTCCTGGGCCTCCTTCTCGGCTTCGGCCGAGTCCGCCCCGGCGTTCGTAGCGAGCGCGAGCGCGGAGACAATCAGCGCGCCAGCGGCGGGCCTTCGCGCTTTGGATCGATTGTGCATGAGTCGAAGCTCCGAACGGTCTTGGTGCAAAGGCCGGTTTCCTCGATGGGGGTCTCGTTGCACCACTTCATGCGCTCGAGGAGCGGCGCATCGCCCATGCCGAGGAACATCGTGAGCTCGAGGCATCGCTCACGCGCGGCCTCGGCGCCCGCGTTGAAGAGTCGGCGCATCTGAACGGGGTTGAACGAATAGCCAAACGTCGGGTCGACATCCTCTTTGCGGAAGATGCCCATGACCTCGAACCTGCGTCCGGCCGCGTGGGCGTTCGGCTGGCTGGGGTCCCCCTGGCGGTACATCGCGTCGGGCCCCGCACAAGCAGCGCGAAGGTTTCCTGTACAGAAGGCCTCGCGAGCCTCGAGCGTCGTCCCGGGGCGGAGGCCCTCGCAGGCGGCGAGCTCGAAGCTCTCGAGGTAGCGGGTCATGGGGACCGTCGCCTTCCACTCGCTCTCGGTGACCGCGCTGAGCGACACGTCGAGGTAGCGAAGCGCGATGCTGACGGCGCTCGTCTGCGGCTCGGTGGGCGTGATCTGCGGCGGACCGCTCCCGATGACGAGCGCGCGCTCGATGCCTCGTTGCGACAGCGCGAGCAGCGGAACCTCGGACTTGATGCCGCCGTCGAGGTAGACACCGCCGCGCTCTTGGCCGCCGATGCGCAGCGAATCGACAGGCCAGGCGATGAAGGGGAGGACGAACGACGCTTCGATGCTGCGGTGGACTTGTCCGACCGCTCTCGAGCTCGGAAACGCTCCCGGCGGCGTCGCCTCGACGGTCGAGGGATCCTGATCCGTTTGGACGTAGAGGTTGCCCCAACGAAAATCGACGGTGGTGAGCGCGAGCTCGGTCCGGTTGAGGAGCGCGTCACCACGCACGTAGTTGGCGACCTTCTCGCGCAAGCCTTTGAAGTCCATCAGGCCCTTCTGGCTGCCCATGAGCGAGAAGATCGGGCGGCTGTCGACGCAGTAGAGCTCGGTCTGATCGGTGCACGTGAAGAGCGTCGCCAGGATCCGTCGCGCGTAGTCCTGGCACCTTTCGCCCGTCGCCGTCGTGACGTTGTCCGGGATGCTGTACTTGTCGCGAAAGTCTTCGGCCTCGGGATGAATGAAGCAGCGGTCCTGGTGGAACATGTCGACGACCGCAGCGATGACCGCGCCTGCGCTCGTTCCGGAGGCGACGGTGAACAGCGACTCGTTCGAGCTTACGCCGTACGGTGACGTTCCCGCGGGCGGGTTCTTCTTCCACTCGCGGTACTTCTGAATGAGGGTGAGCGCGCGCCAGGTCGCTCCCGCGCTGTAGACGCCGCTCGATGCACCGCCCTTGATCGCGATGCCGAAGGTCGGCGCGCGGTCGGAGGGTCGCCAGCGGCGAGCCCTCAGGTACTCGGCTGCTTCACGCAGGCCGCGCGTGAACCCGCGCCGTGTCTCGGTGTCGGGCCGCAGCACCTGCTCGTCGACGATCATGCGCGCGACGTCGATCGCGGCGAGGTCGAGGCCGGCAGCGAGCCTCGTCGCGTCGGACACGGCGTAGGCTTCGGCCGTCGGCGCCTCTTGCCTGCAGAGCTTGTCGGGCTGGATCTTGTCGACCTCGAGCATCTTGAAGAGCCGCTCACGAAACTCGACCGAGCAGCTCTGCAGCGCTTGCGATGCGGGGCCGACTGCCTGCTGGGTCGGACTATCAGCAGGCGGCGGGCTGTCGCCCGGCTCTGGAGGCGCCTTCGGTCCCTCGCCGTCGGAGCAGGTGGGGTCGCCGGGGTTGGCGCGCCTGAGCAGATGATCCCAGGCGAGCGCTTCGACCTCGGGCTTCTGGAGCCACGCTGCGATCGAGCGCGCGTCGGTCGACCCCTGCGTGAAGTACCCCCGGATGAGCGAGGCTCGCACGGTCAGCGCCACGCGCTCTTCGGCGATCTGCGCCCGCGACAGGGCCGGGTCGGGGAGGCTGTCTGTGATGCCCCCGTTGAACTCCCTCAAGAGAAGGTCGGTGCTCAGGCTCCGGCCGCAAGCGCTCAGCGCGGCAAGCGCCATCGCACAAGGGACGAGAAGACGCCTGCGAGTCGACGTCGCCCTGCGTGGTTGCCCCATCGTTGGGAGCGATCGTGTCCGGAGGTGTGTGTGCCGGCCAACAAACCCGCGTGGTAGGCGCGCAGCGGACGCGACCCGGAGAGACGACGCGGCGAGGCGACGTTGGTGGGGCAACTTGCAACCCGCGAGTCGTTCTGCCTCGGCTCAGCTCGATCGCAGGACGTACTTCTCGTCGGTTCGCCGCCTCATCCGAGACGAAATCGACGGGCATCGAGTGTGCTTGGGACCCTTGCGGCGGAGTGTCCGCCAGGAAAGGGGATAGCCGGATGTCTTCTGCTGGTAGCGCCTTCGACCATCCGCCGCCGCCGGTCCTGCAGCCGGCGCTCTCGCTGGCCAAGACCGCGTATGCCTTGGCGGCTTCGCTCGAACGGCTCGCGCTCAGGCGAGCGAGGATCAGCTGGGAGATCGATCGCAAGGGTTGGCGGAGCGCCGACGATCTCTCGAGGCGCGCGCGAAACATCGCGCAGCGGCTCGAAGCGCTCGACCCGAACGATCAGCGCGCGCGGAGCGAGCTCGCCAAGAAGCTCACGAGCCTCCAGGATGAAGCCCGCTCGATCGCGCCGTGGGAAACGAACTGATCTCTAGAAGTAATTGAATAACCTAAGGGATCGGGGGGTCCGCTTGGCAGCTCGGGAAGCTGAGCATATACTTTTGTTCAGTTGTTTGCGGAGCTCTGCGCCAAGTCGAACTTTTCGTTTCTCGAGGGCGCGTCGCACCCCGAAGAGCTGATCCGAGAGTCGCTCGATCTCGGCCTCTCGGCGATCGGCATCGCGGATCGAGACGGTATCTACGGGCTCGTTCGCGCGTACCGCGAAGCGAGGGCGCGAGGGATGAAGCTCGTGTCGGGGACCGAGCTGACGCTCGAGGGGGAAGACGGGCGGCCTCTCGCTCATGGCTCGCCGAGCTCGGTCATCCTGCTGGCGCGCGATCACGACGGGTACCGCAGCCTCTGCAGGTGTCTGACCCTCGCGCACGAAGGTCACGAGAAGGGGACCGCAGGGCTCCGGCTCTCGACCTTGGCCGAGACGAGCAAGGGGCTCGAGCTCGTCCTCGCGACCGACAGGTGGCTCCTCGAAGCGCATCATGACAGTACTGCGTTTGTCGCGCCGTCGTCTTGGGGCGCCGAGTGGGCGGACGTGCGCGAAGCCTTCGACGGCAGGATCCACGTCGCTGCCTACCGCAGGCTCGATGGCCTCGACGCTCGGCGAACCGCGCTCGCCGAAGCGCTCGCTCGCTCGCTCGGGTGTGAGGTGCTCGCGACGGCTCGGCCGCTCTTTCATCATCCGTCGCGGCGGTCGATCGCCGACATCCTCCACTGCATCCGGGAGAAGACGACCCTCGATCGGGCCGGACGTGCGCTCGCCTCGAACGGAGAGGCACGCATTCGAAACGAGGCGCAGATGCGCGCGCTCTTCCGAGACAGACAACGGTGGGTCGATCGTGCGGCCGAGGTCGCCGAATCCCTGACGTTCACGTTCGGCGAGCTCCGCTATCGATTCCCGAGCGAGAAGCTGTGCGCCCCTGGTGAGACGCCCGATGAGCTCCTCCGCAAGCTTACCGACGAAGGGCTCGTGCGGCGGTACCCGGACGGCATCCCGCCGGCGGTGCGCGCGCAATGCGACAAGGAGCTCGCGCTCATCGAGAAGCTCGAGGTCGCTGCCTATTTTCTGAGCGTGTGGGACGTCGTCGAGATGGCCCGCCGGCGAAAGATCCTGTGCCAGGGGCGTGGCAGCGCGGCGAACAGCGCGGTCTGCTTTGCGCTCGGCGTGACCGCCGTCGATCCCTCGCGCAGTAACCTGCTCTTCGAGCGCTTTCTCTCGGCCGAGCGCGCCGAGCCGCCGGACATCGACGTCGACTTCGAGCACGAGAGGCGAGAAGAGGTCATCCAGGAGCTCTACGAGAAGTACGGTCGCGACCGCGCAGCGATGGTGTGTGAGGTCATCTCGTATCGCGGCAAGAGCGCCTTGCGTGAAGTGGGCAAGGCGTTCGACCTCGCGCCCGATCAGGTCGACCGGCTGAGCAGCCTGGTCATGCACTACGACATGTCCGACGTCTCGCAGGACGCCGTGGCCGAGCTAGGGCTCGATCCGGACGACCCGCGCCTGTCCAAGGCTGTCGCCGCTGCGCGAGCGATGGAGGGATTTCCGCGTCATCTGTCGATCCATGTGGGCGGCTTCGTCCTTTCGGCCGAGCCGCTCGATCACATCGCGCCCGTCGAGCCGGCGCGCATGCCCGGGCGCACCGTCATCCCTTGGGACAAGGATGACATGGACACGCTCGGGTTCTTCAAGATGGATGTGCTCGGCCTCGGCATGCTCACGTGCCTGAGAAAATGTCTGTCGCTCCTGCACGATCGCGGGCTCGCCCCCGGACAGCTAGAAGGCGAGCCGTTCGATCCGATCGAAGCGCTCGCGCGCATCCCGCCCGAAGACGAAGCGACCTATGACGCGATCTGCCGCGCCGACACCGTCGGCGTCTTTCAGATCGAGAGCCGCGCACAGATGGCGATGTTGCCGCGGCTTCGTCCGCGCAATTTCTACGACCTGGTGATCGAGGTCGCTATCGTGAGGCCCGGGCCCATCCAAGGCGGAATGGTCCATCCGTACCTTCGGCGTAGACAGGGCAAGGAGCCCTCGGTCGCGCCGCACCCGATCCTCCACTCGATCCTCGAGCGAACGCGCGGCGTGCCGCTCTTCCAGGAGCAGGTGATGCAGATCGCGATGGTCGGCGCCGGCTACACCCCGGGTGAGGCCGATCAGCTTCGCCGCGACATGGCCGCCTGGAAGAAGCACGGTCGCCTCGAGCGACATCACGATCGTCTGCTCCGCGGCTTCGAAGAGCACGGCATCTCGCCGAAGTTCGGCGACGCGCTCTACAAGCAGATCCAGGGCTTCGGCGAGTACGGCTTCCCCGAGTCGCACGCGTCGAGCTTCGCGCTCCTCGTGTACGCCTCGTCGTGGCAAAAGACGCACTTTCCGGGCATCTTTGCGTGCGCGCTCCTCAACTCGCAGCCGATGGGCTTCTACAGCGCCTCGAGCATCGTTCAGGACGCGCAGCGCCACGGGGTAGAGGTGCGCCCGCCTTGCGTCGTGGCCAGCGATTGGGACTGCACGCTCGAGGGTGCCGGACGCGCGCCCGCTCTTCGGCTGGGGCTGAGACAGATCGCCGGCATCGGTGAGGACGTGGCCAAGGCGATCGAGAAGGCGCGGGCCGAGGCACCGTACGAGAGCGTCGGCGATCTCGCGCGCCGCGCCGATTTGAAGAAGAACGAGCTCGAAGCCCTGGCCGAGGCAGGCGCTCTCGAAGCCCTCTCGCCCGGCCGTCGCGTCGCGATGTGGCGCGCGCGTGCTCCGCGCCTCGGCGGATTGTTCGAGGCTGTCGATCTCGAGAAGGACGCTATCGATCCGCGCCTGCCGGCCCTCGGCAAGGTCGAGCAGCTCCTCCTCGATTACGGGCGGCTCGGTCTATCGGTCGACGACCACCCGATGCGCCACGTGCGGCCGCACCTCGAGGGCCGCCGCATCACGCGCGCCTGCGATCTCGTCCGGAAGAAGAACGGCGCGACAGTCCACGTCGCCGGGCTCGTCATCGGACGCCAGCGCCCCATGACCGCCAGCGGCGTCACCTTCGTCACGCTCGAAGACGAGACGGGGATCACCAACCTCGTCGTCACCGTTCCCATCTTCGAGCGGTATCGCCACCCGCTCCTTCACGGAAAAATCATCCTCGTCGCCGGCGTGCTCGAGCGCGAGGGGACGGTGATTCACGTCCTCGTCAAGCGCGTGGTGCGCCTCGAGCTCCCGTCGGGCGCCGTGCTCGAGGCGCGGTCGCGCGACTTTCACTGAGGGCACATCTGCACGTGCGCGACCTGGAGCGACGTCCCCTCCGTCCAGGCCCAAGCGACCTCGCCATTGGAGAGGCTCGTCATGTCCTGCACGGGGAGTGACGCCGCGATCGTTTCGGCCGCGCCGTTCGCCGAGCCCGCGAGGTCGTAGCGCTGAAGCGTCGTCGTTCCGTTCTCGGAGGCGCCGACGAGCAGGCCGCCGTCGTAAGCCGCGAGGCGCCGCGCGCCGGCGGCAGAGGTTCCGAGAGGAACCGACGCGGCGACGGCGCCGCTCGTGTCGAGCTTGGAGAGCTGCATGTCGTAGCCGGCGCCGCCCTGCTTGCCGAAGAGCACCCATACGCCGTCGGCGACACCGGCGATGCCGCCGAGCACGGTGGTGTAGCCGCCGGCGCAGTTCGCGGTGGGGTCGTCGATCAGCATCGTCTGGTCGTGGTTGAAGAAGATGCCCTTCTGCGGGTAGCAGTCCGAGATGCAGATCGGCGCGAGCATCGCGCCGCTCGTGCCGAGGAGCTGATCCATGCTGTGGCTGCAGCCCCAACCCCACCCGCTGCCCGCCGGGTTACCGTCGGCGTCCAGGAGGCGCAGCGTGTCGCCCTGGTGACCGATCCCATCCGGCCAGCGCCGATGGAGCGCGAAGTACGCCGCGTACTGCCCGGGGGCGGTGCGTGCGAGCCGACCGGTCCTCGCGAACTCGCCGAACCATTCGACGCCTTCGACCATGTGATCGCCGCCGCCGACGAGATCGACGGAGGCCTCGACGGCACCCGTGGGGTCGATGCGGAAGAACGTCATGAAGTCGGGCGAGCGCGACGCGAGCAAGAAGAGATCGCCGTCCGCGACGAGGCCGAACGGCTCGAGCGCCGGTACGACGATGTCGCTCCCGACCTGCGCACCTTGTCCGTCGAGCGTCGTGATGTGCACGCCGTCCGGAGCCGCCCACGCGACGTGTGCCCCGCTCGGTGACTCGGCGTAGATGGCCTTCGCCCCCGAGGCGCTGCTCGCGAGCGGCACGGTGCTCACTTCCGTAAGCTCGGCGAGCGTCGTCCCGGTGCACGGCGCCTCGCCCCCGGCTCCCGTGGTGGTGCTGGTCGGACCGCTCGCTGTACCGCTCGCCGACGTCGGGGCGCCGGCCCCGGAACCGGGCCCCGATCCCGGGCCGGACGCGTCTCCGCCTCCCGAACCGACGGTGCCGTCATCACACGCCACGGACGCAGTGAGCAGCGCGGCTACCCCGACGAAAGCGATGCGCATTCACCGAGGATAGGCGCTTGCGCGGACGTTGCGCATGGCCGTTGAGCAGCGCTTGCTCGATTCGCGCCGACCATCGCCGAGCGGCAATTGCGCAACTGACGAAGGTCGCCCGAATCCCCGCGCGATCTTCCGACGCGCCGTTGGCACCACGCTTGCGATAGGGCGAACCGAAGCGCTCGAACGGCGCTCCGCAGAAGGAACGAAGATGAAAACGCTGATCGCTCTCTCGGTTCTGGGTCTCTCGGCGATGGGTTGCTCGAATGCCGCGCGCGTCTCCTACACGGCTTCGGAAGCGCACATGTCCGTGCCGCGAAGCTCGGCGGCGGTCGACGTGCTCCTCGACAGCCAGCCGGAGCGTCCTTTCCGCGTCGTCGGCGAGCTGAAGGCGGCGAGCCTCGAGAGCCCGCGCAGCATCGAGATGATGCGCGTCGAGGCCGCGAAAGCGGGTCTCGACGGCATCTACTGGATCGAGTGCTCGTCGCCGACGTCGGGCCACTGCTCGGCGAAGGGCTTCGTCTACACGACGCTCGTCTCGGGCTCGGGCGCGGGCGGCGTGCGCACCGCGTCGCGCTGATCGTCGTCCGCGGGCGGGGGCTCGTCGGGGCGAAATACAGGGAGGCGCACGACGAACGTCGTTCCTTCTCCCTCTTCGGAACGGACCGCGATGGTGCCGCCGTGCGCATCCACGGCGCGCTTTACGACCGCGAGGCCGAGGCCCGTTCCCGGGATGGTTCCCACGTTCTTGCCACGGTGAAAGCTCTCGAAGAGGCGCGCCTGATCGTCCTTCGAGATGCCGATGCCGCGATCGGTGACCTCGAGCACGAGGTCGGCGCCGTCGGCCTTCACCTTCACGTCCACCGGCCCACCGGCCGGCGAGTACTTCACTGCGTTGGAGAGCAAGTTGGTGAGCACATGAACCGCGAGCTTTTCGTCGATCTCGGCCTCGGGGAGACCCGCGGCGATTTCGCAGCGCAGCTCGTGCCGGAGCGAGGTCGAAGCGACGGCTTCGACCGACTCGCGGACGAAGCGCGTGAGATCCATCGGCCCGGGGTTGCACTCGAGCTTGCCTGCGTCGCTTCGGCCGATCACCAAGACGGCGTCGAGGAGCTCGCGCATGTTGCCTACCGCGCCTTTGATGCGCGTGTAGTGGTCGCTCCTCTTCGTCGGCGTCCAGCGCTCGCCGTACGCCTCGAGCAGCTCGGCCGAAGACAGGATGACCGCGAGCGGCGTGCGGAACTCGTGCGACGTCATCGAGACGAACCGGCTCTTCAGATCGACGAGCTCGGTCTCTCGCTGCTTCTCGCGGAGGAGCGCCTCGTTCGCGGCCGCGAGCTTGGCCGCGATCTCGCGATCGACGCGAGCGGCCCGCCGGTACCGGAGGACGAAGTCCGCAGCCATGAGCCCCACCGCCGCGAGCAGCGTCGTGAACATGAACCCGCTCCGCCGCTCGGCGGCGATCGTCGCTGCATGCACGCCGCGCGCGTAGCTCGCGTCGACGTTCACGGCGGCTTCGGGCGCCTTTGCCGTGAGGACGGCGTTCGTCAGGTCGGCGAGCTTCGAGCTCCGCTCCAGGACCGTCGCCGCGTGGACCAGGACGACCTCCTTGTCTCGCTCGAACGACGCCGGGAGCTGCGCCTTGCGAAGCGCCTCGGCCGCCTGCTTTGCACGCGCGAGCTGCTCTTCGCTGGGGAGCTGCACGTAGTGAAGGACCGAGATGAGGACCTCGTTGGCGAGCTGCGCAAGTGCCGCGCCGTCGGGATCGCCGCGGAGCCGATCACGGAGCTGCTCGGTAGCGACGGGAAAGAACCGCGCGGAGTTGCGGAAGACCGCGTTCTGGCTCTTGAACTCCTCGACGAGCCGCGTCTTGTCGGCGAGGGCTTCCGACGACGCCTTGACGGCGCTCGTGACCGTTGCTTGATCCGCGCTCGGAAGGAACGCCGGCGGCTTCTCCAGAGACTTGTGCAGCTCGCGCAGCGACGTGACCGTCCGCGCCAGGTCGTCGTAGTGGGTGACCAGCGACTGACGCGACTGCATCACCTGCTCGTTGAGCCGCGCGTCGAGCGCCTGCAGGCTGCGTACATCGTGCGCGTACCGATCGTGGACGCGCGCGTCGATGCCCGCGCGCTGCGCGTAGACCCACTGGCCCGCGAACGCGAGCGCGCCGCTGAGCCACAGGCCTCGGAGCAAGAGATCGCGTTTCACAGCTCCACCCCCAAATCGCCGGTGAGCGATCCCAAGAAGGCGACGATGAGCTTCGTCTGCTCGTCGTCGAGGGGCCGCCCGAGCTGGTACTCGCTCATGATTCGCACCGCCTCTTCCAGCGTCTTTACGGAGCCGTCATGAAAGTAAGGAGCCGTCAGAGCAACGTTCCGCAGGCTCGCGACGCGGAAGACATGTTTGTCCTCCTCGCGACGGGTTACGAGGAAGAGGCCGAGATCGGCCTCGGAGATCTCGCGACCCGCGAAGTAGTCCTTCAACGCACCGAAGCGCTGCATCATGTTGCCGCCGATGTTCACCCCTTGGTGACAGCTGATGCATCCGTGGCTCTTGAAGAGCGCGTAGCCCTTGCGCACCCGATCGTCGATCGCCTCGGGATCGCCGGCGAGGAAGCGATCGAACGGAGACCGAGGCGTGATGAGCGAGCGCTCGTACTCGGCGAGCGCATCGCGGAAGTTCTTCTCGGTGACGCCGTCGGGATAGATGTCGCGGAACGCGGCGGCGTACTCGGGCGAGGCCGAGAGGCGCGCGACGACCTCGGGGTAGGTCATGTTCATGACCCGCGGGTTGAGGATCGGAGCGTCGAGCTGCGCTTCGAGGGTCTCGAACTTCCCGTTCCAGTGCTGCCGGTAGTTGAGGCCGACGTTGAAGATCGTCGGCGTATTGACGGTCATCGCCTCTTTGCCGGGGAGCTGCGGCTTGGGAGCGCCGTCGACGCCGCCGCGCCCGAAGGGGTGGCAGGTCAGGCAGGTGGCCTGCTTTTCGCGGT